>JBDRNO010000275.1:0-22975 GCA_043811005.1 Bacteroidota bacterium | reverse complement strand
TTAGTAGAACAACCAAATGAATCTGTAATATATACAAAATATATTCCCGCACATAAAGCAGTTGCAGTTGGGCTGGTTTGTCCGCCAGGCGACCAGGAGTAATTATAAGGTGCTGTTCCTCCTGAAACTGAAACAGTTGCAACTCCGTTACATACACCAAAACAACTTGTATTGGTTATTGAAGTAATGGCACTTACTAATAGCGGAGGTTCATAAATATTAAATATTTCCGATTCAAGGCAATCAAAAGCATCAACGATAATCGCAGTATGTATTCCTCCTGATAAACCGGAAATAAAAGTCACACCTGTAGCAATAGTATCACCAAAATTATCTTGCCATATATAGGTAAATGGCGATGTTCCACCTGATATGTACACTTTTGCAGTACCATTGGCATTGCCAAAGCATTCAATATCAGTTGTTATAATGCTGTCAATAGTAGGTCCTGCAATATCATTAATTATAACAGTCACGGTATCGGTACATCCCATGGCATCGGTAACTATGGGATTAAACACGCCTGCATACACGTTTGAAATACAAGTATCAACAGTAGAATTGATGTCATTCCAAACTATTGTATAAGGGGAAATACCACCATAGGCACTCACACATGCTCCGCCATTATTGGAACTGCAGGTTGTTGGAGATACGACATTTATCAAAAGACCTAATTCCTGGGGTTGGGTAATAGTAACGCTTTTTGAAATAATACAGCCGTTTAAGTCGGTTACAAATACAGTATAAAGAGTGCCCCCGGGTTGAGAGCACAAGTTGATGGCAGTTTGAGTGGTTTGGAACATCGGATCATTCCATTGATAAGTATAAGGTGGCATTCCACCTGATACGGTAACAGTTGCAGACCCGTTACATGCTTCAAAACAGGTCACATTGCTTGATGAAATTGTGCTAGTGAGTGGTGGTGGCTCGTTAATAACGGTAGAAGCCGATGAAGTGCAACCATTATTATTAGTAGCTGTCACACTATATGAACCCGGACATAAACCAATTGCCTGGTCAGTTGTTTGTCCATTGGTCCATAAATAGGTATAAGGAGGCCCGCCACCGCCTGAAACGCTTACCTGTGCGTAACCATTGCAATTCCCATTGCAATCAACATCAATGGAAGTTGCTATTGATGCTACAAAAAGAGGTGGATCGGTCAAAACAACAGTGGAAATTTCAACACAACCATTATTATCTGTAACTGTAATAATATAAGTGCCATCACATAAATTATATGCTGTAGCGGTTGTTTGAGAATATGAATCATTCCATTGATAAGTATAGGGGAAAGTTCCGCCAATTACAGACACTACAACATTTCCATTGCAACTATCTGTACAACCGGGATCTGTTATTGTTTCAGACATTGCTAATGGAGGCGGTTCGTTAATGGTTGCAGAAGCAGAAGTTGTGCAGCCGTTGGCATCGGTAACAGTAACATTTTCCGTGCCTGCGCATAAACCTGTTGCGTTAGGTATGGTCTGACCATTATCCCACAAGTAAGTATAGGCGCCTGTACCTCCGGATGCTGTAACGGTTGCCTGTCCGTTACAGGAACCGCTGCAACTGGCATCAGTTGTTAAAAAAATAGATGCATTAAGAAGAGGGGGTTCGGTAATTGTAACATTCACTGTAGTAGAACATCCTTTAGAATCTGTAACCTGAACAGTGTAACTACTTGCGGTTAAAGAAACAGCCGTTTGGGTTGTTTGTCCATTACTCCATAAATAATTATAGAAAGGTGTTCCATCGGTAACGGTAACCGTGGCTGTTCCATTATTGCCACCCGCGCAGGACACATCAACGCTGGCTGAAATATAAGCAGATACGATTCCACCATCATTGATATTATAGCTTGTAGTTGTCTGGCAACCGTTTGCATCTGTAACCGTAACGCTATAACTACCGGCAGTGAGCCCTGAAATAGTTGGAGTAGTCCCGCTATTACTCCATAAATAAGTATAGGGAGAAGTGCCGCCGGATGCAGTTGCCGTTGCACTGCCATTACTTCCGCTTAGACAAGAGACGTTTGTTTGGGATGGGGTTATAATAAGTGCAGATGGTTGTGCAATTATTGCGTCTGCTGTAGTGGTTTGACTTCCTGCATCAGTAACGGTTACGGTATAGGTTCCCGGACAAAGATTTGTTATTGTAGCCGTTGTTTGTCCTCCGGGTGCCCATGAGTAAGTAAATGGCGGGGTTCCGCTGGTAGGTGATGCAGTGGCGGTTCCGTTACAAGCATTGTAACATGTAACATCTGTGGAAGTCACCATTGCCTGGACAGGACTAATACAGGAAATGTTATCCATTAAAAGGTTAATATAACCGCTGCAGGAAGTTAGATAGCAAGGACTAAACCCTATATAACACCAATTGCCTGTAGGAGTAAAAGTGATGGAATAAGTTTGCCAGTTTGTATTCCATATCTCTCCTGAACAATAAAGCAGTTCTGCCCTGTCGCAAGACGAATTACCACCCCATACAGCAAAGGAGCTATAACAGTCACCTGGTCCTGCAGTGTTGTAAACATTACTGTGAGCAAGATCAACCGAGAAAGTATATGTTTCACCCGCAACCATACATGTTGTTAATGGTTGTGTCATCCCTTCAAGGTAAGAATAATTGTTAGATGCCAGGAAACTTACATAAGTACTTCCGTCAGAGGCAGGTAAGGTGATACCCCACTGACCGGGCTGGGTATCGGGCGATCCCCAGCAAGTATTCCACGGTGAAGGAACCACGTGCGCCTGCGAAGTGCCTTCAATTGAAGGATTGTTATAACAATTGGTCTGTGTTACCGCATTTAAACAGTAAAAGCACAAAAAAGTTATTGTTATGAGGGTTCTTTTTTTCATTTAACCAAAGTAATATTCCCTTGTTCCTCAACTACATCCCCATTTGTATAAGTTGCTTCCAGGTAATACACAAAGACCTGCGGAGGCATATCTTTCCCGTTTCTGGTGCCATCCCACCCATTTCCAATATTGCAGCAATAATTACCGCAATTGCCTTTGGGAGTAACATCATCGTTCTCAAAAATCTTCACGCCCCAACGGTCATAGATAATAAAATTCATTGATTTGATCTCTTGTCCGCAAACATATAGCACATCGTTTTCCCCGTCCCCGTTAGGTGAAAAAATATTAGGAACGAATACGGTAGGTTGCAGCTTGATAATTACAATATGTATAACTGTGTCTCTGCAACCATCAGCGTTTTCTACAATAAGTGTTACAGAATATGTTCCGGTATCGCTAAAAGTGTGAGACGGATTTTGCACACTATCGGTATTTTCATCACCAAAATCCCACAACCACGAAACAACGTCATTGGAAGAAGCATCAGTAAACACAACAGTAGGATCTGACATAGTTGCCGGATTCGGAGAAGCAGCAAAACCGGCTATTGGAACAGTAACAGTTATCATTGAAGGAATTGTTGAATCGCTGCTGCATCCGAAAATATCAGTAACGGTCATGGATACATCGTAAGTGCCTGCTGATTGATATACATGTGTTGGATATTGGCCAACAGATGTGCCACAATCCCCACTATAAGTCAATGTGTTTGTTGAGGTATCAAAATATACCAGGCAGGTTGTACCATCTCCAAAGTCTAATAACCAGGATATAATCGAAGTGTCAATAGGAAATGGTTTAGGAAATGGGTACATAGCTGAAGGATAAATAGTTGAAGAATCAATAAATGTTATTGGTGCACAACCCTGTGTGATATCAGAATAAAATCTAACAATGGGAAACCTAAAAACTGAAACTAACACAAAAGCAGTATCATCAAGAGAGCAACTATCCCGAACAATAACCGAATAAACTGTTGCACTATCGGGTGAAACAGTTATAGATTGCGAGGTCTCTCCGTTACTCCATTCGAACCAATAGTCTATTCCATTACCTCCTGAAGCAGAAGCGCTTAATACAGTACTTTCTCCTTCACAAATTGAAGCGCCTGTAACAGAGAGTATTAAAGGAGGATTTACATTCACGGTAACAGATTCAGAAGCAATACAACTATTAGCATCAGATACAGTAACAGTATATATGGTTGTAATATCCGGTGTAACAATATGAGCAGTTGAATCTGGTAATCCATTGTCCCAGTTTCTCACAAACGGACTTACACCACCGGAAATTGCAACAGAGATCAGGGCAGAATCACCATAGCATATCGGACCAACCGGATCTTTAAAAATAAGCACTGTAATACTATTAGGTTCATTAATTTGAGCAAAGCCAATATCCTCACATCCGTTTGGATCAGTAACTGTAATAATATATTGACCGGCAGCCAATCCGGTTGCCATTGAACCTGACTGTGCCGGAAATGTATTCCATGAATATGTAAAAGGGGGTGTTCCACTGCTGGCGAAAACCTGTGCCGTTCCTGTAGATTCACCATTACAAACCACATCAGTAACTATTACAGAATCAATTACCGGGGCGGGTGTACCTGGTACTACAACTGGTCCGGATGCTGTACAGCCATTAGCATCAGTAATTGTTACATTATAATTTCCGGCTAATAAACCGGTGGCAATAGAACCGGTTTGGAGTGGATTCGTGTTCCACGAATAGGTATATGCCGGTGTTCCGCCGGAAGGGGTGGCTGTTGCCTGACCCAAAGCGCTGCCACAGACATCTGCTACAGAAGTGCTCGTAAAGGATAATTCAGTGGGTCCGATAACAATAATATTGCTGTCTATTGCAGTACATCCGTTAAGATCGGTAACAATAACTGTGAAAGTGTCTGCAACAAGATTGGTTGCCGTAGCAACATTCCCTGCAGTCCCAGGAGGCATCCATACGAAAGCATACGGAACGGTTCCCCCTGTAATTGACCCTGGCGGCAGCAATGTTATCTCACCGTCATTGGTTCCAAAGCAGCTAACATCTGTAACAAAAGGGGAAATTAACAGTGGTTCAGGTTCAATAATGGTAACACTGCTTGAATCCTGACACCCAAGTGCATCTGTAATATATACAATGTGGTCACCGGGACATAAGCTGTCAGCCAATGCAGTAATATCGGTACTTGTAGGCAGCCATGAATATGTATAGGGCGGAGTACCACCTGAAACAGATACCGTTGCATCCCCATCACATGACCCGTTACAGCTTACATGATTTGTATTAGTCGGGAAGATGGCGCTGTTTAACTGTGCGGGTTGGTTAATGCCGACTACTTCAGAAGTGATACAACCATTTGCATCAATTAAAGTAACTGTATATATTCCAGATGATAAGTTAACTAAAATATTCAAACCAAAACCTGTGTCAATGGTATCACCGCTATTATTCCTCCAAACATACATGTAAGGTACTCCAATTCCTGTAACACTGTCCACAGTTGCCATGCCATTGGTATCTCCATAACAGGCAACATCAACAGTAGTAATACTTTCAATAACAGGGCCGGCTATATCATTGATGGGAACGGACAAGGTATCAACACAGAATTTGTTATCAATAACAGTGGCAATGTATACCCCTGCATAAACACTGTCAATACAACTGGCTTGTGTCCACCATGGGTCATCCCACTGGTAGGTATAGGGGATAATACCACCACTAACGCTAATACAGGCGCCTCCATTCTGATTACCACAAGTTGAGGAGTCAACACTGCTCACGCTTAAGCTCAATTCCTGTGGTTGAAAAATCATTACATTAGCTTGTATAATACATCCATTGGAGTCAACTACTATCACCTGGTATATAGTGCCTCCCGGTTCAGCACATAAACTGTCCGCTGTTTGAGTGGTTTGGAAAAGTGGGTCATTCCACTGGAAAGTATAGGGAGGCGTACCTCCGGAAATATTGGCATTTGCAATTCCGTTACAGGCATCAAAGCATGTTACATTGGTTGATGAGATTGAGATAGTTAATGCATTTGGTTGTATGATAGTAACAGATGCCATATCAGTACACCCGTTAGCATCGGTAATAGTTACATCATACGTTCCCATACAAAAATTAAAAGCAGTTGCAGTTATTTGGCCATCACTCCACAGATAAGTATACGGAGGTGTGCCTCCTGCTGCGGTTGAAGTTGCAAAACCATCACAATTACCGTCACAATCCACATCTCCGAAAGAGGAAATGGATGCTATCAGTGCAGGTGGTTGTCCTATAATAACAGTAGATACAGCATTACATCCATTTGCATCTGTAACTGTAATAAAATAAATTCCGGCAGGTAAAGTGTCAGCAACCTGTGTGTTGTCGCCACTAGACCATGAATAAGTATAAGGAACTACTCCACCTGCAGGGGTTACGGTTGCAAAGCCGGTAGAATCGCCATTACATCCAGGATCAACTGATATTAACGATAATGTTAATAGAGCGGGTTCATTAATAATAACGTTTGAGGATCCATTACATCCATTAACGTCAGTAACTATAACATCATAAGTTCCTGCACATAAGCCGGTAGCCATGATTGAAGTTTGAAGTAAAGTGTCGTTCCATTGATATGTATAAGGAGCCGTACCTCCTGTCACTGTTACATCAGCAATTCCATCACACTGGCCGTTACATGTCGGTTCTGTAAAGGCGTAGGCAGTGGCATTAAGTGGAAGCGGTTCATTAATAGTAACACTAACCGTAGTAATACATCCATTTGCATCTGTAACTTCAGCAGTATGAGTGCCTGCACATAAGTTTACAGAGATAGGGGTAGTTTGACCTGATGGGATCCATAGATAAGTGTATGGCCCGATTCCTCCACTAACGGTAACAGTAGCATCTCCATCGCAAATGTTAAAGCAGCTTGCATCTGTACTGTCTGTAATAGAAGCGGTTGCCCCGGCATCATCAGTAACAGCCGCTGCTGCTGAACCGGTACACCCATCAGCATCAGTTACAATAACCAAATACGTTCCGGCAGGCAGTCCGATTGCAGTTTGAGTAGTTTGGGAGCCAGGGTCATCCCATAAATATGTAAAAGATGGAACCCCATTGGTTACACTTGCAGTAGCCGACCCGTCTGACTGCCCGCAATTGGCGTTAGTAACAGTAGTGCTGACAATAACCGGAAGGGGCTCAGTAATTGTAATGCTGTTTGTTGCAACACAAGCATTTGTATCGGTAACCGTTACATTATAAGTTCCGTCACACAGTCCTGTAGCTGTGGTGTTTGTTTGTGAACCTGGGTCATCCCATAAATAAGTATATGGAGGAGTACCTCCTGATACGGTAGCAATGGCATCTCCATTGCAATCGCCATTACATAAAGCATTGTTACCGGTCATGGTAATAACTATTGGAGCAGGTTCGTTTATAACAATTGAATCGCTCACTGTAACTCCATTGGCATCGGTAATATCAACCACATAATTGCCGGCACACAAACCCACTATATCTTCAGTTACATATCCACCCGGTGTCCACAGGAAAGTATAGGGAGGCACTCCTCCCCAAATAGTAAGATCGGCAGCGCCATTACAGTCTCCATTACAAACAACATCCGTTCCGGTAATAGAATCAGAAATGGCAGGTGGTTCAATAATGGTAATACAATCACTTGATACACAACCGGCAAAATCTGTAACTGTAACACAGTAAATTCCTGCGCATAAACTATCGGCTGTTGCAGTGGTTTGAGACAATGGATCATCCCATTGGTATGTAAATGGTGGATAACCGCCAGGCATGGATGCAGTTGCCTGACCGTCACAGTTTCCAAAGCCGGAAGTATTGTTGTCAAGTGTAGCAATAGCATTGGCTCCCGGTTGATCATTAACGGTTGCTACTGTTGAGGCAACACATCCGTTGGCATCAGTAACAGTAACATTGTATGTTGTTGCTCCAAATAAACCGGCAGCACAGTTTGTTGTTTGGGAGCCGGGATCATCCCATAAATAATTATAAGTTGGGGTACCCCCGGAAGCAGTAACACATGCCTCTCCATTAGCCAGGGCACAATATGCATCAGTAGTACTGGGAATGAGCGTAATAGGAGAGGGTTCATTAATAGTAGCGCTCGCTGTATTTGTACAGCCATTGGCATCAGTAACAGTAACGGTATATGTTCCTGCAGAAAGATTATTTATATCTTGGCTTGTTGGACCGTTTGACCATGAGTAATTGTAAGAGAGTGTTCCTCCAGAAACCGTGATATATACAGCTCCGTCAGCGCTACTATTACAGCTAACATCGTCAGTTGAATCTATATTAATTGTAATTACAGCAGGTTCGGAAATAGTAATGGTAGTATTAGTAGTACAGCCATTAACATCGGTAACTGTAACAGTATAAAGCACTCCGGCACAGAGATCCGGAGCAGTAGTTGCAGTTATGGATGATGAGGGGTTACTCCAGGAGTAAGTATAGCCGCCAGTACCACCCGAGACAGAAACGGTTGCATCACCATCGCAAACGCCATTACAGCTTGCATCATTACTGCCGGAAACAGAAGCGATCAAAGCCGGTGGCTCTGTAATAGTTACTGAAGCAGCAGCATTACAACCGGCATTATCGGTAACATCAGCAATGTAAGTGCCTGCACAAAGACCTGTAGCAATAAGAGTTGTTTGTGTGGGAGATGTGTTCCATGAATAAGTATAGGGAGAGATTCCTCCGGCTGCGGTAACGGTTGCCTCGCCATCACATGCACCATTACAGCTAACATCTTCTCCGTTAAAGCCGGATGTAACAGAAGCTGTAGCCGAAACGCTGGCAGTAGTATTGATAGTGGCAGTTGCTGTTTCGGAACAACCGTTGTTATCGGTAACTGTTACTGTATATGCACCTGCAAACAAATTTATACATGTTGAGGTAACACATCCATTGTTCCATAAATAGGTATAGGGAGCAACGCCTCCGGCAACGGATACGGAAACCTGGCCATCAGCGGTAGCACAGGTAGCGTCAACACTGCTGGTAGTAAGTACAATGGCAGCGGGTTCATTTATTGCCTGGTTAGCATTAGCTGTACACCCGTTGGCATCGGTAACTATTACATTATATGTTCCGTTACACAAGCCGGTTGCTGTTTGTGTGGTTTGGAAGCTAGGGTTCCAGAAATAAGTATAGCTGCCGGTACCGCCCGTAGGACCAGCGGTTGCAGTACCATCACAAACGCCATAACAGCTTGCATCTGTACTAGCCGTTAACACGGCCAACAGAGCCGGGTCATTAATTGTAACGTTGTCAGTAGCGGTGCATCCATTTACATCTGTAACCGTGACAGTATATAAACCATTGCAAAGTGGTGATATATCCTGGGTGTTCTGTCCACCGGGTAACCAATTATAATTATAAGGGCTAAGCCCGCCACTAACAGTTAGATCGGCTGATCCGTCACAAACACCATTACATGACATATCAGTACCCACTATAGATGCCGTTGGCACAGTGTAAACAACAATATTTAATGTAGCAACATCGCTGCAGCCGCTTTGAGTAACAGTTTGCGTAACAGTATAAGTTCCCGGTGTGCTCCAGGTTATGCCGGATGGATTTTCTGCAATGGAAGAAGCGGGGGAACCGCTGGGAAATGACCAGGAATAGGAAGCCCCCATAGTACCTGTATTTGTAAAATTGAAACTGTTACCTGGGCATTGGTTGCCATTATATGTAAAGCCGGCATTAACGACTAATCCTGCATTTACAGTTGCAGAAGTACTTGCCGAACAGCCGTTGGCATCAATAACCGTGACTGAATAATTACCGTTACACAAGCCGGTTATATCCTGGTTCGGAGATCCATTTGACCATGAATAAGTATATGATGGAGTACCGCCTGCGACTGTAAGGTTAATTGCTCCATTACAGGATCCGCTGCAGGTTTCATCAGTGACGACAGTGCTGAGTGTGATATTTGCAATAGAAATAGTCAGGCATGTGAACGAGCCGCAACCGCAACTATTACATGCACGTACACATATATCCCCACCGCTACCACCAACATTTACATTGATAGATGTGGTTCCCTGACCGGAATTAATTGACCAGCCACCCGGAACTGTCCACTGGTAGGAAGTAGCGCCTGCAACCGGAGAAATAGAATATGTCAGGTTATTGCCCGGGCATGCGGTTACGGAACCTGAGATGGCTCCCGGTGTAGCCGGGGTTGGTAGTGGAGAAACAGCTTTACAGGAGAATGAACTGCAACCGCAACCGTTGCATGCACGGACACATACATTTCCCGAACCACTCCCCACTGTTACGGTGATAGAAGTTGTTCCCTGCCCGGAATTGATGGTCCAACCGCCCGGAACAGTCCATTGATAAGAAGTGGCGCCTGAAACGGCAGAAATGGAATAGGTTTGTGATGAGCCAACACAAGGATTTACCAAACCGGATATGAATCCCGGTGTAGAAGGAGGAGGAGTGGTAGTAATTGCCTGGCACCTGAATGAACTGCAGCCGCAACTGTTGCATGCGCGAACACAAACATTTCCCGAATTATTGCCCACCGTAACATTGATAGATGTTGATCCCTGACCTGAATTAATGGACCAGCCGCCTGGAACTGTCCAGTCATAAGATGTAGCCCCTGAAACGGCAGATATGGAATATGTTTGCGAAGTACCTACACAGGGAGTTGTAGGTCCTGTTATAGCTCCAGGCATAGCCGGGGCAGAAGAGGGTGTAATAGTTCTACATCTTTGCGGACTGGAGCCGCAACTATTATTGGCTGTTACACAAAGATTACAGATGCCGCTCCCTACCGTAACACTGATAGAGGTCGTATTCTGGCCCGAAATGATTGACCAGCCCGTACAACCCGCTACAGACCATGTATAACCCGTAGCGCCTGATACAGAACCTATGGAATAAACCTGGGTAGAGCCAACACAGGGACTTGCGGAACCTGCTATGGCTCCAGGTTGGGAAGGATTTACGTTTGACGTATAAGTCAATGTTATATTAGCTTGTGTAATACAAAACGGGGCAGAAGAGGAGATCGTAAAAGTATTATTACCACCATAGTTGTATCCAGGCAGACCGCATGGAAAAGTCTGGGAAATAGAACCTGACTGGCAAGGGTTATCAGTACAAGTAGTAGAGGCAGCAGATGGCCAAAAAGTGCCAATTGAAGTGCCGTTTATAGAAGTTGGAACAGAAATGCCAGCAGAACCATTGGCAAAATAATAAGTAACTGTTACAGCCGTAACAGTATTTCCTCCCGGAACAGGATCAGCAAAAGTTCGATTCATAGATGCCACGCTAGTTCCGCATGCTGTAGAACTGGGAGCACCGGGATTATTAATACACGTATAATCCTGACCACACAGCCCACTATAACCTCCGGCAGGGGAACAGCAATTGCCCGTAGCCCAAACCCCAGTATAATAAACTGTTGCAGTCGCGGTTTGAGGTATTGCATTATTAACTGTTAATATTAAAAAACATAACAGAATTAAACTATAAATAAAAGTTTTCATGGTATAATTAATTAACGCAAATTGCCACTTAAGTTAATTATTAGATTAAAATACCCCTTCTTCCAGAACCGTGCTTATTGGTTTTAATTTGCCTTCAATCTCTATAAATTCAATCCCATAATCTTGAGCCAACTCAATTAGCTCCATATTGTTTACCTCTTTTTTTACGATAAGCTTTGCAGGTCTTTGCCCCTGAGAATTACTAGCTTCGACATCAAACAACAGCACACCTAATGTTGGAGATGCTGTACTACAAGTGAAAAGTTTATCTTTTACAGCTTCAACAAAATCATCAATCTCATTTTTATCCCGAAATCCTCCTAGGAAAAAATTTATGGTTCTATACTCATCCTCAACAGTAATGTCAGTAGCTTTATCTCTGATAATTATGGTTTTTTTAACATTATCAGTAACTAAATCCCCAACATTTTGCTGGGCAAATGATACCTTCAATACACAAAAAATTGCAATGGTAGATAAACAAAAAATTTTTATAAGCGACATAACATTTGGTTAATTTAGTTAATAATATAAACAAATAATAAGCTAAATTACATAATATTTATGATAAGACGCAATATAGCTTAAAAAGTTGCTTTTATTTTCAAAAATATACATTTGAGATGCATTTTTTTACGTTTGATCGAAATATTTATTAACAATAATTTATTCGTAACGGAATTTCAATGTTTAGCCACCAAAGCACAAAAACACTAAATTCCACTAAATTATATAACGAACCCCTTTATTCCTTGACCGGTGTGCCTGTTGCACAACTTAAAAAAGATGAATTTGCGGCATTTTTTTAATCAATTTACAAAGTTATGTCCTTAATTACTCGCAGATTTTGCTTTCTTAAAATATTCATCAGCTTTATCGTTATCGCCAATCAATTCGTAAATTCCTGCAATATGCTTACACAAGTCATAATTCACAGGTCTTATTTCTATAGCACTTTCAAAATACTTAAGAGCGCTTAAAGTATCATTTTTTAAGCTATACGCATTCCCAATATTTACATAAAATGTTTCGGATTGCGGAAAGTTTTCCAGTCCTCTCATATTTATACTGATGGCTTTATCATATTCGCCTTTGGTTTCATATAAACGTGTCAACCTTATATAAGCCGGGAAATACATGTCATCCAATTCCAAAGTTTTATTAAAAAACAGTATTGCATTTTCCTGATCGCCTAATTTTTCATAAGAAAATCCAAGACTGTAATATGCTTCAATATAATCAGGATTTAACTCGATCGCTTTTTTATAATATGACGCAGCGGTTTTATAATCTTCGAGAAAATTAAAATATATTGTACCGAGATTGTTAACTACAATATAGTTCCCGGGATATATTTTCAATCCTTCTTTAAAATGTTTGATCGCTTCTTTTATCAGTTTATCCCTTTCCGGGCCGGGTTGAATTTCAGGAAGTTTAGAAAATGCAGTACCTGCGAGCAATGTATGCGCTTTCGAGGATCTGTCCAGGTGTTTTATATCATGCCTGTATAATGTCAGATGATCCTTCCAATCCATGTTCCTGGTAATTGTCCTTACTGAATATAATCCCAGAATTACTATTATCGTCAGGATGAAAGCTGGCTTAACATCATATTTCACGTAATTAGATTCAAACGGGATTTTATAAAATCTCAGTAACAGATATGTTCCGGTTATGCAGAAACCCAGGGAGGCAATATAAGTAAATCGCTCACCGATTATCCCGACAATTGGCCTAATCAGGTTGAAGAGACCCGCAATACCGATCAAATAAAATAAAATACCATACGACAGTACTCCTTTACCTGGTAATTTGATTAGGGCATAAATTCCTGCACCAATGATAACCGCTCCAAGTACAAAGTAGAAGGCAACTGGCAAAAGTGATCCAGTATCTGCCCAACCAGTGACAGGTATATAATCATAGCCATAGTAACATGAAAGGGGATGCGGGAAGATCAATAACCTCAGGTAATACCCCATCGTATATATGGCTGCGGGTATCCTGACTATAAAACCCTCCTCGTAAAATAAAGGATTTTCAAAAAACCAATATTTCCTGATAACAGTATCGGTCAATATAATATGTTTCATACCCCTGATCAATAAAACCATTGCAAATATTGATGCTGCCGGGATGACAACCTTTCTCCAACCGGTTGTTTTAAAATAAAATATTGTTAATGGTACGATCAAAAGAAATGTCACGGCAGTGATTTTGGAAAGAAAAGCAAGAACGAAAAATATCAAACCGTAAAAAATATTACGGATCTTACCGCTATCAACATAATTCAAAAAATATTTTAGTGAAAGTAAACTTCCCAGAAAACAAAGTAACTCATCCCGGCTTTTAAGATTATTGACAACTTCAGTATGCAGGGGATGGGCAATAAAAAAACCTGTGATAAGTAGCGGGAATATTATATTGTAGTTACTGAATAATTTCAACAGCAGTAAAAATATCAAGACACAAGTTAAAGCATAGAGAAGCACATTAATAAAATGGCTGATATGAGGATTGCTACCGAAAAACTGGTACTCTAATGCAAAAGTTGTTAAAACGACAGGACGGTAAGCATAGTTGGTTTTATTTCTCGTTGAATAATGGGAAGTAAAAATCTCAGGAATGCCTTTGAACCCTTTCATGATCTTTGCCTGGCTCTGCTCAGGGTGATCCGGGTTGGTAACTGTTACCAATTCATCATCAAGAGCGTATTCATTCTTAATGCTATTGCCATACAGTATAAATGTGAAGGCGATAATTGCAAGAATAATTATATTTCTTGATTTCTTATTAATAATAAAATTGGTCATGTATATTTTAATGTATCGGAAATTCAATATCTTTAATAAAATTTATTTTAACAGCTATCTTTTTGCCACCTTAACTTGTGGCCACCCGTTAGGTGTGGCATTTAATCGTCTGTTTCTGGATTCTGGGCACTGGGTTCTGGGTTGTTTTATACCCAGACTCCGCAACCACTACATACCACCCAGTACCCAGTAACCAGCACCTAGCAACATTATCTTATTTTTAATTCCTTATTTAAAGTAATTTTATTGTTAATCAATTTACAATGTAATGTTCTTACCAGAAGTTTCCCTGTTACAAAAATAATGTAAAAACACAAAATTCACACAAAATTCCATCATTCCAATATTCCATTATTCCAAAAACATAATATCTTTGCCCCACCATGAACTACTGGAACCAATTTCCCCTCTTCCGGTTAATACTGCCATTTATTTTCGGGATCATCACAGCTATTTTTTTTGAAAAGGAACTTTCTTTTCTCACTGAAGTCCTAATCATCCTGTTCGTTATAGTAATTATTCTGGCATTTGCCCGGAAATTCTACCTCAAATATCAATATCGTTGGCTTTTCGGCTGCCTGGTAAATTTAATAATATTTCTTTCCGGGTATCAGTTAACAATAGAAAAAACAGAAAAATTCCACCCAATCCATTTCAGCAAGCAACATCTCCACACTGACGCTCCCCAAGGGGAGGGGAAATCCCCCACTCTTGCCCATGCATTTAATGTGGACTCTTTGAATGTTGGCTCTCCCCTCCCTTTGGGAAAGGCTGATGGTCAGCTGTCCCCCCTCTCCGAAGGAGAGGGGTGGGTGGAGAGGTGGAATGGGCTGGTAATTGCCAATGTTGTTGATCCGGTTATTGAAAAACAAAGATCTATCAAAACGATAGTGGAAGTAGTAAAATCAGGACGACTGCCGGGGAGTAAAATGTCGGGTGTAAACACCCTACACCACGATGGTGAAAACACCCCTCACAATGAACTTTATTGGCTCAGCACAAACGGAAAAGCGATAATTTATTTTCAAAAAGACAGCATGTCAAAGCGTCTCCAATATGGAGATCAACTATTAATTGACGTTCGGTTTACTGATGTTAAGCCGCCACAAAACCCATCCGAATTTAACTATAAACGCTATTTATCATTTCATTCGATATATCACCAGGCATATATTAATTCGGATAACTGGAGACTGTTAAACAAAGGGATTGGGAACCCGGTTCTTAAGTATGCCCATTCGCTGAGAAATAAGCTCCTCAATGTTTTCAGGAATAATAAGGTCGAGGGTGAGGAGTTTGCTGTTGCTTCAGCATTGATACTCGGCTATAAAGATGATCTAGACACCGAACTAAAAAGGGCTTATTCCAGTGCAGGGGCTATGCATGTGCTGGCAGTTTCGGGATTGCACGTTGGTATAATTTACCTTTTCATGAATAGCTTGTTGTTTTTTTTTAGCAGAGTCAAATACGGAAATATTATTAAAGCTGTTGTTCTGATCCTGTTCCTATGGGCTTATGCAGTATTGACTGGTTTGTCTCCCTCAGTGATGCGGGCAACAACCATGTTTAGTTTCATAATTTTCGGAAAAATAATTAACAGGTATACAAATATTTACAACACCCTTTGCGCTTCTGCATTCCTGTTGCTTTTGATCAATCCGTTCTTAATAGTAGAGGTGGGGTTCCAGCTCTCTTATGCTGCAGTATTCGGGATCATTCTTATCCAGCCAAAACTTTACCATTTACCTACCCGCAATAGCATTGACACAAGAGGGTGGGAACCGGACATCCCTTATATTCCCGGGGCAGGCTGGCTGCTGGATAAGATATGGGCTATCATTACTGTTTCAATAGCTGCTCAAATTGCTACTTTTCCACTGGGGCTACTCTATTTTCACCAATTCCCGAATTACTTTATTTTTTCAAATTTGATAGTCATTCCAATGGCTGTTGTGATCATATACCTTGGAATATTTCTTTTTATTTTATCTCCGGTTAGCTGGCTTTCAGGCGCTATGGCAAAAGCATTTACAGCGTCTATTGCCTTTTTGAACGGCTCTGTAAAATATATTGAGCAATTCCCCTATTCATTAACCCAAGGTATTTCCATAACTATTTTGGAAACTTGGTTAATCTATATTTTGATTGCGTTTATATTAGCTTTTTTTATGATAAACCAGATGAAATATTTGAGATACGGATTGCTCTTTTTTGCCGTGTTCCTTGTATTTCAATCAGCAGAAAATTACAGGGAGGAAATGCAAAGGAAATTTATTGTTTACAACATTGCTCAAACTTCTGCTTATGATTTTATTAATGGAAAGCAAAACCTCTTAATAGCCGATTCTTCATTAATAAATAACAAAAACAAGTTGTTGTTTCATATTAAACATTATTGGTGGGATAATGGTGTTGAAAATGTAAATATGCTTGGTTTAGAAAAGATGAACATGGCATCTGTGAACGGGAATGTATTTATAAAAAATAATTTCCTGCAATTTTATGATAAAAGGATAGCGCTCATTCGCTCACACTCTCCCCTACCCCATAGAGAGGAGGAATTCGCTTCCGAAAGACAAGATATGGAAAGGAAACAAGGAATAAAGACAAGAATAAAAATTGATTATGCCTTAGTAGCAAATAACTCGAAAATAAAAATCACCGACCTTTTAATGCTATATGATATAGGTTCTATTATAATTGATTCCTCAAACTCTTACTGGAAGGCAAATAAATGGGTTGAAGAATGTAAAACCCTAAATATTAAATGTTATTCTGTAAAACATTCAGGGGCTTTTCAGGTTGAGGTTTGATATATACCAAAACTGAATGAGTTTGCAAATTTATCTGTTCGTCATTTTTACCTGCTGTAACTATGTGAATTCAGGTGATTGTTCGGTGTAGTTTTGTCAGGTGGAAACACCGGACGGCACACTAATATACGATAAGTTGCGAATGTTTTTTCGGGAATGTAGAGAAAAAGCCCTGACATGTCGGAATTTCCAATACGTTCCAACCTGTCTAGTCTCTACGTACCAACCTTCCAAACGTAAAAAATGATGTATGATACACGATTTGTCTTGTACAATCCCTCAAAAAAACCGTAATTCGTAAATTAAATATCAATACAATATCCAACATCCAACATCCAACATCCAATATCCAACATCCAACATAATTCCATAAATTCGTCCTAATGGATCTTCTAAAAGTATACATCTTATTCGCAATTGTAATCCTGAGCTTTATAGTAGCTTTAATAACCTCGCTTGGACAAACAAACAAGCTTCTGGCAGAAGAGAAAGACCGCAATCTTACAAGTGTACGGAAATTAAATGCTGTTTATATTTTTATCATTTTCTTTATGGTCATTTTATTGCTGTTAATTATCAAGGATTTTTACCAGGGTCCAATGATCACACTGACAAATAAAGATAATTACAAGGTTACAATTAAAGAAAAAATTGAAAAAATCAATGTTAAGGATATTTCAAGTGATGATCAAAGAAAAATGTATACTGACGAATTAGAAAAATTTTGTTTTATACTACCATCCGACACCGGGTGGTCGAAACCAAGAATAATGAGCGGATTAAGAGCTTACCTGGAAAAAACAGGACTTGAAACCAATAAGGCAAATATTGAATCTTTTTTAAATTGGAATCCTTATACTGAAATGCTGCAATGTGTATTTTCTGATCTAAGGTTAAAACCTTATGATGATATATTGGATTGCCTGGATAAATCTTTAACCGAGAGCCCATACGGAAAAATGCTAAAACTGAGCTTGTTAACTCAAACAGAATATGGCAAATCTGTAAAAATTAAAATTAAGAACAGATATACCAGTCCTTTTTTTGTCTTTGAACATAAAAACCAGACAGTCAATTCAACACTTGACTCAATTCCGGCTTTGCCTGGACAAAATGCCCCCTTTACCGATGAATATGCAACGCTGAACTTTACCAACTATTTTAATGTGGTCGTTCTTGATAAAACCAAAATTAAAAAAGACGATAACAAACTGACTTTGGCAAATTACTTTTTAAACAACACTATAAACTTTGCGAGTAATTTGGAAAATATTATTGCCAGTGAAAACAACATATTATTTACATCCTCTTTTAATTTTGAAAATGCTATATTATTCCAATCACATAATCCTAACATGGAAAAAAAGCCTTTGGATTTAAGGATATACAGATGGGTAAGGATGATAGAAGAGCCGGACTTGCTCTATATCATTGAAATGGCTTATTCACCTGAAACTGATATAACCTCAAATATTTGGAGTGACCTAAAGACAATGTTTGAATCATTTGCTTTATTAAGTCCACTCCATTAGGCTCTTATAAATTCATTATTGATCCGCCAGCTGGCGGATGGATAATTTTGTTGATATTAACAGAATATTTAATTTGTTTTCTTAAAACTGCCAGATGAGAAATGTTAGTACTATCATCCTTTCTTTAATTTTTATGAACTTTTGCTATGCTCAAAATGTTGTTACTTTTTGGGAAAACGGGCAGAAAAAGAGCGAGGGAGATACAATAGCCGGCAAAAAAAGCGGTAAGTGGATAATGTGGTATGAAGATGGTAAGAAGTGGGGTGAGGGAAATTACAAAGATGGAGAAAAAACCGGCAATTGGTTATACTGGTATGGGAACAATGAAAAATGGAGTGAAATAAACATCGAGAATGGCTTATGTGTTAGTTGGTATAAAAACGGCAAAAAAGAAAAACAAGGAAATGTAAATAATGGGAAAAAAGAGGGGAAATGGTTTTACTGGTATGAGAACGGAAAAGCCATGAAAGAAAATTACTTTGAAAATGATACACTGGAAGGCAAAGCAATAAGTTGGTTTGTTAATGGACAAAAAGAGTTTGAGGGCAGCTATCAAAATGGTGAACTTCATGGCAATTGCACATGGTGGAACAAGGATGGTAAAAAAGACATGGAGGGCGGTTTTGTTAGCGGCAAGCAGCATGATTTTTGGACCTTTTGGCATCCCAATGGAAAAAAAGGTAGTGAAGGAAATTTTATTAATAGTAAGCAAGATGGTAAATGGACTTATTGGTATGCTTGTTCTGACTCCTTTACCGGGGAAAGTTGTCCTAAAGTAAGAGAAGGGAGTTATAAGGAAGGATCAAAGGTTGATCTTTGGACTGTGTGGTATGAAAACGGGTCAAAAGAACGTGAAGGTAATTTCAAAGACGGGAAAGAAGATGGTAAATGGACATCATGGTATATCTGTCAGGATCCATGTGCCGGTGAAAAAGGGCAAAAAAAGGATGAAGGTTATTTTAAAATGGGAAAATTTGATGGCAATTGGATTGGATGGTATGAAGACGGACAATTGAAGTATAACACGAATTATAAAGAAGATGTGAAGCACGGTAAGTGGACACATTGGTACCCACTACCCAATGAAGTAACGTCCCATAACGAAGGTCTGACAGGTTATGAATCCCCTCCTCCTAAAACCGCCTCACCTCAAACAGGAGCAACAGGCGGGAAGGAGTACGAAGGAAATTATATAAACGGGAGGCATGACGGCAAATGGACATCATGGTATCCCCCCACAGATACATGTACCGGTGAAAATGGCCAGGTAAAGGAAGAGGGCTTTTATAAAATGGACAAAAAGGATGGTCTCTGGATATATTGGTATGAAAATGGCACAAAATATCAGGAACATAATTACTCCAATGGAAGGCAGGATGGTAAATGGACCGAATGGTATGAACACGGAGCATTATCAATTGAAGGATACTACAAAATCGGTGTAAAAGATGGTAAATGGACCTATTGGGATCCGAATGGTAAGAAAATTTATAGTTTTAAGTTTAAGGATGGGATAAAAGTAAAGGAAATTAGCTATTAAAATGGGTAAAATAATTAGCGGAATACAGCAAATTGGGATCGGTATTCCCGATTTAGAACAAGCATGGAGATGGTACCGTCTTGCATTCGGGATGGATGTCCCGATTTTCCAGGAAAGTGCCGAAGCCCCGCTTATGTTTAATTATACCGGGGGTAAAGTTCATTCGAGAAATGCGGTTTTAGCTCTTAATTTACAAGGAGGCGGGGGGTTTGAGATATGGCAATATACAAGCAGAAAAACCGAACAGGCAAAATTTGACATTCAATTGGGAGATTATGGAATTTACATTACACGCATAAGAAGTAAAGATGTAGAAGCTGCTTATGAGCAATTCCGATCAAAGAGATATGATCTGCTTAATGGAATAGTAAAAGATCCTGCCGGAGATAAGCATTTTTTTATCCGCGATCCTTATGGAATGATATTCCAGGTTGTTAAAGGAGATGAATGGTTTTCAAAAAAAAAATATTTAACAGGAGGCTCTGATGGATGTATCATAGGTGTCTCAGATATTGAAAGATCAAGAGAGCTATATAGTGATATATTAGGTTATGATAAAGTAGTTTATGATGAAAAAGGGGTGTTTGAAGACTTTAGCAATTTACCCGGGGGTGAGTTTGAAGTAAGGAGAGTCTTGTTGGAAAGAACGAAACCCGTCCAGGGTAACTTTAGCCGGCTTTTGGGTGGAGGTAAAATAGAGTTGATAAAAGTATTCGGACGGGAGCCGAGAAAAATTTTCGAGAACCGTTTCTGGGGTGACCTGGGATTTATACATTTATGCTTTGATATAATAGGAATGGTTGCCCTGAAAGAAGAATGCACGGAAAAAGGATTCCCTTTTACAGTAGAAAGCGGTGATTCTTTTGAAATGGGAGAAACAGAATCACGTTTCAGTTATATTGAAGACCCGGACGGAACCCTGATCGAATTTGTTGAAACCCAGAAAATCCCAATTATTAAAAAAATTGGTTGGTATTTACACCTTGAGAAACGCAAACCTGGAAAACCTCTGCCCAACTGGATGCTTAGATCCCTCTCTTTCAATAAAGTAAAGGATTAGCATAAATCTAAAATCTTTTCATTCCTTCTTCCATATATTCACGTTTCCCTTTCTCAAGTTCTTTTATAATTTCAGTACGTTTATTTATTAATTCACCGATGTTTTCTTTTCTTTTCCTTAATAAAGACATGTCAATCCATTTATCCCTGATCCTGCTGTATTGATCCATGTAGGATAGAGAATAATAACCGCTTAATGGCATTGCTATGGCGTAAATTAAACTTATCCAAAATGATTTAAATATCAACGAAACCAACAGAATCATAACGGGATAATAAAGAATGAAAGAGAAAATGCCTACCAGGAGTACAACAGAGCTATAATACTCTATACGCTTAATAACCTTATTTGCAATAAGTTGAGGAATTTTACATGGCAGATAGTTATTCATTAATCCTAATAGGTGAAATGGAAAACCCAAAAGCAATAAAATAAAAATTTTCAGGAAAGATAAAAAAGAAGTGGAAAAATCTCTCGTCCCCGATCCCTTCCCGACCTTCTGTCGGGACAGGCTGTCCCACGTCCTTTTTTTTATCAAATAATCTTTTATATTTAATTTTTTTAGTTCTTGAAAATATTGATTTATCTTCTCTTTTAATTCCAGAACCCATTCAGGTTCATATTTGTGAAAGTAATTTACCGCCCTGGCAATCCCTTTAGAAATAAGAAAATCGTGCCCTGGATTTTTTGAAGACATAATAAACTCACTCATGAGTTGACTTTTATACAAAACTTCAATCTTCTCAACCAACTGGTCAGTAGATTTATCTTCAACATGAACCATTAGCCGCTTCAGGACTTTTGCTACGTGATCATTAAAGGCATTTATTCCTAAAGCTTTGTTCTCCAAATAAATTTCCCTGAATTGCAAGACTTTAACAGGGTTGGAGTAATTAATGAACAGGTCGCTTCTGAATTTATATGGCTTTGAATAGTTAATTCCGGCACATACGATAGCGCTATCAAGATTGAAATTATTCGCTTCTTCCGCTCCCAGTGCAATTCGTGCAGCTCCTTTTCTCAGGTTTCTCAATCTTCTTTCCTGTATGCAAATACCTTCGGGAAAAATATGCAGGATATTTTTTTTCTTTAAAACATCAAAACACTTTTGAAATGTCTCTTCGTTCTTATGAAGAAGGTCAGCTCCCTCCTCTATGCGGTAAATAGGAATCATTTGAACCAAATTAAAAAACCATCTCCTGAAAGGAGAGTTAAAAACGTCACCTCTTGGAAGAAAATAAGTGGCTCGTTTAATAAAAACAACAAGAACCAGGGCATCTAAAAATGCATTTTGATGATTGGTACAAAGAATTACGGGAATATTACCAGGGATACGATCAATGTTTCTGAAATGTATCCTCCTGAAAAATACCCTGATGGCAATTCTTGTAAATATTTTCAATAAGGTGTAAGGCATTGTTTTATACGTATCGGAATTTTAATATCCGCCAGCTGGCGGATTTATTTTAAAATTTAACCCTTCGCTTTGCTCAGGGCATGCTTTTTAGTATTTAATTATCAGCTTCTGGGCTCTGGGTTCCGGTTTGTTGGTTTTATACTCAGACTCCGTAACCAGTAAATACCACCCAGCACCCAGCAACAGTTTTTTATTAGCAATTATATATCTTACCAAACAAAAAGTTATAAGTTACAACTTACGTTAATTAGAGTCTGTCCATAAAATCAAGGTTTGCATAAAATGAAGCACCAAATCACAAATGACAAATCACAAATAAATTCCAAATATCAATTATCAAATGACCGAAACAGTTTTGGTCATTGAGTTTTTGAGCATTGTGAT
>JBDRNO010000274.1:0-2407 GCA_043811005.1 Bacteroidota bacterium | reverse complement strand
TCATACAAACAGTATAATAGTTCTTTTAATCCAGACGCAAGCGTCGAGGAATTATTTCGATTAAATATTGTTGGTTAGATTAGTCGGATTTGAAACCACAGTCTCATGCTCCCAAAGCACATGGCTTACAGTTTTTATGAGTTATTCTAACTCATTGATATTCAACACAAACCCGCATGGCTGCTGCATTTATCTTCTTCCCGTGTTATGTCACCGATTACTCCAGTAGTCACGTATTAAAACAAAAAGCGGTAAGAATTTGCAAAGTGCCCTCTTTAGGGGAAACGACCTTTTGACAACGTACATGTTGAATAATCTACATTTTGTGCAATATTTCGAATTGCATTATGATGTCATTTAACGCTTTTATTCAGAAACCGCTGTAAAATTAACACTAAAAAACTTTTTTCAAATTATAATGGGATGGCAATATTTACACTTTTTTATACCATCTTATCTATAAAGACCAAAATTATTTAAGACTGGTATAATAATCTTTCATTATCTTAATAGAAGAACGTTTTTTCCAGTCCTAAGCTCAGTTATGCAAGAGCTGTAAACGATTGACTTTTAACCGAAAGCAATTTACATGTTCCAGATCTCTTCAATCTCAATCAATTGTCCACATCGTCAGTGTCTCATTATCCTTAACATAAATCCTGTTCCCGGCAATTACAGGGTGTGCATAGACGGGTGTATCCGCAACCTTGAATCGGGCCAGTTCCTCGTATTCCTTGCCACTTGGCTTGAAAGCGATCAATTCAGATTCACTTGGCAAAGCTAAAATGACTGAACCAGCGTCAAGAAGGGCCCCGAAATTTTTATGACTGTTTTCATCAGTCCAGGCTATTTGTCCGGTAACAGCATTCATGCAATATAATCTACCACGGTCTGAAAGGCCAAAGAGTAAACCGTCTTTGAGCACCGGCGTGTTATATGCAGTACCAATTTCCTCATTACTCCAGAGTTTCTTAACGGTAAAGTCATTACCCTTTTTTTGAACCATCACAGCCTTGGTGCCTTGACCTTGTCCCGAATAAATCACTGTTTGACCATCGCCGATCGGTGTCGCGCTGTTAAAAAACCGCCTCTGAACAGGGGTTGGTACTTGCCATAACAGCTTGCCATCATCAACAGCAATACTGACGATGTTTTTCTCAGTTTGTGTAACAATCTGTTTCGTGCCTTCAGCGATAAACAGGATGGGCGATCCATACGCTGGTCCATCGCCGCTCCATTTCCACTTTTCTTTACCGGTGTCCATATCGAACGCTACAAACTGACCATTGTCCTCTCCACCAAGATGTGCGATACACATTTTGTCAACAATAATTGGTGACATTGCTGTGAAGTATTGTGGGACGGTTTTGGTGAACTCATCATGGCGCCACACAACTTTACCAGTAATTCTATCTAGGCATGAAAGTATACCACTCACTCCTAATGTAACGACCTTTCCATCTGAAACCGTCGGTGAGCTTCTGGGACCGGGGTGTGATCTGGCCGGTCCAGTCACTGCTTGAGCTTTATACCTGTCTTGCCACAATTCCTTACCGGTTTCTGCGTTCATGCATCTAATAATTTCATCTTCACCCTGTCGTGTGAATACATAGAGTTTGTCTTTAACTAGGGATGGTGTTGCATCGCCCATACCTACAGTTTCTTTCCATTTCTGAGTCAGTTCTGTTGGCCATTTTTCCGGCGCTTCGAATTCCGCTACCTTTCCGTCCCGATTTGTCCCTCGCCACTGGGGCCAATCCTGTGCAAAAACAAAACCCGTGTTGATTAAAATTACATATCCTGCAATCGCGGTGATTAATCGGTTTACGTTTTTCAATTTTTCCCTCCTCATAGTTATTTACGTTCTGTCAAAAATCTTCACAAAAAATATTAGTTATTTCTTTGTTTATGAATAAGTTAAATAGATTTTCTTTGTTCTCCCCCCAATTTTTCTACCATTTTTTTGGCTCTTCTTCGATTTAGTTGGAGAGGATTTAGTATATAGTTAATTATCAATTAATCTAGCTTGAGACTAATTATCTTCAATTTACACTATTGTGATAAATTTTAGTATTGGAGTTGTAAAGGTCATGTGAATAAGTATATCGCTGAACTTGACAGCTATAAGTATAAACAGAATCAATAATTAAAAGGAACAGAAAAATATTATATCAATATTGTAGTTGTGATGTCGTAATGTGGAAAACGGCTTTTTCGTTTTCCACATTACCACAGCTTGTCTTTTGTATCTTTTCCCCTCTTCTATCTTTTCATCCTTTTTTAATGTTATTTTTGACAGTACCTTATTTTTATTTCTTTCAAGGCTTTTAATTCTATTTCGGATTCATTGATGATTTTGATGTATTATTGTTATATATGTTTCGATATCACCAATTAATTTGGCCTC
>JBDRNO010000273.1:0-25312 GCA_043811005.1 Bacteroidota bacterium | reverse complement strand
GGATAGAGGCAAGGATGCGTTTGTACGAAGATACAGAATAACATCCACCGCAAACTGCAGCAATCTTTCACCAAGGTCTCTTTCATACTTCATAGTTCATTTTTTGAGATTTGAGATTTGAGATTTGGGATTTGAAATTTGAAATTTCCATTTTTGAAAAAATCTTTGACTTTATAGACAGACTCTAATTAATAAACCACAATCTTCTTCACAAAAGCTCTCCCATCCTTTAGAATGATCCTGCAAAAATAAACACTTGGGAGATTGTCTGTAAAGTCAAGTATTATGTGGTTTTGGTGGATAGCGAATAGGGGAATATAAAGCTCTCTTCCAAGTATATCATACACTTCTATGACAAGATCCCGGCTCTTTAAAGTACTTGCATGTTTTATAATAATTCTACCATTGCCTGGATTGGGAAAAATAACAAAATCTGAATAATCCGCCTCATTATTTTCAATTTCAATACCAGGTATAGAAACAATTAAAGCGTTACTGGAAAAAACGGTTACCCCTCCCCTACTATTCCCTATGATGAACTCCAGGATCCCGTCATTATTGATATCAGCTCCTGAAATAGTGGTTCGCTCTCCTATATCTATTGATGATACTATTGAATCTATTAAGGTAAAAGCCCCTGTGAGATTATTATCTATATTACCATACAGATAAATATATCCTCTTACCGAACCTATTAACAAATAATATTCACCAGAGCTATCCAAACAGGTCATAAAAGGGGTACTATAGCCGGTGCTATAATATATTACATCTACTTTTCCTAAGGAATCATTTGTTGGAATTGAGTCAAACAATGGAGAAGTGATAGTCCCGGTATTTTCAAAATAATTCAAATTCCCTTTTCTTTCGCCAATTAACAGGTCTGATATACCATCCCTGTTAACATCAATTATTTGAGGAGCTGCATACTGCCCAACATCAATTCCCATATAATTGGGCTGAGTGAGGACGAAATTTACAGTATTACCGGCACCGGCAGTGTTTTCATAATAGTATAACGAACCATCCCAATCACCTAAAAGCATATCTTCATCACCATCGTTATCCAGGTCACCAAAAGCGGGATAAAGGCCTCTCTGCTCAATTGTGGATGTATTAGCAAAATCACGCGTAATTAATTCATAAACAGGTTTGGTTGGTGTACCAATATTTTTATATAATGAAAGCATTCCAACAAATCCGTTATAATATCCATAATTACCAATAACTATATCAAGCAATCCATCAGCGTTATAATCAAAAAAAACGGGATTGGCTCCCGAACCAACTTCAATCATTCCTCCCTGCAAGAAAAAACTGTCCTGAAAATCAAAAACCGGTGCGTTAACAGAGCCAATATTTTTGTAATACCACACACTTGAAAAATTATCTGACATATCAATAGCATTGTCATTGGGAGCAACCAATAGATCCTTTAAACCATCATTATTCACATCCAAATAATAAGACGCAGGAAAAGAGGTAAGATCAACCGGTTTGCTGGGCGGAAAATCATATATTACAGATACCATAAGGGCATTTAGAGAATCTCCGCCATTAGTGAGAAATACAAGATTATTAAAACCAATATCCCCTATTATCAAGTCTTTATCTGAATCCCCATCCATATCCAATGCCAGAAGCGTAGAACCGGCATGCAATACTTTGGAATTGTTGTCAAATTGAGTTTCCTCACTATCTGATCCCAGGAAGTTATCAAATTGTTTACCAGAACCATATACAGGCATCAACGAAGTACTGGTGTAGCCTGGAACAGGCGGGGCAAGCATTTTAACCGTTTTGCAGGAAATACCAAGCAAAATGTCGCTATTAAGTATATCTTCTGAAAAAAGCCCCCAGCAAGCAGTTTCCTTTATATAATCCAAACTGTCGCAATTGCCGTAATTTTCAATAGAATAATTTTTATGATACTCTACCATAGTACTTAATAAACTAAAGGTGATGATATCCAGATCACCATCATTATCCATATCCACAATCGCGGGAATATCCGGAGAAATTACTAAAAGATTAACCTGACCGCTCCATCCTTCTGTGTATAATAAAGGGGTTATGAGAGTAAACTGTAATCCATCTATAGTATCATAATCATTGCGATACACAGCCATACCACCCGATACCGAAGTAAAGATATCCTCCATGCCATCGCAATTGTAATCTACCAGCAAAGCCCAATAGCTTATTTTAGGAAACTTTGATTCATACTCAGGTGCATAAACATAATCTATTGAATCCGGAGTTCCATTATTAAGAAATGTGAGCACCTTTCCTTCCCAACCTCTTTCATAAATAAACAGGTCTTTTATGCTATCCCCATTCAAATCTATTGGTGAAAATTGCGGACAGTTCAAGCCCCCTGCCCAGGCATTGGTTAGTGTATCTCCCGAAATTATTACAGGGATTGAAGACATTCGGGTAAGTTCGAATTGAGCAAGAGCAGGATGTGGTGAAAATAATATTGATACTAATATACTAATGATACTAATTAGTGTCCATCTATATAGTCGGGTTTTTAATATAAATGCCATTTTTACACCTTTCAAATTTTGGAACAATGGAATGTTGGAATACTGGAATGATGGGGCTTTCAGAGATTTTCCAGTATTCCAACATTCCATTGTCACTAATGCTGATATTATAGACAAACTCTGCTACGAATGACGAAAATGTACTTTACTTTTCTCATGAAAAATATGGTAAATTACTTTTAGAGTGTTGTCAGGTGTTTCCTCCTGACGCGAACTCGTCAGGTGGAAACCACCTGGCAACACAGTAATATGTCTAATTACTTGATAATAACGAATCTCCTGTTTGAAATATTATTATCAGTATATACTATAAGATTATAAACACCTGGAGGCAGACCTGATAAGTTTATAACAAAATTCTCACTGTTTACAGATTGTTCGGGTATCTTATATATTAATTCCCCCAATAAGTTATATATTTTGATTTCTACATCTTTATTTGTAATAAAATTTGTGGTAATAGTTAAATCATTCTGTGTGGGATTTGGATAAATTATAACAGAACTATTTAATTCAAATTTTTGAATTCCATCACCTGTATCACTTATTGTTATCTCCATACAAAAATCATCAGGTCCGCAATCACTGGAAACAGCATGACAAACTAGATAAGTTCCGGCTTGATCATAAACATGTATAGGATTTTGAAGAGTAGTATCTTCTTCATCCCCAAAATCCCAAAACCAGTAAATTATAGAATCATATGCAAATGAAGAATCAAAAAAACTAACGGTCAATCCCGAGTCAATAAAGTAAAATCCGGCAACAGGGAATTTACAACTAATATATACTTCCCGGCAAAGGGTATCACTACGACAATCGTTAGTAACCGTAAGACAAACATTATATTTACCGGTATCAGGATAAGTATGTGCAGGATTTCTAAGCGTTTCTGTATTCCCATCACCAAAATCCCAGTACCATGTCTCGGCAAAAACTGAGGAATCAATAAAAGTTACCGTAAGGTTATAAACAGAAAAGCTAAAATCTGTAATTATTGTGTCAGTAACGGTTATCTCTTTATATGCAGTATCTTTACATATATCGTTGTCAGAAATCAGACTAATCGTGAAAACACCTAATGAATCAATGATTATTGATGTATTTTTTGAAGTATCAAAAGCTACCCCGTTCACCTGCCATTCAACAGATATTGCACCTGTGCTAGTGCTGTATAAATACAAAGTATTGCCAACGCATATTATTGAATCACTGGCCGTGAATGAAGATTTCGCATCGCATGTACTAATACAGAGAATTGTTTGAATAAGAGATGTATCATGTACAATGGTTGAATCGTTGCTTGAAAAGGAGTATATATGTACTTCATCATTAGGGTTAGTTATTAGCGGAAGAGTATCACCAATAAGTGTATTCGCATCAGAATAATAGCAACCGCTGTTGCCATCACTTGTGGTTTTGATCAAATAGATATCAATACCTCCACTGCCAAAACCATTTGTTATACCGGCAATTATAAAACCTTCATCACTTGTTTGCAGTAATGAGTGACATGCATTAATATAACCGTTTCCCATTGTTTTAGACCATTGTAAATTGCCATACTCATCAAACTTATTCAGATATGCATGATAATCCAATGAACCTACATTCCCTTCGGTATAACCTGCAATGCAATATCCGCCATCCATAGTTTGTATAATTGAATATGGAACGTTTTCGCTATCTAATACTCCATACACTTTAGACCATTCCGCATTACCTGCACTATCTGTTTTTAGTAAATAGCACCTGAGATCGTAATGTTTTTGCGTATCAAAACTTTGAGTAAATGCGCTAATAATATATCCCCCATCATTTGTTTGGAGAATGGACATACCGCGATCCCAGGCATCCCCACCATAAGTTTTAGACCATTGTATTTCTCCTTTCCAATTTATTTTCAACACATATATATCCTCACTTCCCGCACCGAAACTAACAGTAGTACCAATGATAATATACCCTCCATCGTTGGTTGGCTGAATAGAATATGCCTCATCATAACTGTCACCCCCATAAGTTATTGACCATTCAAGGTTACCGATGCTATCGGTTTTTGTCAAATATATATCACTGCTACCAGCTCCAAAGCTAAAAGTATTACCTAAAATGATATAACCGCTATCATTAGCCTGCAAAACTGAATATCCTTTATCTGTACTGAAACCACCGAAAATTTTTGACCAGTTCAAATTCCCTAAACTATCGGTTTTTATCAAATATACATCATTGAATCCTGATCCAAAACTTCCTGTATATCCTCCAATAATAAATCCGCCATCAGTTGTTTGCTGTAAAGACTTGCCAACATCCTCATTTACTCCGCCATAGGTTTTGAACCATTCCGGCTTTCCTAATTTATTGGTTTTGAATAAATAAACATCCTGCGAACCTGCTCCAAAACCTACTGTATATCCAGTCATTACATACCCGCTATCGCTGCTTTGTACAATACAATTCGCAGCATCCCCTGAGCTTCCACCATAAACCTTTTGAAAAGTGACCTGGGCATATACCTTACATAATGGAAGGCAGGAACTAATGCACATTCCAAAAAAAATAGTAATAACTGTCAGAAAGTTAAATTTCATGGGTGAAAAGTTCCTGTTTTATTAAAAGTCTAATCTATGTTTTTTGGTCTATAAAGAAAGGGCAATATACAAAAAAAAATCAATTATACAAAACTTATAACTACTCAGATGATATTTTTTAGCCACAGATTGCAAGGATTTTTATAAATCTATGAAATCAGTGGCAATGTTTTATCTTTCCACTTTGGCTGAATAGTTACTTAATTTGTAAGCACCTAATTATTGTTTGATTTCCAGACTCCAAGGTTCTCCAACTCCTCAGGTGTAACAGATGGGGGCATTATATTATTTCGTATTTTATGCGAAACCAGTTCTGCTGTTTTTTTGGCATCTTCTTCGGTTTCAAATCCTTTAATACCGGGAACTGCAGGAATTTGTTCCTGGTGAATGTATTTATTCCCATTAACAAAAATATCATATCCCCAGCCATGTTCTGTATGAAAAGTCTTGATTTCAACAGATACGCTATCAGTCTCATTTTCCTTTGCTTCCTCCCTGGTTGAAACCACAGGTAACGTGTCGGTGGATTTGTGGGCAGCCATGTCATCTACTGTTTTATTTTCCTTCTGAAATGCCACATCCTTTGTCTGAGATTCAACTGTTCTGGAAAATTCACGACTTCCCAACTGAAGAGTTTCTTCATCAGGAATGATAGAATCCTGACAAACAACAGGATATTTAGTCTCAATATCCTGAGTATCGACACTTATAGTTCTATTACTTTCTCCGGATCTATCGGGATTTGCGCAATATAAAAAAAGCGAATTGAAAATCAATATCAATCCGCTTGTATATAAACTTCGTTGGGTAAACATAAAAATAGGTACTTAAAAATTATTATTGATAAAATATTAACGATAATTTATCATTGATCATTCCGGTTTATCAGTTGTCAGTTATCGGTTACCGGTTATTCAGTCAGTCGGTTTTACTGTAAAACTGATAAACTGGAAACCGATCCCGCATTTATGCATAAGTGCGGGAAAACCCGAGAAACTGAAATTTTCTATTTGATATTTTCCATCCGCCAGTTGGCGGATATCAATAATATCTCTTTTGCTTTTTTTACACAGTATTTAACAACAGGTTGTTAATAAAAATTCATTCCATTATGTTTATATAAAAAAAAGGTTTGCTGTTTGCAAAAAAAAAAGTTTAACTAAAACAAGTTAAAAATGAAAGCAAACAGCAAAACCTCAACAAAAGTAATAAAAGTAAATATAGAAGAAAAATTGCAAAGAATAAATCTTCACAAAATTGCCTTATCAGTGGGACTTATAAAACACATACACCAAAAGAAAGTAAGTCCATCACATTTAATGACAGGTTTTTTCTTAATGGCTTTTAAACGTACCAAATATATTCTTCAGATTGCCAAAAAAGGAGACTTGGTAATAAGAGATTTAGGATATTTTGTTTTGAACGTATTCAAAGAGATGGCCCAAACAGGCATCTTTTTTTTAAGCCGTCTTAAATATGGAGTAACAATAATAGATAGTGTTACAGGGCAACCCATCAATCTGCTTGAAGCACTAAAGAATAAACAAAGCATAGATATGCAAGTATACATCGGAGCAAAAGAGAAAATAGCCATTCGTTTGGTAGTGGTAAGAGTGCCTGAAGAAGTAGCAGCAGAAAGGAGAAGGCAGCTGAAAAAGGACAGAGATAAAAGAAAGAAGCCAAGTAAAGAATATTTAGCGCTTTTAGACTGGACACTTTTCATCACCAGCGTACCTAAAGAAATATGGACCATTGATCAGATAGTGAAGGTATATAGGCTCAGATGGAGGATTGAAATGATATTTAAAAGCTGGAAGAGTTATTTTAATATGGCATCCCTGGTAGCCAACAGATGCACGAATAAAATCAGAGTAGAGGCATTGATCTATTCTATGTTAATATTCATCACCATGTTTAATATCCGGCTATATAAATATTTTCTTGATAAACTTTATTATTCAAAGGGAATAGCTGTTAGTCTGATGAAATTTTCAAAGTATATCAGTGAAAACTTAGATATGATATTAAAAACACCTGATATTGACCTAATCGAAGAGCAGGTAGCATACTATTGCCAGTATGATAGAAGACATGATAGAAGTAACTATTGGCAACTGTTACATCAAATTTAGTTGACGCGTATGCGACTGAAGTCGGGGGCTATTCTGATATTTAAATTTTACCCGACTTTATGCACAAACACTAATTACTGCTCCACAACCATCCCATTGTCTTTGAAATACTGGAATGCTTCTTGTATCGCCACTTCCACAGGTGTGTCCGGCAGTTGAAGCTCATTGCGGGCTTTTTCTGCTGAATAATATCTGCCATCACAGGAAAGTATGGCTATCCGGTAGCTTAAAGTTGGCGCTTTCCCGGTTATAGTCCCAATAAACGAATTTAAAAGTCCGATAGTCATGACGATGATATCAGGAACCTTGTACTTTGGTGCCTCACATCCAATGGTACTGGCGATTTTATCAAAAAATTCTTTAAAAGTGAGATTTTCATTCCCAAATATATAACAATGTCCGATTTGTCCCTTATTAATGGCATTGACAATTCCTACAGCCACATCCTTTACGTAAATATAGTTGTTACCACCCGATGTATAACCAGGCATTATTTTGTTATAAACTCCCAGAATTATTTTTCCCGTACCGGGCACGGAATCATATTTTCCGAACATTAAAGTAGGATTAACAATAATTCCCGGTAAATCCTGCCGTTTTATCGCCTCCAACACCAAATCCTGGGCTTCTCTTTTGGAATCCATATAATCAAACTTGTACTTCTGTGAGTTTGCGGGTGTATTTTCAGAACCAGGATTTTCTCTCGAGCCGTAGCCAAATGAATTTGCTGAACCTACAAAAATGAATCTTCTTATCTTTGATCCTACGCAAGCATTTACTACGTTCCGTGTCCCTTCAATATTCACTCTAAGTACCATCTCTGACCTTGCCGGACTAACACTTGTATTGGCTGCCGCATGAATGATGACATCAATATCTTTCACTGCTTCATTTACATTTTCCTTATTCAGCAGGTCACCATAAAATTTTTCAATCTTTAAACCAGTCAAAGTTCCGTTTTCTTTTCCAACTTCTATAAATCCCCTGACTTCATAATCTCTTTCAAGTAATTCTCGTACAAGATTGCTTCCAAGAAGCCCATCAGCTCCGGTTACCAATACTTTCATGTTCATTGAGGTGTTGTGAGGAAATGGATATTACTTAATAGTACTGGAATTTTAATGTTTAGTCACTAATTACACTAATTTTCACGAATTTATTATAGAACAACACGTATGTATTCCAAAGAATTTTTTCTGAACTTTTCGTTTTAAAAATTATAATATGATTTAGTGTTAATTCGTGTAATTAGTGGCGAAATTACTTTTTAATCAATTTACGAAGTTATGTTCTTAAAATATCCAAAGAATAAAGTTTACTTTTTTTATATCCAATTTCATTTGCCAGGGAAACAGGTCCTTTTTCACAACCCATGTATTCTTTTACTGCATATTCAATTTCATCAGGACCGCAATATCCCTTTAAAACAATATCAAAAGACGAATCAAGGTATAAAAGTAGTAATTTGTTGATTATCCTTTTTTTATATTCATCAATGTTGGTGATGTCTTTTTTACTTATGTGAAGAGATTCTTCATTCTTTTTATAATTGTAAAATCCACATTTGGTTTTAATGCCAAGTTTATTTTCTGCAACCAGTTGTTTCAATTTATTGATAAATGGCTGGTAAAAATCCTGCCTGTCGGATTTTTTTGTGTAATTAATAACAGAAAAAAGTATAAGATCATTTCCTACATAATCAAAAAACTCAAAAATACCGATTGGAAAGATGTTTTCTTTGACCAGGTCATCAATCTCTTTGATATTAAGCACTTTTTCATCAAGTATCCTGCATGCTTCAACATGAAAATCTAAAAACAGCCTGTTTAAAATAAAATTTGCTTTTTCAGGCAAAACAAGCGATGTTCTTTTAACTGAAGATAAAAATTCTTTAACATTTTCAATAGTTTCGGGACTTGTATTTGAAGTTGTATTTACTTCAACGATATTTTTAAAAGCAATTGGATAGAAAAAATGTAAGCCAACAAATTTATCTTTTCTTTCGATGACTTGAGCCAGCTTTGATAGAGGTATGGAAGACGTGTTTGAGGAAAGAATGCAATTTTCGGTAATAATTGAATTTAATTCCTTGAACAGATCAATCTTTTGCTTTTGATCTTCATTTATTGCTTCAATTATGATGTTGCAACCGGCTAAAGATTGCAGATTTTTAGAAATAACCGCTGACTTGATCTTTTGATCATGGGTGCTTTTATTTATGATCTTGTTTTTTAAAGAACGTTTTAGTTTTTTATGGAATGTTTGTGTTAATTTTTCTTCATCTGCTTCCTGGCTGCAAACCCAAACCAGTGGATAATTATAATCAATCAGGTAGTAGAACAGGTTGGTTCCCATTTTTCCTTCACCTATAATGCCAATTTTATACCTTGGCTTATTTAAAAGGTTACTCATAAAAAAATTTAATGTTCATCATAATAGTGCGTATCTGAGTCTAATCGGTTTAAACTATAACTATGACAATAACTATGACAATTATAATGAGTTTATTATTTTGTTTTTGTATAGGATGATAATAAATAATCAGAAAATCTCCTAAGTCTTTTAGCCAGACTTTTTGCTTTTAATAAAACTTCTTTATGTTCCGTATCATTTATATATCCATCATCATGTGAACAATCCATTCCTCCCACCACTTCATCTAAAGATGTATGAGCCCGGTTAATGTATGCTCTTGAGTCTTTATCCGTACTGCGATTAGCTCCTTCTGAAATGTGAAGAACGATAGAATTTAATGCGCGTTTTATTTGATCAACAAGCCTATATTGTTCTTCTCTTGGAAAATGTTTGAGGACATCATTAACAAACTTCCGAAATTCACGGGCATCTTCATATATGTCCCATTTTCTATATCTGAACCCGTACTCATCTTCATTATTCTTTTTCATATGATACAAGGTTTAGTTAATTTCTTATTATTGCGACTGTCATAGTCATTGTCATAGTCAATGTCATTTCAAAAGATAATATTCTTACAATGAAATCGCAGGCACACATTTTTACGATAAACCTTATTTGTTTTGTAAAGTAAAACCCGCCTGCATAAACTTACTTACTTCAGTAACAAAACTAAGAATCAGATCATCATGCTCTAGCTTTTCTTCACGTATTATTTTATCAAGGCATATAAATGCCATAGGAGGGCCAACATATCCCATTGTTGAAATTTTTGTATAAAGAGTATCAATTGGGATACCTAAATCTGCGCATTCCTCAATAACCAAATCGGAAATATGCTTTGAAGGGAAATTTACCTGGAAATATTTCAGATTTTTCAGATCAATATGATATTTTTCAATCATCCTTTTTAGTCCCTTATAAAAGACTGTCCCATCTTTATCAAGAAAATGTTCCTGCAACTGGTCATTAAACATTTGGGCTAAATGATGATACCCTTTTTCAAACTCTTCTTTAGGATTCATCCAATATGCAGGGCGTTTATTTTGCATGGCAGAAGCTTTTTTTCCTCCGATCGATTCCATATAGGTGTTTTCAAGGAACAAGGCATTTTTATGCTGTTCACTTTCTTCAAAAACCAGGGCTCCTGCACCATCACTTAGAAAATACCTTAAAAATAATTCTTCTTTTTTTACTATTGGTTGATTATAATAGGAAGCTCTAAGCTCAGAAGATGACATGCTGGAAGAGATTACAAGGGCATTTTTGTATCTTCCGTTTTTTATAAGGTCATGCGCTAATAATACTGCCTTATAAGCAGATGTGCAATTTGCATGTATGGAAATTTCCCCGCATTCCTCTATTCCCAAAGCTTCCTGGATCCTAACTGATGCAGTTGGCATTTGATCCTGGTGAGCGCTCCCGTAAACAATTAATTCAATATCTTCAGGTTTTAAATTCGCTTTTTTCAGAGCTTTTTTAGCTGCCTTGACAGACATGGTAATATTATCATCAGTGAATTCCTTCGTTATTGGGTCAATAGCAAAATGATAGTACTCAATCTCCAGCATTTCATCCATTATTGATCTGATCCTTTCAAGCCATTTCCTGATTTTTTTCGGTGCTTCAGTTAATTCTCCAAGATATTCATCAACCTGATCAATACGAATTGGTTTGCCTGGCAAATATGCTCCACTTCCGGTTAGCTTTACGTATTTTTCTGTTTCCATTTATTTGATAGTATCGGAATTTCCACGACATTATTGTCGGGGTTGCCTCTAGCGACAATGTTTCAAGTTTATTTTATTACGCGAATCGCTAATCTATGCGAATGAAGCGAATCTAGGTTGTTTTTTCAGAACTTCACTTATTCGCCTTATTCGCGTTTAATTCGTGATTCGCGTAAGAATATCTTTTTATTTAATTTTCATTACTATGTCATTTTTTTTGCGAGTTTTATTGCAATATCAATAACATCCTTCTTATGTACAATTTTATCAATAATATTATATTTTATAGCTTCCTCAGGTGAAAAAGTTTTTCCCTGCAGTATTAATTCCATTGTTTTCGCCTGGCCTGTTAAAGATAATAATTTTTGAATTCCCCCGCATCCGGGTATCAGGTTAAAGGTTGTTTCAGGAAGCCCGAGAATAGCTCCTGCTCCACATAAACGAATATTGCAGAATAAAGCCAATTCTAATGCGGAACCTATACAAACACCGCGTATTGCAGCAATAACGGGAATAGTGGTCTTTTCAAAGAATGAAAAAGTCCGGTAATGCTCAATTAAAAAATCAGGATACCCGGTTATATTACCTTCTTTATCGGTTTTTGTATTGTTTTTGATATAGGTAAGTAAATCATTCAAGTCAGCGCCTGCTGAGAAATGACGGCCATTACCGTAAATTACAATTGCATCTACACAGCTTTTTTTTAAAGTATTATCAACAAGATCTTTCAACTCATCAAAAAAAGCTTTGGTCATCAAATTTGTGGGAGGGTGATTTAAGATCAAATGACCTATACCTTCTTCTTCTTTCCAAATGATTGATTTATACATATACTATTGTTACGATAATTTTATTTTGGAACTTATTGCTTATAAAATCACATCCATCAGCTGGCGGATGAAACTTATATTAGATTTGTATATTGGGATTTATAATTTATTTGCTTAATGATGTGACTGCCTGTGGGCTTTTATTCTTTTAAGAATTCTAATTGCAAATCGCCTAACGAATAATTATTTTTTTATTGATTATGTTTTTATCGTTAAGAATTTGCAGGTTGTAAATACCTGTTGGGTTTGGTTTTAGGTCAATATTCTTTTTGTAGTTCCCCTTAATATTATTCAACGTTTCAGTATATACTGTCTGCCCTAAGATGTTGAAAATGTTTAATTTTAAATTCTGTGGTTTAGGTATCTCCATTTCTAATGTGAATTCTCCTGTGTTGGGATTGGGATATATATTAATGGTATTGATAAAATCAAAGTTCTCTATCCCTGCACAATTATTAACTATTACATTTTGTGATACGCTGTCCGAACAGCTATTTCCATCGGTATATGAATAGATGACTATATGTGTTCCAATCCCTGCTACAGATGGATCAAATTGATTTCCGCTGATACCCATACCGTTGAATGTACCTCCTGATGGTGTGCCTGTTAGGATTACAGCAGTATCATTCAGGCAATAACTTGTGTCTAAACCGGTAAAATTAACAGTTGGCAACGGATTTACAGTTAAAGTGGTAGCAATTACACTATCACAACCATTTGCAGAAAATAAAGAGTCATAATAAGTTCCGGCAGTTTTGCGGTAAACACCGAACATCAAAACACTATCACCTTCGCAAATGGTTTCATCAGGTGTATTAGTTAAATATGTTGAGTTGACGATTAAGTAAGTAGAGATTATGCTATCGCAATTGCTTACGGTTGTTAAGCTGTCGAAATATGTTCCAGCTGTTGACTGATATTCACCAAATATCAATACACTGTCGCTATCACAGATGGTTTCATCCGGAGTATTAGTTGAGAAAGTTAAGTTAACGATTAAGCCGGTAGAGATTATACTATCGCATCCATTTACAGTTGTTAAGCTGTCGTAATATGTTCCGGCTGTTGACTCGTAAGCGCCAAATATCAGTGTGCTGTCACCGTCACAGATGTTTAAATCAGGTGTATTGATGCTATTAGTTGCATTGACGATTAAGTTAGTGGCAATAATGCTATCGCAGCCATTGATAGTGGACAAGCTGTCATAATAAGTTCCGATAGTTGTCTGATAAACGCCAAATATCAAGGTACTGTCACCGGCACATATTGTAACATCTGTTGTGTTAGTAAAATAAGTTGGATTTACTATAACATTAATTGAATCTGAACCCTGACAACCATTTCCATCAGTTACTATTAACCAATATGATCCGCTTGTTGTAACAATAATAGTTTGAGTTGTGACACCAGTTGACCATAAATAAGTGTCTCCCGGCATTCCCATCCCTTCATCTAAAACAGTACTTCCGCAAACAATAGAATCTCCAACAATATTAACTGTTGGTGTTGGATTTACAGCTAAAGTGGTGGCAATTATGCTATCGCAGCCATTGATGGTGGTTAAGCTGTCAAAATAGGTTCCGGCAGTTGTTTGGTAAAAGCCAAATATCAAGGCACTGTCACCGTTGCAGATGGTTTCGTCAGATGTACTAACGTTGTAAGTTGGGTTGACGATTAAGGTTGTAGCAGTGATGCTATCACAGCCATTTACAGTGGTTAGGCTGTCATAGTAAGTACCTGCCGTTGTCTGATATACACCAAATATTACGACACTATCGCCATCGCAGATGGTTTCGTCCGGTGTGTTACTAAAATAAGTTGGATTGACGATTAAGGTTATAGCAATGACGCTATCGCAACCATTTACAGTGGTTAAGCTATCATAGTAAGTTCCGGCAGTTGTTTGGTAAATACCTAATATCAAGGCACTGTCACCAGTGCAAATAGTAACATCAAGTGTATCAATGGTATAAACAGGATTTACGATCAAGCTAGTAGAAATGACACTATCTGAACCGCAAACTGTTACCAAACTATCATAATATGTTCCGGCTATTGTTTTGTAAATGCCAAATATTAAAGCACTGTCACCTACACAGATATTTACATCCGGAGTTACAATATTATAAAAAGGATTAACGATCAAGCTAGTAGAAATGACACTATCTGATCCGCAAATTGTTACCAAACTATCATAATATGTTCCGGCTATTGTTTGGTAAACGCCAAATATCAGAGCGCTATCACTTGCACATATAATAACATCAGATGTATTGATATAATAAGTTGGGTCAACAGTTAAATTAGTGATAACTATACTATCGCAATTATTTACTGACAATAAGGTATCATAGTATGTACCGGGAATATTTTGATATGCTCCTTGTAAAAAGATACTGTCATTGGAACAGATTGTTGCAGTATCAGGAGTAATTATAGGCAATGGCTCATTAATAGTTATTGAATCAATTACTGAACATCCTTGTGAATCTGTTACGGTTAATGAATAATATCCTGCAGTTATCCCATTGATATTTCCTGCTGTTGCACCGTTTGACCAGTTGAAAGAATAGGGTGGACTACCTCCGGATAATGTTGCTATAGCTGTTCCGTCACTGCCACCGTTGCAGGTTACATCTGTGGCTGTTATAGATATGGTTATGCTTGATTCAGGAGTATATTCCCAGAAATCATCCATGTAATTTCCATTTTTCCCAGTACCAATAAATCCTTTGCTGCCTATAGAAAACCCAACTGCACCATATCGTGCCGTACCCCCAAAGTCTGTTTTTTTAGTCCAAGAGTTTGAAGTAGAATCATATTCCCAAAATTCATTCTTGTAAGAGGCATGTCCTGTACTAATGTATCCTTTTGAACCAATGGAAAAACCAAATGCAAAACTTCTTTCTGTACCACCAAAGTCTGCCTTCTGTGTCCAAGAGTTTAAAGTAGGATCATATTCCCAGAAATCATCCTTGCCAGTTCCATCATTTCCAGTACCAATAAATCCTTTGCTGCCAATAGAAAACCCAACTGCACCATATCGTGCTGTACCACCAAAATCTGCTTTCTGTGTCCAGGAGTTTGATGTAGTATCATACTCCCAGAAATCATTCTTGGAAGCTCCATCATATCCAGTACCAATATAACCTTTGTTGCCAATGGAAAAAGCAACAGCATATCTTCTCCCTGTACCACCAAAGTCTGCTTTCTGTATCCAGGAGTTTGAAGCAGGATCATATTCCCAGAAATCATTTTTGGAAGCTCCATCATATCCAGTACCAATATAACCCTTGTTGCCAATGGAAAAAGCAACAGCATATCTTCTCCCTGTTCCGGCAAAGTCTGCTTTTTGTGTCCAGGAATTGTTGGTTGTGTCATATTCCCAGAAATCATTTCTGTATGTTCCATCTGACCCGGTGCCTATATACCCCTGACTGCCAATAGAAAACCCAACTGCACCATATCGTGCTGTACCACCAAAATTTGCTTTCTGCGTCCATGTGTCGCATAGAACCATACCAGTGTCATAGCATAATATATTTGTAAAGGTAATAGTATTGCTGATAATGGTTGCGGGATTACTAACGATTCCTCCTGAAGTAATTGCTACACTTGAATCAATTAAAAAAGTTGTAGGATTGGTTACTATCGTATTTGTAGAATTTGTGTTACAATTGACATTACCAAGTGCATCTGTCTTAATTATATAACAATCATTCCCTCCCGCTCCAAAAGTGGCAGTTGAACCCAAAATAACATATCCATTATCAGATGTTTGCTGAGCAAAAAAATTGGAAGGTCCTGATAATTTGCTATAAATTTTTGTCCATAATGTATCTCCATTAAGATCAATCCTGATTAAATAAGGATAAATATATCCAACTACCCCAAAGCTTTTAGTATATCCTGTAATAATAAATCCACTATCATTTGTTTCTTGAATTGACTGTCCATAGTCTTCATCAATCCCTCCGTATGTTTTTGACCATTGAAGATTACCTATGGAATCTGTTTTAACAACATACACATCAGAACTTCCAGCACCAAAACCCCATGTGTGCCCAACCATAATAAATCCACTATCGAATGTTTGTTCTACGTGATAGCTATAGTCTGCTGAATTCCCTCCATATGCTTTAATCCATAATGTATCTCCAATGCTATCAAGGCGAATTAAGTAAAAATCACCATTCCCTGATCCATAAGTCCTTCCAGAAATTATATATCCGCCATCAAAGGTTTGTTTAACTGATTCTGACCATTCATTATCAATACCACCTATTACTTTCGTCCATAATATATCTCCAAAAGCATCTGTTTTAATAATATAAACGGCAGAATTAACAACACCAAAACTTGCAGTTCCTCCTGTTATAATATAACCTCCATCAAAGGTTTGCTCTACTTCCTTTGCCCAATCCCCCTCGAAACCACCATAACATCGTGTCCAAAGTGTGTCTCCCATTGAATCTGTTTTAATTAAATAAACCCTTCCAGATCCAAAACTTGAAGTTGATCCTGTTATAATATAACCGTCATCAAAGGTTTGTTTAACGCATTGACCTTGATCACTATTTGAACCTCCATATGCTTTTGTCCATAAAGTATCACCATATTCATTTAATTTTAATAAATATACATCATATCCCCCTGCACCATTACCCGTTGTCGATCCTGTCAAAATGTAGCCATTATCATCAGTTTGTTGACCATATAAACAAAACTCCCATTCTGTTCCTCCGTATGTCTTTTGGAAAGTTATTTGAGCGTATAAGTTACTGTTAATTATTAATAATTGAATAATTAATAATATAATCAGTAATTTTTTTCCAGATAGTAAGCGGGATTTCTCTTTGTTTAACATGATATTAAGTTTTGATAGGTGATAAAAACAAAAATAACAAATTATTATTTTATGCAAGTCTTCAATATTTTATTCTTTTCTGTCTCAAAGTAATTACGAAATTCTTCATCTCTATAAAAGCATCAAACTCTTAATTTTCTTTTAAACAGAGGCAAATGAAACTGCTGTTGGTAAGCCATATTAAAGCGTGTGGCCAAAAAAACTTTTTCCTCTTCGTTGGAATCACTGACGTGTTTATCTTCGAAGTACTGATATTAATGTAATTTTATTTTTTGAGCTTTTTTTGAACGGACTCAAAGTTATTAGCAGTTTCCACACACTGAATAGTTACCTTTTATTAAATATAACCATTGCTGCAGCCCGGCTTTTTGAGTGAGAAATTGAACAATAAATTGATTTGATCTTTAAATCTTCACTTATCTTTTTTACGGTATCATGTAATTTTATAACCGGTTTACCTAAATCATCATTAATGACCTCAATTTCATTATATTTTTTTTCACAGGATAAATATTCAATAATGCATTTTTTTATTAGGAATCGTCCGGCTAAACTATTAATTCGATTTTTCACAGGGTATAGTTTTAACTCTTGCTTCGTAAATAATGTTTCAGGTTTATATTTATTCTGAATAATTTGCCTGAACATCTCAATATTTATAATAGAATATTTTTTACAGTACATTCTTGTATTTTATTGTATCGGAGTTTACTCATACCATTAGGCATGTCGCACAAAATCCCTCGTGCCTGCACTCCATAGTGCCATTTCGACACGCAGGCGTGAATGCTTCGTATTTCAATATTTTACTGTATATTGTGTTTATGTGCTCATGTGTTTGTATGCTCAGAAGTCAATATATTATGTTAATTTTTCTTATCCAAATTCTGAAAACGGTTTGAATTAACGCTCGTTTTAATAGCGTTTATTTTTTGTTGGCGTTTCGGTGTTTCTTATTAGAAGTAAGAGCATTTTTTTTAATATTACTTTGTAATTGTCTCGCATTTTTCGATGTTACTACGCTTTCTCCTAATTTATTCTCTAAATCTTTTCTTGCTTTACCTGCAACACTTCCACCCTTTTGAGCAACTATTTTATTTTGTGTAAAGGTTTTAGGTTTATTCTTTTTTGACAATTCAGTAGTTGATGTTTCGGCAAGCATATTTAAAACTAACTCCAGGTTTGTCATATGGTCTCGAAGATTTTCTTTTTTTAAGGCTTTTAAATTTTTGTATTCTTTTGTTTTAAAACCCGACCATGCTTTGGTAATTTCATCCGTAAGAATAGCATACTCCTGACCTTTTTTTACCCTGCGCTTTTCCCATTCATCAGTCAGTTCCTTCCTAATTTCAATGCTTTTCAAACGTTGGTTTACCCAATTTTTTGAATGTCCTTTTTTTAGATAGGTTTCCATTGCTCTTTCGATGCTCAACTCAGGGTCTTGTGTCTCTTCAATCCTTTCGTTACCAACCTTAGCAAGCCACATTTTAAATGGCTCAACTTTGGGTGATGGAATTGATTGGATTAGCCGTAATAACTGCTCAGTATCTGCTACATCAGTTTTTCTCATTTTACCATCGGGGGCAAGGATTTTCAAAGCGTTACAATTTGTAACGGTTTCATTTCCTTCGGCTAGAAGTCTCTTCTTCAGAACCCTCCAATAAACCTGTGGGTTTTTGCTTGCAGTAAGTATAGCTATTACATCGACTATTGCAAAATACCATTGTTCTTGTTCATCATCCCAAAGAACACGTACTTTTCTATCATTAAATAATTTTATCGCATTTTCTTTTTTCATTTTCCTCTATCATTTTTGATGAATTCTAAATCCTATCCTTATAAGAAAACATATATAGAATTTGTTTTCAACAATGAACGCCAACATGAGCACATGAATACTTAAGTGCTTTCTTTATTAATCAGCTTATGAAATTATGTCCTCTTTAACTGCATCCAATGCAAGCTTACAAAACATCTTTGTTTCTTCTTTCATTGCATCAGATGGATTCAGATGTTTTGCATTATTTATTGACCTGATCACATAACTGATGACATTTGCTGGACGCGCTTCAGTCATTTTAGTAATTAATTCGACAGAAAAATTTATAACATCCTTAGATTGTATGACATAATCAACCAGCTTTATTTCAAGTGCTTTTTCGGCATTTATTATGTCGCCAATTAATATCATTTCCAACGATTCTTTTTTGCCGATTAATTTTGGGAGCCGTATCGTACCGCTTAAACCGGGCATAAGATTGTGATTAGTTTCAGGTGCGGCAAATAATGAATTTTTACTGCAAACCCTGATATGGCAAGCTAAGGCAATCTCAAGGCCTCCACCGAAACATGTCCCTGTTATAGCTGCAACAGTAGGAATATTAAGGTTTTCTATATAGTTTAGAACAGCTTTCCCTTTATCAAGATTTGTTTTTAAGTAATTCTTATCCCCTGCTAAATGATAAATATTGTTAATGTTTGCACCTGCCGAGAAATGTCTCCCGTCTCCATGAATGATCAATCCTTTTAAAGAATCATCGCTTGTCCATTTTTTCAGTTGAGCTAAATTGACAAATTCCGGCTTTTCAAGGTAATTTTCCGGTTTGTTGGAAATAGTTAAAATACCTATTGAATTTTGCACTGTCCATTTTACTAATTGGCGGTTATTCATAATGTATTATTTTAACGTGTCGGAATTTAACTGTTTAGCCACTAATTTCACTAATTTTCACTAATTTTTTATAGAACAACACGTTTATATTCCAATGAATCTTTATAGACAATTTCCGAGAAACCTCTTCCTAATTGTCTATGAACTTCCATGCATACACTAATAATTTCATATGCTTCATCTTTATAAATTAATTCTGATATAATCTCTCTTGTTTTTAGAATCTAACATTGAAATAAATAGTAATAATTCGTGTAAATTAGTGAAATTAGTGGCAAAATTACTTCTTTAATAAATTTGCGAAGCTATGTCCTTTACGAAGTTAAGTTCTTATACAATTCATCCGGAATATCATGTGTAATTTTTTCTGTATCAATCAATAGGGCTTTTACTCTCGCTTTTGTAACTTTTTTCTCTGTTTTCGCATTGAAGATTGTCTGATTAAAGATCATATATGGAGCTTCTTTTTCAATAGTAGTGTTTATTTCCAGCTCGTCAAAAATGGTTGTTTCCTTGATATATTGAATATTAATTTCAACAACGACAAGAAAAAGTCCGCTTTTTTTAAAGTAGCTTAATAGATCTGCCTTTTTAATTGCATCCCAACGGGCTTGTTCAAGATAGTTCAAGTAAACTGCATTGTTTACATGTCCGAATGAATCAAGCTCATATCCTTTAACTGTATGGAAATATTTAAACATCTTTTTCGAATCTTTTTATTATTGCTATTACTTCTTATTTTTAATACATTTAACGATCTGTTAAACACACATGAACACTTGAACACATGAATACATGAACACAATTAATCTATTCAACAACACGTCATGTTTCATGCAACATTTTCATAAACCCTTCCAACTATCTTTCCCAATTATTTATATCATGACAACATAAAATACCGGTAATAACAACTGATTCAATTCCACCTCCATAACCGGAAGATGCACTTGCTAAATATAAACCTTTTATAGGTGTTTTAAATTTTGGTCTTTTGGTTCCTGTCGAATGATCGAAAGAATATAGCGCACCTTGAGGCATTGATGTATAACGCTCAAATGTTTTTGGTGTTGCTGTGTCTTGTACTATAATATGTTCACGAAAAGATGGAATAATCTTTTCAACCTTATCAAGCAATTTATTTAAACACTCTTTCTTCTTTTCTTCATATTCTATTGTACCTCTGTCAGGAAAATCAGAATATTTGCTTTTTTCGAAAATTGTAACACATGCCTTTCCATTTTGAGAACGTGAAGGATCAACATTTGAACTAATTACTAATCCGAATTTTTCATCCTTAGTGCCAATAATTGCAGGATATTTTTTCAGATCAATATCAAGTCCGATGTAAGCAACAAAGGCAGATGTGGAAAATTTCAAGCTTTTTATGAATTTGATAAATTTCTTGTCAAATTTATCTTCTCCAACAAGATTGAAAAACGTAGTAACTGCATTTGCATTTGAAACAACTATTGGAGAAGAAAATGATATATCGTTTACAGTTACACCTCTTACTACTCCATCCTTTGTTAATATCTTATCTACTTTGTGATTTACTAAAACTTCACCATTATTTTTTTCAATAACTTTTTTTAAACCATCAGTAAAATTTTTACCGCCATTTATTGGTAAATACCCTCCTCCATAAATGAAATAAGAAAGACAAGCAATTATAGCTGTTTCTCCCGGTGTTTTTTCAGGAGGGGTATCAATATAATGTGATAATGAAGTAATAAAACCAATTAAATCTTCATTTTTAAAGTATTCTTTAAGCTTTTGGGTAAAATTTTTATTAACCCATTTAAAAAAATCCGGTTTTTCTTTACGAAAAGCAATGATTTTTTTAATCCCAAATAATTTTATAAGAAGTTCTACGGGTAAAGGAATACCATATCCATCATTATTACTGAAAATTTGTTCATATCCGTTTTTTGCATCAGTAAAGAATCTTTTAATATTCTCTTTTTCTTTTGGAAACATATTTGAAAGAATAGTAATTATATTACCTGATGTTGCTGACATTTCAATGCTTTTTCCATTTGCAATATATTGCCGGCTTTCATTTTTTATAAAAAGATTTTCTTTTTTTAATCCGGTCATTTTCAATAGATACCCTAGTGTCCCATTATCTATCCATAAACTACTTACATCTTCAACACCAACATTAAATACAAAACCATTTCTGGTAAAGCCGGCACAATAACCCCCAATATTTTTTGCCTGTTCTAAAATAAGGACTTTATATCCTTTAACCGCCAATAATGCGCCACAACTTAAACCACCTATTCCTGAACCAACAATGATTACATCATACTCATTGTCATTTTTTAATCTGTTTTTATCTAAATTTACCCTCCAATCATATTTTTTAAATTCCATGTAATTATTATATAAAGGAGCAATAAAAGGATATGAAAATATAAGTGAAATCCCTATAAATAATATAATACTTGATATGATTATTAAAATTACCATACTAATATCTCATAACTTGGACAAGCCAGAACCATAGAGGTTTAATGATTAGAATTACGCGAATCGCGAATCAGACGCGAATGAAGCGAATAGTATTCGTATAATTCGCATTTTAAATTCGCGATTCGCGTAATCCTAAATGTATTATAGTTCCAGTGCTTTTGTGCAAATATTGTGGCCAAATGGAGCAAAGATTTAAGAGGTTACGGACTAAATGCGACTTTGCATTTATAATTACTGACAAATGTATACCATTTGCTTAAAATTATAGAATAATTGCAACTAATCAGTCCAATTTATTATGCCACAAAGACACGAAGACACTAAGTATCACAATGGTAAATTTAAGCCATTAATAGGAAAACGTCTGGTTTCTTTGATCAATTTTAATGTCCCCTTAATCAAAGAAGGAATAAAAAGAATGGTAATATAGAACTTAGTGTAGCTTTGTGCCTTTGTGTCTCGTGGCAAAATTCTTTGAATATGAACTGATTGGTTACGAATAATTATATTCGCAAGTTTAATTATATAGGTATTTATATGACAGGCGATTCAAAAATAGTTATTGAAACAAAACAATTAAAAAAAGTATATCCCGGCACAAAAGAAGAAGCATTAAAAGGGATCAACTTATCAGTTTTTGAAGGAGAATTTTTCGGGCTCTTAGGCCCTAATTCAGCAGGAAAGACCACGCTCATATCCATATTTTGCGGTTTACTCAAAATTTCACATGGAGAGGTTTTTGTCAATAATATTAATGTTAACCGGCATCCTGGAAAAATCAAGAAATTAATAGGGTTAATACCACAAGAGATTGCTTTGTATCCCAGCCTGACGATAAAAGAAAATCTTCGATATTTTGGACAATTACACGGTATCTATGGGAAAGAGCTCAATAATAGAATTGATGAATCCCTTTCAATTGTTAGACTTACCGGACATTCTGATAAGTTGGTTTCTAAATGTTCCAATGGAATTAAAAGAAGAGCAAATCTTATTGCGGGACTTATTCATAAACCGGCAATAGTTTTTCTTGATGAACCGACCTTAGGAGTTGATGCGCAATCCAGAAATTTGATTTTTGAATACTTGAAACAGTTAAATAACACAAAAACCACTATTATTTATACAACACATTATATGGAGGAAGTTGAGAATCTATGTTCAAGGATTGTCATTATTGATAATGGGAAAATTATTGAACATGGGCGCCCTGATGAACTTATCAGAAAACATAATGATTGTATTAATTTCGGTCAGGTTTTTCTAAAACTGACCGGTAAAGAGTTAAGAGATTAATTACTTACATTTATTCAAAAACAAGTTTTGATTTTTAAGAACCTAGATAAATATGAGAGGACTTTTAGCAATTATATATAAAGAATTATTAATACTTGTCAGAGATATCCCTGGCTTGTTGATCCTTTTTATAATGCCTGTATTCCTGATCCTTATTGTTACCCTGGCACAAGAAACAGCATTGCAGAAAATCAAAGAATCAAGGATATCAATACTTTTTATTGATAAAGATAATTCTTCGCTTGGTGAAACGATTGAGAAAGGACTGACAAGTTCGGACTTTTTTAAAGTTATAAAAGAGCTTGAAGGTAAACAGCTTTCGGAAAGCGAAGCAAAAATAAAGATCGCTAATGGTGAATTTCAGGTTGGAATAGTTATACCAGAAGATGCTACCGAACTTGCTTTTGATGAATCAAATAAATTAATCGCAAAGTACTTCTCCGGAGAGAAAACTGATAGTGATTTCGCAATAACCACCAATAAAACAACTAATATACTTATATATTTTGATCCCGCTATCAGTAATTCGTATAAAAATTCAGTTTCAAGCTCTATTAAAGGGCTGGTAAATGCAGCTGAAACAAAAATAATGCTGGACAACTTTTTTAGTTTGTTACCTGGCGAAATGAACTTAAGAATAAATCAACTGCTTCTTAATGAATTAAAAAGGCAGTTGAATTCGATGGAGACAGAGGTCTCAAAAAGGTTGGAAGAAAAATTGGGAGATTATGCCCCTGAGAATCTTAATTTTAACATTCCTGAAAATCTTACACCAGATATATCCCAGGAATTAAATAATACGCTGTCATTATTAGATTTTCATTTGAAAGATCAGAATATATTGGGTATTGAAGAAATATTTGCCCAGAAAAATACTGCTGTTATTAAACCTACCGTAGTACAAAATAATGTTCCGGCATTTGCCTTATTTGCAATGTTTTTTATCGTGATACCATTAGCAGGAAGCATAATAGCTGAGAAAAATGAGGGCGCATATGACCGTATAAGAACCCTGCCCGTTTCTTATTTCTTCTTGTTGTCAGGGAAAGTGATCATTTATACTATTGTCTGTCTTCTTCAATTTGTCTTAATGCTGTTATGTGGAATATATATCCTTCCGGAATTATTTGGAGTAATCCCCTTAGAAACCGGAACCAATTATGCTGCTATTGTTGTAGCTGCATTTGCTTCAGCCCTGGCAGCTATAGGTTTTGGGCTCCTGGTTGGCACTTATGCCAATACACATGGGCAGGCAGCAATGTTTGGCTCTGTTATGGTGGTAATTCTCGGAATATTAGGAGGCATTTTTTTTCCTGTATATTTAATGCCTGATACCTTAAATGCAATAAGTCTCATTTCTCCTATCAGATGGGGTATTGACAGCTTTTTAGATATTTTTGTCAGGGAAGGAGATATAATATCAATTATGCCGGATATTGTTAAATTAGTACTTTTCTTTTGCATAGCACTTTCATTATCTTTATTTACTTTTGTGAAACGTATTTAGTGCTCATTGCAAGAATAATTATCGTTTGAAATGACAAATACTGCGACAATGACTATGACAATGACAATGACATAAAACGAAATAATTTTAATGTAACTATTATTAATTATCATCCTACTCAAAATTAAAATCATAAACTCACTATAATTGTCATAGTCATAGTTATAGTCATAGTTTAATCTATTTAATTTCAGGTACGCATTATTGTGATGAACCGTATTGTATTATGAAAGAGAAAGA
>JBDRNO010000272.1:0-11575 GCA_043811005.1 Bacteroidota bacterium | reverse complement strand
TATTTTTTACTTTTGTACCCCAAAAGTTGTGCACTCGGAATGACAGTTTTTTGTTTTGAGGGGTGGAGAGGAAGGCGAGGCGATGCGCCTATGGGAGGTGTTCAATCAAATACAGTTAATTGGCACACCGCCTCGCCTTCCTCTCCCCCCTAAAATATCACATATTCATGTCATTCCGAACGAAGTGAGGAATCTCTCTGATGAGAAAACCACCCGAACCACAGGAACAAAATTATAATATAATTAGTGTTAATTAGTGAAATTAGTGGCAATATTTCTTTTTTAATCAATTTACAAAGTAATCTCCTTAAAGTAATCGTCTAATACTCATACTTACCTCTCCATAAACCTTTCAACCTTTCCCGGATCTCCTTTTCCCTTGTATTATCACCCGGTTCGTAAAATTTATTTCCGCTAATTTCGTCCGGCAAATATTCCTGTTCTGAAAAGTTGCCTTTAAAACTATGTGCATATTGATAATCCTTGCCGTAACCTAATTCCTTCATCAATTTAGTGGGAGCATTCCTTATATGGAGCGGAACGGGCAGATCTCCTTTTTCCTTTACGGATTGCTTTGCATTGTTTATTGCCATACAGGCGGAGTTGCTCTTGGGAGATGCTGCTAAATAAATAGCTGTTTGAGACAAGATAAGTTCACACTCCGGATACCCGATAACATTAATCGCCTGGAAGCAATTATTTGCTATTACTAAAGCTGTCGGATTGGCATTTCCGATATCCTCTGAGGCGAGTATCAACATCCTCCTGGCGATGAATTTGGGATCTTCGCCACCCTCTATCATCCTCGCAAGCCAGTAAACAGCCGCGTTGGGGTCGCTACCCCTCATCGATTTGATAAAGGCTGAGATAATATCGTAATGCTGCTCACCTGTTTTGTCGTACAATGCAATGTTCTGCTGTACATGTTCCATCACCTGTTCATTGGCAATTACTACTTCATCCTCTTTTGTTGAATTTACCACCAATTCGAAAATATTGAGGAGTTTTCTTGCATCTCCACCGGAAAGGCGTAGCAGCGCTTCGTTTTCTTTAATTGTTATTCTTTTCTTTTTTATGAATTCATCAGAGCTAATTGCTTTATCAAGAAAGATCAATAGTTCATCTTTTCGGAAATTCTTTAGAATATATACCTGGCAACGTGATAGCAGGGGAGAGATAACTTCAAAGGAAGGGTTTTCTGTTGTAGCGCCAATAAGAGTGATAATACCCTTTTCAACAGCGCTCAAGAGTGAATCCTGCTGTGATTTACTGAACCTGTGGATCTCATCTATGAATAAAATAGCGTTGTTTGTACCGAAGAAACCATCTTTTTTGGCACTGTCAATAACACTTCTTACATCCTTGACACCGCTGTTCGTAGCGCTCAGGGAATAGAATGGCCTTTCCAGTTGATTTGCTATTATAGATGCAAGGGTGGTTTTACCAACACCCGGGGGACCCCACAGTATCATGGAAGGAATATTGCCCGATGATATCGCTTTTCGCAGTATCGCGCCTTCTCCTACTAAATGTTCCTGACCAATGAATCCGTCTAAAGAGGCAGGTCGTAATCTCTCGGCTAAGGGAGTGGTGTTTGTCATTATTGTTTAATGTTTCAAATCTTAGCCAATTTTGGCAAAAATATTTAAACTGTAAAATATTTCTCTTTGTTGGGACGAAGAGACGCCCTCCCGATAGTTATCGGGATTGGGCGTCTGTACATTCCTTTTGGGATGAAATAATGGGAAAAAAAAGAGTTCACCCAACATTCCACTATTCCATTATTCCGAATTAAGTTTTTTCCTCTGATTAATAATGTCTTCATTTTCAGGGAATAGATTTTTGGCTATGGATATCATGGTTTTTGCAGAATCAGGTAATTCATTTTGAATCAAATAATCAGAATAAATAATAAGGCCATCAATTAATAGATGTTCGGAGACAGGGTCAGTTTTATAATTGGAATTAATGTTTTTCATTGCTTCATTTATATTTAATATTCCTTCGCTGGTATTCTTAGCAAGAAGATCGCATACTCCCTTCATAAACCGTATATTTTCATCATCTTGAAAGATTTTTAATATTTCTTTATATGTGGAAGCGGCTTTACTGAATTTTTCAAGGTCATAATATTCCCTGGCTTTTTCAACACCCCATTTCTCCAGCTTAATATAGTAATCTTTATTATTATTGAAGTAAGAACTGTCTTTATCCTTCTTCATGCATTTAGCAGCTTGTTTTAAAGCATAACTGAAAGCATTTTTGTAATACTCCTGCTGCTCGGGGATCCTTGCCAGTTCATGAAAACACATAGACATATATAGGTATGGCTCCGGCTCATTTTTCGTTTTTTCTTTGAGTGTGAGATTTTCTGCTCTGTACAAACAGTCTTCGTATTCTTTTTTTTCGAATTGCTGGTATAACTTTTCAAATTTACCTCCTTTAACCTGTGCGGAAGAGTAACCGGTAAAGAAGATCATCAGGAATATTGTTGTTAATGCTTTTTGCATGTTTTAGATTTTTTTCAAAATTAATAAAATTTAAAACATGTTCAAGAAAAGGATATAAAACAATGATATGCATAAAAAAATAATAACTTTAACATTTATTTTCAGGTTATTATTATGAAACCAAAAGCCGAAAAACATAAAGAAGTTTATCTGGTTAAAGCTTTGATTCCATATATGGATGAAAGTACTTTAAGGGATTATATAAAAAAAAGTCCTTACAGAATAATAGCCATACCTTCTAATTATAGTTTATATGACTTGGCTTACTGGATAACCCAGTCCTTTAATTTCGATTTTGACCACCTGTTTGCTTTCTATGATAATTATAGAACAATTCATAATTCTAAATATGTTTTCCGTAAGAACTTAAAAAAGATCAAAATATCGGAGATGTTCCAACTTTACAAGCCAGGGAAAAAATGGCTTTTTTTATATGATTTTAGCGATGAGTGGCATTTCTGGATATCCTTAGTAGAAGTAAAACAAATAAAAGCTTCATATAAGGATAATAGCGATATGTTCGGGAGTATGGAGTATCATGTTGAAATTATTTCCATACATGAAAAAGTTAAAACATTGGAAAAAGGCGTTCATAGTAAATGTAAGTATGGCGGTAAGATCATTCATGTTCCATTACATATACTGCAATTCAAAAGCACAAGTAAACATAATACAAGATTATTGCAAAAATATTTAGAGTGGTTTAAAAAATAAGAACATAATTTGATCGGATAATGTTTTTTTACTTTATTTCCCTATACAAAACCTCTCAAATATATTCCCCAGCAGCTCATCAGTGGTGATCTCACCGGTTATCTCTCCAAGGTGATGCAAGGCATGCCTGATATCTATTGCTAATAGATCTCCTGTTATATTATTGTTCAGTCCTTCATGTACACTCATTATTCCTGCATCCGCCTTGCTCAGGGCTTCGTAGTGCCTGGCGTTGGTTATTATCGTTTCGCCGGGATCAAGGTCACCGAGATTGAGCATATCAGTTAATTTTTCAATTAATATATCAATATTCCGCTTTTCTTTGGCTGATATGAATACGATATTATCGGGCTTTTTAAATTTTTTCCTAACATTTGCCATATCGGCTATATCAATCTTGTTCCCTATGAGTAATATTTTTGTGTTTGGATCATTAATCTTTGAATTTATTCCGGAAATGATACCCTCAAGTTCCTGTAATGTTATTTCGTTAACATCAAAGATATAGAGGATCAAAGCAGATGTTTTTATTTTTTCAAAGGTCCTGTTCACCCCGATCTGTTCTAAAGCATCCGATGTGTCTCTTATGCCGGCAGTATCTATAAAACGAAAGACAACGCCTCCCAGGTTGATCACATCTTCGATAGCATCCCTCGTTGTGCCGGGAATATCAGTGACGATAGCTCTTTCCTCATTTAAAAGGACATTGAGCAGTGTGGATTTTCCTACATTCGGCTTTCCAGCAATAACAACGGGAATCCCATTCTTTATCACGTTGCCTAACCTGAAAGAATCGGTCAGCCGCTGGATTATTTTATGGATTTTCAACAGCAAGCTTTTAAGGTCTTCCCTGTCGGTAAACTCCACATCTTCTTCACTAAAATCAAGCTCAAGCTCAATGAGCGAAGCAAAATTGACCAGTTTTTCTCTTAATAGTTTTATTTCCTGCGAAAAACCGCCACGCATCTGCTGTATAGCAACCCTGTGCGATGCTTCGGAGTTGGATGATATCAGGTCAGCCACTGCTTCTGCCTGTGAAAGATCCATTTTTCCGTTTAAAAAAGCACGTTGGGTGAACTCACCGGGTTTAGCTGCCCGTGCACCTTCATTAATGAACAACCGGATGATCTCCTGCTGAACAAATGAAGAGCCATGACATGATACCTCAATAAGGTCCTCACCGGTGTATGAATTGGGATTTTTAAAAATGCTGACCAATACTTCATCAATGATCTCTTTCCCTTTTTTAATTGTCCCGTAATGAATGGTATGGGATTTTTGCGTAATGAGTTTTTTTTCCCCTTTTGCAGAAGCGAAAACCTTGTCGCAAATTGATATGGCTTTATCTCCCGACAAGCGGATAACACCAATTGCAGCTATGCCCGGTGTTGTCGCCAAGGCACAAATGGTATCGTTTTTATCGCATAATATCATAATACAAATTTATTGAATTTACTTTGTAATGCAATTATAAAAATTTTAATTTCGCAAATTATAAAAAGATAATATTTTAGAAGTTTTATTGCGGAAAATTCAGAAAAGAACCAACCCTCTTGTTAATTTAATGGGCAAAATAGTTATATTTGCTAAATATTACTTAAAATAAAGGATTCGCTTAATTCGTGTTAAATTCGCGATTCGCGTAATTATGAACCAATTTTTTAATCAATTTATAAAGCACTTAATATGAGCGTATTAGTTAATAAAGATTCAAGGGTTGTTGTCCAGGGTTTTACCGGAGGTGAAGGCACCTTTCACTCAACCCAGATGATAGAATACGGTACAAACGTAGTGGGAGGAGTAACTCCCGGTAAAGGAGGGCAAACACACTTAGACAAGCCCGTATTTAATACTGTGTTTGATGCTGTTAAGGAAACCAAAGCCAATGTCTCGGTAATTTTTGTCCCACCTGCATTTGCTTCCGATGCCATTATGGAAGCTGCTGAGGCGGGAATAAAAGTGATTGTATGTATTACCGAGGGCATTCCAACAAATGATATGGTAATCGTTAAAGAGTACCTGAATGGTAAGGATTGCCGTTTGATCGGACCCAACTGCCCTGGTATTATCACGCCAGGTGAAGCAAAAGTGGGGATCATGCCGGGATTTATTCATAAACCCGGCTCAATTGGCATTGTTTCACGATCAGGCACACTGACCTATGAAGCGGTTGACCAGGTAACCAAGATCGGGATGGGGCAATCCACCTGTATAGGTATCGGTGGCGACCCTATTCCCGGGACGTCTATACTGGATGCCGTAAAATTATTTATGGAAGACCCCGGTACCGATGGTATCATTATGATTGGTGAGATCGGTGGCAATATGGAAACGGATGCTGCTTACTGGATAAAAGAGAATGGCACCAAGCCGGTTGTTGGCTTTATTGCAGGAAAAACCGCTCCGAAAGGCCGCAGGATGGGACATGCAGGTGCGATTATTGGCGGCAAAGCCGATACTGCTGCGGCAAAAATGGAGATAATGAAAGAATGCGGCATCCACGTGGTGGAATCACCTGCCGTTATTGGAAAGAAAATGGGTGAGCTCTTGAGCAGTGTGACTGTATAAGTTAACATGAATTCGACATAAAATATCTTATCGGGTTATATTGTAAATCAGTGTTCATGTATTCGTGTGTTCATGTGCTCATGTACATAGAGATATGAAAAGATAAACTTAAAAAACATATAGCTTCCAGATAAAGCGGTTATAAATTTTACCGCTTTTTTTATTTTATGTAATAATTGCTTATCTTGTGCGTTTAATTTATAAATTTTATACTATTAACTATGAGAATTTCAGTTTTAATTTGCCTGATAATTCTTACATCAACTGTTTTTAGTCAGGATATTATTTATATACCGGATGGCTCAGAAATAAAAGCTAAGATAACCGAAGTCTCACCTATTGAAATTAAGTATAAAAAGTATTCAAATCCCGAAGGACCGGATTATATAATTGATAAATGTAATGTTCTGATGGTTATTTATGAAAGCGGTGAATATGAGATTTTTTTAGAAAACATATCACATAAACGCATAGATCCCATAGCAGGGGATTTTGGTAAGAATTTTATTGCGTACAATATATTTGATGTCATGTTTGGAAATGTTTCGATCTCTTATGAGCGCATATTAAAATCAGGCATGGTTGGATTTAGGATACCCTTTATTGCGGGGATTGGCGAAAACACCAATAATAACAACAGTTTTGTAATGAGTATGATCTTTGGCACCGGTATTGATGTGAATTTTTATCCTACAGGACAGGGAAGAATAAAGTATTTTATGGGACCTTCTTTTTTTGTAGCTTCATATTATTATAAGTATCGTAATAATTACTATGATCCTTATTATGGATATTATACTACTATGGCCGAAAGACATCAAGGTATGCACTATGCAATTATGGTAAAACACGGATTATTATATCAACCGACCAAACACTTTAATGTTTCTATCATTGGAGGGCTTGGTTTAATGGAAAATGAGACAAAATTTAATGATAATATTGAGCCTAAAATCAATTTTGAATTTAATATAGGGTATAAGTTTTAATTATAACTAATGAGCGGATAAAAATGAGAGTATTATTGTTAATGACTGTAACTATTATTTGGGTATGTTTCTCAGAAACATCCTTTTCTCAGGATGCTATTTATAAAACAGATGGTTCAAGGATTGAGGCAAAAGTCATTGAAATTACTGGTACTGAAATTAAATACAAAAAGTTTTCAAATCCAGATGGCCCGCTATATACAATTAACTACAGCGAAGTAGTTATGATCATTTATAAAAATGGTGATAGTGAAGTGTATTCCACACATAGTGAAAATGTTGATAAATGTATTTCTGCTTCTGATTACAAAAATAATATCATTTCAATTAGTTTTTTTGATATAATATTAAACAGGGTAATGGTATGTTATGAATTCATCTCTGAATCGGGGACGACAGGAATTAAAATCCCATTTGCTATTGGACACTGGAAGGATAATTTTAGCTTTATATCAGGATTAGACATGAATTTTTATCCCAAGGGGCAGGGTAGAGTAAGGTATTTTTTTGGTCCTAATATCCGGGCGGGCTATATGAACAACAGATTCATTGAAGATGAGCCATTTATTTCTTTAATGATGAATAATGGTGTTTCTATACAGCCAATGCGTAATATTAATGTAAGTTTCAGCGGTGCATTAGGAGTAAAAAGGATGGTAGATGATTTTGATGATATTGAACCATGGGGATCAATAGCATTTACTTTGGGGTATAGATTCTAAGTTTTTTCCAGGACTTCGCTTGGAAAAAGCAAGTATAAAGCATTAACCCTGCCACGTCATGCAGGCACGGTGTGATTTGATAATATGGTAGGAATTAAAAATCAATGCCCATTCGCCTGACTGGAGAAAAAAGTACTTTGCAGGTAAATATTTACTTTTTACTCTTTTTACTCCCCCCACCAATCCTATAAGTAATTCCCAGTAAGAATCCGGCAGCCGCTGAGTGGGTTGATGCTGGGGGATCATAATCAGATAAATTTATTCCTGTGGCATCTACACCTTTCAGGTCGGTTATGCTTGCCGAAAATCTCAGGGCTGTTGTTAATGTAAAGTGATGAAACAGATCAATATCCACCCCTAATCCAATCATGCCTTCTATTGCATCTTTTGCAAACGCATCTTCAATATCCTTTTCTGGAGACCCATGCTTTATGTAAAATAAAATATCCTGGTCGGTATCGTACTCATAAGTGGGATTGGAAATAACCGAATAAATAGGGCCAATCTCAAAATATGCGCCTTGTTCGGACTTGATCTTTATCAGCAGAGGTATCTCTATTTTATTATAATATGTTTCAGAACTATATTCAGGTTCGGTTAGCGAACCTTCCCCGGCATATTTTTGACTGTGTGTGCTGTAAAAAAAGTTCGCTTCAATACCAAAACTCTCGTTAAAGAAGATCGCAGCGCTTAATCCATACGAGTTGCCAAATGACGGCACGTAATATTGCTCCGCTGCAGGCGCTTCTGATACATATTTATTAAACAGCCATGTTGAGATGAATGAACCCTTAACACCTATGGTCAGGTTCTGTGCTGGCGACTGAAATGTAAGCCCTGCTAATGCAATCGCTGTAATTAGTATTGCTTTTTTCATGGATTATACTATAAGAATGTCGTTTTACAAATTAATTATGTGAATTTGGGATCAAATATAATTTATACGTAGCGGATTATTTAAATATCAAAAACTTTCTTCTTCCTCCGCAGGGTGTTTTTGCAAGGTAACCCAAATCATAGTTGAATTCAATAACAAGCCCAGCCGAGAGCGGATATGTTGGTTTATAGGAATCATAGCTTGCTACTTTATCTTTATATGTTTCGGGATCAGCCACGCCTCCACTGACAATATCTACCATGCTGAAAACGAGTCTGAAACCAACTGAAATACCGAAATTATCCCAACCTATCATATAACCGCCAAAGCTGATGACCCCGGATAAATATTTGTCATCAAAATAAGTGGAAGCGTCATTATCCTGATTAAAACCGGTTTCATCTACCTTTTGTAATAAAGAGAGTTGAGGCCCTATTTCAAAATAACTCCCACTGCTTTTATTGTGGCGGATCATCAGTGGAATATCTATTGAATTTATCTTGATTACCTTGTCGCCATAATCATCTATTGTAAATGACTGTTTGAAAGTGGAGTAAAGAACTTCTGAAACCACTTCTACGGATTCATTAAAATTCAAGCCGAGCTTTCCGCCAACGAAATAGCCAGGAGATATCTGGTGATTATAATCAGGATCTTTAAATATATTTTCATTTATCAGCCATGTGGTTCCAAACATGCCTTTTAATCCACCATCAAAAAATATCTGTGAATAGGTGTTGATGGTTAGCAACAACAGGATAATATTGATAATTAATCTTTTCATTATTAATTTTTATAATTTTACAGACACAAAATTAAGAATATAACTTCTTAAATAAATAAAAAATAAATAAAACATGAAACTATTAGAAAATAAAGTAGTATTGATCACAGGTGCCGCAAGAGGCATAGGCAGGGGGATAGCCCTGAAACTTGCTGACCATGGAGCCGATATCGCATTTTCTGATATTGCCAGGGACAATAACATGGAAACCCTTGAAAAAGAACTGAACGGCAAAGGCATTAAGGCGGCAGGATATGTTTCTGATGCAAGCTCATTCTCCGGCTCACAGGAATTGGTCGCCAGTGTATTGGATGATTTTAAAACAATTGACATACTTGTCAATAATGCCGGGATCACACGCGACAATTTATTGCTTAGAATGACCGAAGAACAATGGGATATGGTTATGAACATTAACCTTAAATCAGTTTTCAATTTAACCAAAGCTGTTCAACCTGTCATGCTCAGGCAGCGAAAGGGTTCTATTATCAATATTGCCTCTGTTGTTGGCATTAAAGGTAATGCAGGGCAGGCAAATTACTCTGCATCAAAAGCGGGAATTATCGGGTTTACCAAGTCTGTAGCTCTCGAGCTTGGTGTAAGGAACATCCGCAGCAATGCTATTGCACCAGGCTTTATTGAAACTGAGATGACACAGGGCTTGGATGAAAAAATAGTTATTGAATGGAAAAACGCAATCCCTTTAAAAAGAGGCGGAACACCTGAAGATGTTGCAAATCTGGCACTGTTCCTCGCCTCTGATCTGGCCGCTTATATCACCGGGCAGGTTATTAATGTTGATGGAGGGATGCTTACTTGATGGATGATGTATATTAAGGACTTAAAGGCAAAAGATACTCTGTGAGTGGGTAATACAAATTTGTAACTAATCAGTAGTTATAATATAGCTGTTATATAGCTATTTGAATATTGAATAATGAACATTTGAATGATGAATTATGAATAAAAACATAAAAATTCATAATTCATTATTCGATTGTTCAAATGTTCATTATTCAATAAAATAGAACTTTATCAATAGAACTGATTGCTTACACAAATTTTAATGTCGAATGACTATCATAACCGAATACCCTCCCTGGTACATAATCTTCTGCTTTGCTCTCGGGGCTTTATATGCTTTTATCCTTTACAATAAGGACAAAAATCTTAGTGAACTACCCCTGTGGCTAAAAAGGATGATGGCTCTGTTTCGCTTCTGTGTAGTAGGGCTGATCGCATTCCTGTTATTAAATCCCTTATTGAAAACGATTTTTCGTCAGGTTGAAAAGCCCATTATTATAATTGCCCAGGATGATTCTCAATCGCTGCTTATCGGGAAGGATTCATCTTACTATAAGAACGGGTATAGGGAAAGCTTAAACAACTTTATTAGCGATCTAAGTAATAAATATGATGTAAAAACCTATTCATTCGGTGACAAGATAACCAGCGGCATCAATCACAGTTTTACCGGTAAACAAACCGACATTTCGGCATTATTTGAGGAAATTCACACCAGGTACAGCAATCGCAATGTCGGGGCGGTAATATTGGCGAGTGACGGGTTGTACAATAAGGGCTCAAACCCGGTGTATTCCGTTAACAAGATAAAATCACCTGTTTATACTGTTGCCTTGGGTGATACCAGCATCAGGAAAGATATCATCCTGTCCAAAGTTGCCCATAACCGGCTTGCCTACCTGGGAAATGAATTTCCGATCGAGATAGTTGTTGATGCCAAACAATGCGAGGGTCATAATACCCGGGTAACTGTTTGTAGAGGCAAAGAAGAGCTTTTTTTTAAAAATATTGATATCAACACCAGTTCGTTCAATACTGTCGTTCCTGTACGGCTGACAGCCAACGAAATGGGGATACAGCGGTATCGGGTCAGATTGTCGGCAATTGATGACGAGATAAGTAAAAATAATAACACACTGGATTTTTTTATTGATATCCTGGACAGCAGGCAAAAAATACTGATACTGGCTAATTCACCTCATCCGGATGTATCGGCTCTGAGACAATCACTCGAAATGAATGAAAATTATGAGGTAGAAGTGCTATTAATTGCGTCTCTACAGCAAACTCATCCCAGCAAAGCTGTTTCTATCGAAAAGTATAACCTGATAATTCTTCATCAAATTCCATCACTCTCTAATACCTCTACAAATCTCCTGTCGGATATTCTTAAATCAAACACGCCTGTTTTGTATATCCTTGGGGGGCAATCAGGCTTGAACTATTTCAATAACCTGAAGGCAGGGTTAAATATCTCCGAAAGCCAGAACCGGCTAAACGAAGTGCAAGGGTACCTGGCAGAGGATTTCACATTATTTACCTTAAGTGATAACATCCGTGCTTTCGTTGAAAAGTCTCCCCCCTTATTGGCTCCGTTTGGTAATTAT
>JBDRNO010000271.1:0-25271 GCA_043811005.1 Bacteroidota bacterium | reverse complement strand
GGATTTCCGGAATAATACACATCTCCACTTGAATGGATCTTTACATCAAGCTTTTTGGTAGCATTTACATAACAATTTCCTGTTATTGACGCATCTAAATATGTTGTATCCGTTATAAGCTCGGAACATCTCACCCAGTTGTTACCCGATGTCCAAAACCCGTTAAGAAGTGAAGTGCCTTTTAATATTATATCTCCTCCACTATGCGTATCAATATGCGAATAATTGACTTTGACTGTCAACTCAACATCCCCGTAACTATTTACGGAGATATCAATTGCATCGTTTATCAGGGTATCGGTATTTTTGATCCAACCATAACCATTGTGAATTATGCGTTTTATTCCATTTGTTGTTGCAAAAACATTCACTTCTTTTTTTTTATAGCTTCTTACCAAATCGCACCTGTTATTGTTCCTGATTGTTAACCTGCCGTCTTCAACCTGGGTTATGATAAATGGGATCAAATTCTCTCCTGCTTCTATTACAACATTATTAAAGGTATCCTGAGTTATTAATAAATTGATGTTGTCGTAAACGTCAATTTCAGAGAATTCTCCGGTTGATACTTCTTTCTTAATGATTTCCCCAGTGCTTATAAAACAATCGCCTTCATTTTCCTTTTTACAGGAGGAAAATAATAATATAATCAATGTTATTGAGTATAAAGTTCTTACCACCTGGGTATTTTTCATATCTTGGTAATTATTTCACACACCCCTTTATCCTTTCTTTCTGGAGGGGATTCCACGCGCGGCTTTTCCACTCTAAAAAGTCGCTTTTGTCTCTCTTAGAGGTGCAAAGATCGCAAAGTAATATTCATAAATTACTGAGAATAAACACTTTGTGTTCTTGGCGTGTAACTTCACAATAACCACATACAAAATTAAAGAAAATAACTAATAAATATAATCTGCCTGCAAGTATTGAGAAATTACCTTGGCGTCTTTGCGAGAAAATATTTTTTTCAATTATTTTACCTTTTAGAGGGCACTCAAGAATACAAAATCGTAATTCATCAATTCAAGGAGGGAAATTCAGGGAAATTAGCTAACATAGCATAATTTTTCCCAAGACCTTTTAAGATATTACTCCATAATTTTTCAGGGAGGACATTCATTATATATTCGGCTTTTGCAGGAGTTACTATCCATGAATTTTTTTTCAATTCTGCGTCTAATTGATCGCCTTTCCAACCCGAATAGCCCATAAAAAAACGCAGCTCCGATGTGTCAACTTCATTTTTTTTAACTAATATTTTTAATGCTTCAAAATTCCCCCCCCAATATATACCATCAAAGATCTCAATGCTGTCACTTATACTGTCTCCTATTGTGTGAATATAAAACAATGAATCTCTTTGAACAGGGCCTCCTAAGTAAAGGTCGGTATTAAATTGCGGAAATTCTTCTAATGCATCATTGAGCTTTATGTTTATGGGTTTATTTAGAATAAAGCCAACAGAGCCGTTCTCATTATGTTCGGTAAGCAGTACTACCGAACGATTGAAAAAAGGATCATGAAGAAATGGCTCGGAGATCAACAACCTCCCTTTGCCTGGTTCTAATTTTATCGGATTCATTCTTTTTATGATTTGTTTTTATTGAAAAATCAGATAACAAATATAATGATTAATAATTTTTTACAAAGTTTATTGTAATTTTATTAGAAAACTGAGTATAAGGACATAACTTCATAAATTGATTAATCAGCCAGCTGGCGGACGCCACTAATTACACAAATTAACACTAATTATTTATAATTTTAAAAGAAAATAAAAAATTACTTTTGCCCTAATTTCCATAACTTGGACAAGCCGTTCGGCTGAGCTCAGGCCGAAGCCAAAACCAAAGAGGTTTAATAATTAAAGTTACGCGAATCGCTAATCAAACGCGAATTATGCGAATACTATTCGCTTCATTCGCGTTTGATTCGCGATTAGCGTAATCATTGCTACATCGTAATTATAGCGCCTTTGTTCAAATATTGTGACCAGATGTGGCAAAGATTTAACATGTAACAGATTAAAAATGCCGGAGAATACCATAAAGTTCTATAAAAGAAGTTTTTTTGGTTTATACAAAAAATATCTTTTTACCTTAACAGGATTAAATGAAAAAAATATACACAGTGATCCTATCAAGCAGTTTGGAATTTGGTTTGAGGATGCTGCCAAAGCCGGGATTCCACTTTCAGAGGCGATGATTTTATCCACCGTGTCACAAAGCGGAAAGCCGTCAGCCAGGGCTATGTTATTAAAGGGCTTTGATGAGAATGGCTTTGTTTTTTATACAAATTACGAAAGCAGGAAGGCAAAGGAAATATCCCAAAATCCGTACGCAGCAATAACTTTTTTATGGACAGACCTCAACCGTCAGGTAAGGATTGAGGGAAAGATTGAGAAGATATCTGTAGAACAGTCAGATGAATATTGTAAGAGCAGGCCCCGGGGAAGCCAGATAGGCGCCTGGGCATCACCGCAGAGCGATGTGATACCAGATAGAAAATCAATTGTAATGCGAGAAAAATATTTTACTGACAAATTTAAGAACCTGCCAATACCTTGCCCACCCTATTGGGGTGGATATTGTCTTATACCATATAAAATAGAATTCTGGCAGGCAAGAGTAAACAGGCTTCACGACAGAATCCGGTTCAGCTTGCAGGAAGATAATTCGTGGAAGATGGAGAGGTTAGCTCCGTGAATTTATCTTTTATCTTACTTTTTTTCAGCAGACTTTTTCGTTGTTTTCTTCTTGGTCGTAATCTTCTGGGTACCTTCTTCCTTTTTTTTAGTTGCCGATGTTTCCTTAGCTGTAGTCTTCTTAACAGTTGTTTTATTTGTTGCTGATTTTTTTACAGCTGTTTTTTTACGCGCTGAGGTGCTGGGTTTAGCCATATCAGGGGATTCGGGTACAACCACCTTTTTTATTTTCACTTCTTTTTCAGTCATAGAAATCTTTGCTGCAACTGCATCCTTTTTTTTAATTATAATATGTGGCTTCCTTTTTTTTCGTTTTCTGGTTACACCGTAGCTACCCATGAAAATTTTTCCTCTTTTTGTCTTTTTGTCTCCTTTTCCCATAATTAATAGTATCGTAATAGTAAATTAATATTATTGTATTATTCTCTCGTATAGGAGTTTTAATATTTTATCCCGCTAAGCACGCAAAGGTCGCAAAGAACACAATGACCTTTAATTAATTATAGCGAACTTTGCGCTCTTGGCGAGCTTTGCGGGAGACTTTTTTAATTTTTTAATTAAATTACTTCGTTATGTTCTTGAAATAAATTTTTGTTGTGCAAATTTATAAATATATATCAATAAAAAAAACCCTTCCGATTAATCGGAAGGGTTTTTTTGTAATTATTTGGTTTTGATTAAGCAACGGTTGTTGATAAATCGCTACCAGCTTTGAATTTTACAACTTTTTTAGCAGGGATTTGAATAGTTCCACCTGTTTGAGGATTTCTTCCTGTCCTTGCTTTACGTTTTGCAATTGAAAATGAGCCGAATCCTACTAATGCTACTCTGTTACCACCTTTTAATGATTTAGTTGTAGCGCCAATAAAAGCATCTAATGCTCTTCTTGCATCTGCTTTTGTTAAACTAGCATCTGATGCAATTGCTTCAATTAATTCTGCTTTGTTCATAATTTTTTGTTTTTTAGATTAATCATTCAGTTAATTATAGCGCAAATATAGACTATTTCTGGGTTATAGCAAAGAAAAAACGTAAAAAAAACGCTAAATTGTTAATAAAATAAGGGTTTTGTTAATAACTCACCCCTTAAATACCTGAAAACAGGGCTTTTCAGACGTTTATTCGTTATAGAAAAGAAAAAAGCATAAAATCTAAAAAAGCAAAAATCTTTGTTCTTTCCTAAGTATAGCTTAAAAAAAATACCTAAATACATCTCCACGAACTATCAATCTTTGTTCCCCTTAAAAACTCATTTACTTCCAGTCTTTTTTTGCCGGACAGTTGTAAGTTTAATAATATTATAAAACCGTTTTGTGCTGAGATTTTTATTATTTTTTTTCCATCAGTAACAATATTGCCAATATCGTTTTTGTGAACGGCTTCTTCATTGGTTGATTTGAAAATTTTTAATAAAAATCGTTTCCCCTCTGGTGAAACGATCTCTGTCCATGCACCCGGGTAAGGGCTTAGCCCCCTGATATGATTATAAATATCTTTAATGTTCTTGTTCCAGTCTATTTTGCAGAATTCCTTATATATTTTTGGTGCAGGTTTAAATTTATCCTGGTCTGAATACAAGGTAAATTGGTCTGTTTTCTGGAATGTATTATTCTCAATAGCTTTAACTGTTTTTAAGACTAATTTAGCGCCTGAATTCATTAGCTTGTCGTGCAATTCTCCGGCAGTTTCATCCTCTCTAATAGCTACCTTTTCCTGGAAAATAATATCACCGGTATCAACTTCATGTTTTAGGAAAAATGTTGTTATTCCTGTTTCTTTTTCACCGTTTATGACAACCCAGTTGATAGGAGCAGCTCCCCTGTAATTGGGAAGAAGAGAGGCATGTAAATTAAACGTGCCTGATGGCGGCATTGTCCAAACAGCGTCAGGTAATATTCTGAATGCGACAATGATCTGCAGGTCGGCTTTTAATTCCCTAAGCTGTTGATGGAATGCAGGATCCTTGAGCTTTTCTGGCTGTAAAATATAGAGGTTATTGGCAATAGCATATATTTTTATAGCTGATTGCCGGATCTCTTGCCACCTTCCTGAAGGTTTGTCAGGAGAGGTAACTACCCCAACAATATTATACCCGTTCTTTATTAATATACCTAATGAAGGAACAGCAAATTCCGGAGTTCCCATAAATATTATTCGTAAATTTTTCTTCATAAGAGTCTAGCTTTATTCAAAAACAAGTTTTTAATAAAAACCGCTTTTAGCGGGAAATCAATTTTATTGAATTTGATGAAAGTAGGCAATTTGTTTTTTTTTCCAACTGCCTATTGTCAACTGTCAACTTGTCAATTAACACCAACTAAATTTTTGTTAGCATGTTGTCAATAATGAAATTTTAAGAGCTTATGTTTATGTTTTAATTTACAAAGTTATATTCTTATTCATAATATTTATTGTAAAAATTGTGGGAATCAACTAAATTTACATTTAATAAGAATAAAAAATCCGAAATTCACAAAAAGCAATTATTATACTGAATGAACATGAGTTTGTAATAAATAATATATAGAAATTTCGTTACAGTTCGGGTGTAAGGTGTAAATGTAACCACAGATTACACAGATTTCACTGATTTTAATCTGTGAAATCAAAAATGTATACTAAACAAATATGAGTTAAGAAAAAATCAGGTATGGATAACTTGAAAATTTTCAGTCATTAGTCTTTCAATTGCAGCAAAATTCTTTATAAAATGGATAACTTTCCTCAGCATTTGAAAAATTTATTTACGCAACGTTGTTAAAAAACTAATTTGATAATCCTTTTTTTAATTACTTGATTTGTAACTTTATTCAACATTGGTATATATTAAAATTATTGATAGATTTTATTTGTGCGACCTAAATGTAGATAATTAATTATTTATTTGATTTCACAGATAAATTTTTAATCTGTGTCATCTGTGAAATCTGTGGTTTCATTTCATTAATTAATTTGCAAACTCATTCAGTTTTGGCATATATGAATTTCCAATACAAAGAAGTAAATTCTATCGTACGTTTATTCCGTGACGAATTAAATGGAATATACCCTGATGGTGAGATAAATAATTTTATTTACATGGCATTTGAGGAGTATTTGGGTTTTTCAAAAACAGATATGGTAACAAAATTCGCTAATATATTGAGCAAAACGGATTTGCTTAAAATGAAAAACGTAGTAAAGCAGCTAAAATTGAATAAACCCATCCAATATATACTTGGTACTTGTGAGTTTTATGGCTTAAAATTGAAAGTTGATCAAAGGGTTATGATCCCAAGACCGGAAACTGAGGAACTGGTTGATTGGATAATTAATGATGCTAATAAATCAAATTTAAAAATATTAGATATAGGAACCGGCAGCGGTTGTATTGCTATTGCATTAAAGAAAAACATACCTGATGCAATTATTTCATCTATAGATGTTTCGGAAAAAGCCCTGTCACTTGCTCGTGAAAATGCCAAAGTCAATAATGTGAGCATTTCCTTTTTTTATATGGATATTTTGAAACAGCCCCACCCTTGCCATTCCGCCAGCTGGCTGAGAGATAAATCCTATGCTCCTGCCCGCTCATTTGATGAGAAGGGATCTTCGAGCGTTGGCTCTCCAGCCCCTCTCCGGCCCTCCTCAAAAGTGAGGGAGTTTCAGCGCGAAAGTACACCCCTTCCATTAATGAAGGGGTGGTGGGAAGGGCTGTTTGATATTATAGTCAGTAACCCACCTTATGTTAGAATATCAGAAAAAAAGCAAATGGAAAAAAATGTCCTGGATTATGAACCTTATAGCGCTTTGTTTGTTGAAGATGAAAATCCTCTTATTTATTACAAAATAATATCCGATATTGCACTGGGAAAATTAAAAAAGAACGGAAAGTTGTATTTTGAGATCAATGAATATTTTGGTAATGAGATAAAAGCACTATTGGAGAATAAAAGATTTACTCAGATAATTGTAAAAAGGGATATGCAGAATAAAGAGCGGATGGTTCGTGGAATTTTGGGAAAAAGCAGAAATTAGTTAATTCATGAAATGGTAATGCGATGCTAATATGCTAATTTATACTAATGATGCTATACTAAAAACGGGATAATTTTATACAATCTGTAAGTTGGCAATTGGCAATGACCATTAGTATCATTAGTATTTATTCGTATATTGGCATCGTGTATAATTTCTTATAAATTAACCAAACCTTCAATGACCAGGGAAGAAGCTAAAATAAAGATAGAACAGCTTTCAAAAGATATTGAACAGCACAATCACAATTACTATGTCTTGTCAGCACCAACTATAGAAGATTATGAATTTGATATGCTCTTGAATAAGTTGATTGAACTGGAGAAGCATTTTCCCGAGCTTTCTGCCCCCAATTCACCAACCAAGAGGGTAGGAGGAGAGATAACCAAAGATTTTAGAACAGTAAAGCATAAATACCCCATGCTTTCACTGGATAATACCTATTCAGAAGAAGACCTTAAAGAATTTGACAAGCGTGTAAAGAAAATGATGCCATCCTATACTCAAACTTCTCTTTTTTCTGATAATTTTCAACATGATCAAGTGAGCTTGAAAGATAAGGTTGAATATATATGTGAGTTAAAGTATGACGGTGTAGCTATCGGTATAACATATATAAATGGTGAATTAATCCAGGCGGTTACCAGGGGGGATGGCGTACAGGGGGATGATGTTACTGCAAATGTTAAGACCATAAGAAGTATTCCTTTAAGGTTGAGAGGAACGGATTATCCCGTTGAATTTGAAATAAGAGGGGAGGTCTTTTTACAGCGTAAAGCATTTGATAAATTGAACAGGGAAAGAGAAGAAGCCGGAGAAACACTTCTTGCAAATCCTAGGAATACGGCATCCGGCACATTAAAGATGCAAGATTCGTCAATTGTTGCGAAGAGAAACCTCGATAGTTTCCTTTATGCAGTGCATGGTAAACAACTTCCATATCAAACACACTATGATAATATGAAAGCTGCAAAAAAGTGGGGATTTAAGATACCTGATGAAATAGTAAAATGCAGGGGACTCCCAGAGGTATTCGATTTTATTAAATTATGGGATAAGAAAAGAATGGAATTGGATTTTGATATTGACGGTATAGTAATAAAGATTAATTCATATGCGCATCAAAAGAAACTTGGTTTTACTGCCAAATCACCCAGATGGGCAATTGCTTATAAATATAAAGCAGAAAAAGCTGCCACTAAATTGCTTTCAATCGTGTACCAGGTTGGCAGAACAGGCGCAATTACACCTGTCGCAAACCTGGAACCTGTATTGTTATCCGGTACAATCGTTAAAAGAGCTACACTACACAACGCTGACCAGATAAAAAAATTAGATGTTAGAGTAGGGGATACCGTTTATGTTGAAAAGGGAGGTGAGATAATTCCTAAAATTATTGAGGTTGATTTAAGCAAAAGACAACATGATTCAAAACGAACAAAATATATTACAAAGTGTCCTGAATGCAGTACAGAATTGGTTAAATACGAGGGTGAAGTAATACATTACTGCTCGAATGATGTGGATTGCCCTGCTCAAATTACTGGAAAGTTAGAACATTTTATCAGCCGTAAAGCGATGAATATAGATGGCTTGGGTGAAGAAACTATTGGATTGCTTTTTGATGAAGGAATCATTTCTAACATCGCAGATCTGTATGATCTAAAAAAAGAACAATTAATACCATTAGAACGATTTGCAGAGAGATCAGTCTCCAATCTGCTTAAAGGAATTGAAGAATCAAAAGAAGTCCCATTTGAACGAGTTTTATTTGCTCTTGGAATAAGATATATTGGCGAAACAGTTGCTAAAAAATTAGCTTTCCATTATAAAAACATTGATGATTTAATAAATGCTAAATTTGAAGACTTAAACCAGGTGGATGAAATAGGTTCTAAAATTGCCGAAAGTATTATAAAATATTTTGCTGAGAAAAAAAATATTGAGTTGATTGACCGGCTTAAAAATAAAGAACTAAAATTTGAACTATCCGCTGAGGAATTATCGGCAAGTTTAAGCCCGCCCATACAGGGAAAGCTTAAAGGAATGTCTTTTATCGTTTCAGGAGTTTTTAATGATTTTTCAAGAGATGAGTTGAAAAAAATTATTGAACAAAATGGTGGCAGAAATGTCAGTTCTATCTCATCCAGGACCAATTTTGTAATTGCCGGAAATAATATGGGACCGGGCAAATTGGCAAAAGCAAAAAAACTCAATGTTCCCATAATAACTGAAGAAGAGTTTCTTGATATGATAAAAGAATAACATATTGTTGGAAATTGTTATTTATTTGTGATTTGTTTTTTTAATAATTTCAGTTTTTTTCCCTTGAGCCTTATTTTCAAAGTATAGTTAAAAAAATTAGAACTAAATAGGGGTATAATAACTTCACAAACTGTGTTTAAAAATCTGCGAATTAACATAGGGAGATATCTTCTAAAAAAAGAAATTACTTATGTTATTAGGAACAGGGCTGTTCATAACTTTGATAGTGCTCATAGGATAGGTGTGCTTTATGATGCAACAAACAGGCGGACCTATGATAGGGTAAAGGATTTTGTGCAATATTTAAAGGAGAAAAAGAAACAAGTCGTTTCGTTGGGTTTTATAAACAGCAACGACCCAAATCAACTACCAAAGACGCAATTGGAATATCGCTACTTTACAAAAAAAGAATTAAATTGGTGCTTTGAACCAAAATCTATTGAAGTGAAAAATTTCATTCAGGAAGATTACGATGTTTTAATAGATTTGTGTATTGATAAATGTTTTCCTATTAGATATATTTGTGGGCTTTCCAAAGCAAAATTTAAAGTGGGACCATCAGGTGAAAACAGCATGGTATATTATGATCTGATACTAAATATTGAAAAAAGGAAAACCCTGGAAAACTATATTATACATTTGAAACATTATCTGAGTATCATAAATAAGAAAGAATAACATAACTTATCAAATTCAATAAAACAGAACCATGCACAAAAAACTAAGAGGCACCGGTGTTGCCATTGTAACTCCCTTTCATAAAGACGGGAGTATTGATTTTGGATGCTTGGAGAAATTAGTAGAGCATTTAATTAATAATAATATTGATTACATTGTTGTTATGGGTACCACAGGTGAATCAGTTACATTGAACAAGGATGAAAAAATGGCTGTTATCGGTTTCATAGTTGAAACAGTTAATGGGAGGATTCCTGTTGTTATGGGGCTTGGTGGTAATAATACCCAGGAAGTAATTAATTGTATTAAATCTTTTGATTTTGATGGTGTGGATGCAATACTGTCTGTATCCCCATATTACAATAAACCCAGCCAGAGGGGTTTATACCAGCATTATAAGATCATTGCCAACGCAAGCCCTGTTCCTGTAATATTATATAATGTACCTGGAAGAACATCAGTTAATATTACTGCTGAAACAACGCTTAAACTAGCCAATGATCTTGATAATATAATTGGAATTAAAGAAGCCTCTGGAGATTTGGTGCAATGTATGACTATCATTAATAATAAACCTGATGGTTTTCTGGTAATTTCCGGTGATGATGCCCTTACATTACCGATAATTGCAATCGGAGGGGATGGTGTTATTTCTGTTGTGGCTAACGCATTCCCAAAAGAGCTCTCGGAAATGGTTTACCATGCTTTGAGAGGGAATCTGAAAATTGCCCGGGATATCCATTATAAATTAATTGATATTATTGAAAATCTTTTTATTGATGGAAACCCGGCAGGAATTAAAGCTGCTTTGGATATATTGAATTTTTGCTCCGATAATTTACGACTCCCTCTTGTTAGTGTGAGCAGATCAACATATAATAAACTTTCTACATTAATTGAGGAAGTGAAAAAAGCTGAGGAAGTAGTTAGTACTTGTTGAAAAAGATCAAGTTGTAATTACTTCCTCAGACGAATATTCTCCTGCTTTCAGTTTTTCCTGTACCTCTGAAAAAGCATTGATGGTGTATTCAACATCTTGTAATGTATGAACAGCGGTGGGTATCAGTCTTAACATGATCGTATCTTTGGGAACAACAGGGTAAATTACTATAGAACAAAAGATGTTGTAATTCTCTCTTAAATCTATGACAAGGTTTGTTGCTTCATTTACTTCACCTGAAAGAAATACCGGTGTGATAGGCGATTGAGTATTGCCTAAATTAAAACCGGCTTTCTTTAAACCACTTTGCAAGTGCTTGACGATTTTCCAGAGATTTTCTTTCAATTCGGGTTTGGTTCTCAGCAGTTCCAGCCTTTTTAATGCACCAATAACTAATGGCAATGGCAGCGATTTCGCAAAAATTTGAGAACGCGAATTGTATCTTATATACTCAACAATTTGTTCATTTGAAGAGATGAAAGCGCCAATACTAGCCATTGCTTTGGCAAAAGTGCCGAAATAAATATCTATATCTTTCTGTACACCCTGTTCCTCACCTACCCCTGCCCCAGTTTTACCCATGGTTCCGAAACCATGTGCATCATCAACAAATAATCTGAATTGGAATTTTTTCTTTAATGCTATGATCTCCCTTAATTTACTCTGATCTCCTGCCATACCGAAAACTCCTTCTGTGACAACCAGGATACCACCACCTGCTTTAAAGGATTGTCTCAGATCAGTCAATGCAGTAGCCCTTTCAAGCTGTTTTTCCAGGTTCTCAATATTGTTGTGCGGGTATACGAAACGCTTTCCCTGATGTAACCTTACACCATCAACAATACAGGCGTGAGATTCAGAATCATAAACGATCACATCATTCCTGTCAACAAGACAATCAATGGCAGAAACCATCCCCTGGTATCCGTAATTTAACAGGATGGTGTCTTCCTTCTTCAAAAAGTCTGAGAGAGCATTTTCCAACTCCTCATGGTAATTACTGTTGCCCGTCATCATCCTTGAACCCATTGGAGTTGCTAATCCCCATTGAGTTGCTGCTTCTTTATCTACCTTGCGAACTTCAGGATGGTTGGCTAATCCAAGATAATTATTTGTACTCCAGATTAAGCGTTCTTTGCCACGAAAATGCATCCTGTTTGAAATTTCCCCTTCCAGTTTCGGGAAAAAAAAATAACCATGGCCAAATTTTTTGTATTGTCCCAATGGACCACGGTTTGCCTTTATTTTATCAAATAAATCCATACCTAAGTTTTTAATTAAAGAAAATGCAAATTTAAAACTTAATATCTTGATTGCAAATACTATTTTATTCTCGATTTTTGATTTTTAGAGTTTTTTATTATTTAATGCATAAATCTAAAATCGTAAATCGTAGATTTGTAAGGTATGTGCCATATTAAGAACATGACTTTGTAAATTGAATAAAAAATGAAATTATAAATTTGAGTTAAGTATAAATAAGATAATGTTACTGGGTACTGGTTGCGGGGAGGTCTGTGCTGGTTACGAGTTTGAGTAAAAAACCAACAACCAAGAACCCAGCGCCCAGAAACCAGAAGCAGACAATTAAATGCAAAAAGGTAAATATCAAAAAAATTAACCATTGAAATTTCAATATAATAAAATATTATTTCCTCTTGCTCAAGCCAACTTGAGCCGAACTGGCAGGGATTATTTCCCCCCTATGATTTTAGATTATCTCAATGGAGAAGAAAAATTAAAACCGTTTTATAAATATCCTGTATCTAATAAACAGAACCTAACTTATAGTGAGCGAAGCCGGACTATTAATGCTTTTAAAAGCGCTATATTTGAAAGGCAAAATCAAAAAATAAACCGTAAGTTATTGGTTGAAATTTTGAAGGAGCAATATTCCTCCATCGTCTCCCGTCCCCAGTCCCTCATCCCCCATATAGAGCTTCTCCTCCTGCAAAACACTTTTACCATCACAACAGGTCATCAATTATGTTTGTTTACCGGCCCGCTTTATTTTATTTATAAGATAATAACTACGATTAATCTCGCTGAAAAGCTGAAAAATGCCTTTCCTGAATACAATTTCATACCTGTATACTGGATGGTATCAGAAGACCATGATTTCAATGAGATAAACCATATTCATCTTTTTAATAAAACAATTGAGTGGAAACCTGACAAGAAAGAAAGAGAAGGTGCCGTTGGCAGAATTTCTGCTGATTCAATAAAGAACGTTCTGGAAGAATTGAAATCCATTCTCGGACAAGGTCAATATTCAAAAGAACTGTATGAATTTTTCAAAAAAACATACTCTGAACACAAAACACTCGCTCAAGCAACGAGATATTTAGTTAATGAACTTTTTGGAAAATATGGCTTAGTGATTATTGATGGGGATGACAAGCGGTTGAAAAGTGAGTTTAAAGATGTTATAGAAGACGATATTATTAATAATATGGCTTTTCAATTGATAAACAGTACTAATAAAAAACTTTCCAGGCATTATAAAGTTCAGGTAAATCCCAGGGGAATAAATTGCTTCTATTTAGGGAAGAATTCCAGGGAAAGAATAGAGAAGAATCTAAAATCCAAAGGGAGTGTAACAGTACCCCATCAGGAAGACCTTAAATCATATAGTGTATTAAATACTGATATTTCCTTTTCTGAAGCTGAACTTCTTACAGAGATCCATGATCACCCTGAAAAATTCAGTCCCAATGTTGTATTACGCCCTCTTTATCAGGAAAAAATATTGCCTAATTTGGCTTATGTTGGTGGTAGTGCGGAATTGGCATATTGGCTTCAATTAAAAAGTGCATTTGACCATTATGATGTGAATTTTCCTGTTCTTATTTTGCGAAATTCTGTTCTATTGATAGATAATAAGATAAATAAACGCTTAAATAAATTGGGAATTCAGCCAAAGCAATTATTTAATAACACTAACCTTATTGTAAAGAATTTTTTAAGAAAAACTTCTCAGGTTGAAATAAACATAGATGCAGAGAAAAAAATAATTACCAAAGCTTTTAAAAGTATGATCTTGAAAGCTGAGAAAACAGATGTTTCACTTAAAGCGGCTGTTAGTGCTGAATTACAAAAGCAATTGAAAAGTTTATCGAATATTGAAAGGAAATTGTTGAAAGCCGAAAAAAGAAAGCGGGAAACAGATGTAGATCAGATCAATAAAATAAAGGAAAAGCTATTCCCCAAAAATACACTTCAGGAAAGGTACGATAATTTTATTCCTTACTATTTAAAATATGGGAAAGAATTTTTCTCAATATTAAAGAGAGAACTCAACCCTTTGGAATATGAGTTTATAATACTAACTATTTGAATATAATCCCATCTTATTCCCTTCTGTATCGTAAAAATATGCGTAATATCCGGGATTGTTATCAATTAGTGTTTTTGGAATAGTTATAGTCCCATCTTCAGAATTGATGTTTTTTATTAAGCTTTTGGAGCAGATTATCTCACCTCCATTTTCTTTAATACGTTCTATTATCTCAAGCATATCAGGGTTGGCGTTGAAAAAAATAATAGGACCGGTATTCTTTTCAGGCATGTCTTTAGTTTCAACAATTGCACCTGTAATAATTTTTTTACTGGTTGGTGTTCTGAAAACCCCATGTGGAACATTCTTGAACTTGAAGATGTCAATATCCATCCTGAAAACCTCTGAGTAGAAGTTCAAAGCTCTTTTAAAGTCTTTTGCAGGTATCTCAAACCAACTGATGATGTTGTTCATGATCTCTTATTTAATAAGCTATAAAATACAATAGAACATACTGAATTTTAAATGATTATCCCAGTTTATCAGTTTTCAGTTATCGGTGCACGGGTTGTCAAATTACCGGTTTCATGTTTACTGGTTCATCAATTGAATATTGAAAATCTGAAAATAGAACGATAAAACCGGTAAACCGAAAAACCGACAACTGAAAGCCGATAACCGAAAAACCAAATATCAAACAACCAAACAGCCAATAAGCTAAACAAAACAGTCAAACCAATCTGCAATCCGTAATTTACCGTATCAGGGTAACATGCCCAATATAATTACGTTTTTCTCCGTTAACATCGGTAGTTCTGATCTTCCACACATATACATCTGTCTGGGCTATATCCTTACCATTATTGGCTCTGCCATCCCATCCGGGCCACCCTTCGTAGTTACCGTTATATTTATAGATCATATCACCCCACTTGTTAAAAATGTGTATTATAAATTCCCCTTCATCAATGCCCACACCTACCGGCTTAAAATATTCATTCCGTTCGCCTCTGTCCTGGTTGGGTGTAAAGGCATTTGGAACAAACAAGGTATATTCACCGGTTAAGGTTATGTAGTCTGTATAATAATCAGAACAACCGGAATCTGTATAAACTTCCAGAGTAATAAGATACGTACCGGCTTCACTGTAAGTATGTAATGGATTTTGACTGGTGTCGTTATTGTCAAAACCGGATTCAGTGTCGCCAAAATCCCACTCCCATATTACCACATTATTAGAAGAGGTATCAATAAAATCAACTGTTGGACTTAAAATTGATGTTGAAGCAGGTGATGATAAGATAAAACCATTTTGTCCCATGTAAAATTGAGCCGTTGGTTGTGAAAATACTGTTACAACACCGGGTAGAGTTAATGCAGGGGAAGGACACCCTTGATCGGAGATAACAGATAAGGTAACATCATAAGTGCCTGCTGAAGCATAAGTATGCCAGGGATTTTGATCAGTGGAGCTATTCTCTGAACCTGACGCAGGATCACCAAAATTCCATGACCAGATGGTAATTGTACCATTACTTATTATTGAAGTATCAGTAAAGTTTATTGGATAAGGTGCGCAACCACCCTCTGTAGCTAAAAAGCCAATTTCGGGGAATGGATTAACCGTAACAATAGCAGAATCGGTAACAACAGGTGATGGACAATTATCACTAACAATAACAGTATACGTAGTTGTTTCAAAAGGTAAAACAGTGATGGAAGAATTGGTTTGTACAAAAGGATCATCCCACAAGTATGTGTATGGTCCTCCATTTCCTCCGCTTGCAGATGCACTAATAGTGGCATTTTCCCCATCACATATTACATCACCTGAAACCGTAACTGATATTGGAGGATATACGGTTATTGTGATAGTTGTATCAGGAGATTGACAATTGTTACCATCAATAACATAAACAGTATATGTTGTAGTAGAATTTGGCTGTACAGTATGTGTTTGAATACTATCTAATCCGTTATCCCAAATATAAGTGTATGGTACAGTACCGCCATTACCGGTTGCGGAAATAGGAGTAGAACCGCCATAACATATTGTAGTTGTTCCAAAGGGTATTACTTCAAGAAGATTTGGTTGAGTGATTGTGGTGTATCCGGTTACGGAACAACCATTTGCATCTATAACAGTGATTGATACTATACCGGCAGCTAACCCGGTTGCAGTTGCAGTAGTTTGTGAATTAACATCATTCCATTGATAAGTGTAAGGAGTAATGCCTCCGCTAGTTGTAACTGAAGCAGTTCCTGTTGAATCTCCATAGCAATTTGCACCTGTAGGTGTAACAACTATAGCCGGTCCTCCTATGTCATTCACAAGAACGATAAGTGTAATCGAACATCCATTGGCATCAGTAACGTCAACATTGTAGTTTCCAGCTATTAAATTAGTAGCAGTATCAGTTGTTGTAGCTGAAAAATCATTCCAAAGATAAGTGTAAGGAGGCATTCCGTCAGAAGGTGTAGCAATAGCCGTACCGTTATTATTTCCACATGTAGAAGGAATAAAGTTCGTTGTAGCGGTTAACTCTACCGGTTCATTGACAATTGCTGCATGAGTAAAAATACATCCGTTCATATCAGTTACCATAATGATAAATGTCCCGGATAAAAGATTTGTTGCGATAGATGAAGCGCTTACATTTGGTATCCAGTTATATGAATAAAATGGTGTCCCACCGCTCACATCTAAGTATATTGCTCCATCATCATATCCCTGACAACTTACATCAATGACCGAATCTGATACTACAATTGGTGCAGGATCAATTAAAACAACAGTACTTGTAGTGAAACATCCGTTAACATCCATGATTATTACATTATGTATACCCCAACATAAACCCGTTGCTGTTGTAGTGGTTTGACCGTCTGTCCATTGGTAAGCATAAGGAGATACTCCACCGGCAACCATAACAGTGGCAGAACCATCGCAAACTCCGCTGCAGCTTGGATCATCTGATGATATTATGGCGCTTGCCATTGAATTTGGCTCAAAAACAACCGCCATACCAGATGTAACACAGCCATTGTTGTCTATAACCGTAACTGTATATGTGGCTCCAGACAAACTGTCAACAAAAGTACTATCCCCCAACGTATCGCTGAAGATCTGCCATAGGTATGATAATGGAAGAGCTGATGAGTCACCGGTAGCAAAGACCTCTGCCGTCCCGTTTAAATCACCGGCACAGGTAACACCAGCAGTTAAAATACTGTCTATAACAGGACCAGCAATGTCATTAACAATTACGGGCATTGTGAAAATACAGCCATTGGAATCTGATACTACAGGATTATATACACCTGCATACACATTAAATATACAGGCGCCAACAGTAGTGAAAGGATCATCCCAGGTAATGACAAAAGGTGTGGCTCCACCTATAACACTCACACAAGCCCCGCCATTATTGTTTCCGCAGGTTGATGATATATTGCTGGAATTTACTAACCCCAGCACCGGTAGCTCGGTAATATTAACCGTTGCAATTTTAAAACAACCATTCACATCGGTAACAATAACGGTATAGCTGCCGGCACATAAACTGTCTGCCGTAAGTGTTGTCTGGAAAGAAGCATCGTTCCATTGATAGGTATAAGGAGGTGTGCCGCCTGATACGCTTACAGTAGCATTACCGTCACAGGCGCCATTACAGGTTACATTATTGTATGTTGTAGTAATAACCAACATTTGTGGCTCAGTAATAGTTACCGATATAGTGGATGAACAACCACTGGCATCTGAAACGGTTAAACCGTATAAACCGGCACATAAGCCTGTTGCCTGTGCAGTAGTTTGTGCTAATGGATCATTCCATAAGTATGTATAGGGAGGTGTTCCACCTATAACTGTTGATTGTGCCCATCCATTGCAGTTGCCACTGCAAATATTATTACCGCTGGAAGAAATGAAAGCGTTTAAAAGTGTCGGTGTGCCGACTGTAGCAGAAGCTGATGCAATACATCCATTATCATCAATTATTGCTACATTGTAAGTTCCTTCACATAAGTTTCCGGCAGTAACAGAAGCTTGACTATTCGGGTCATCCCATTGGTAAGTATAAGGTGATGTTCCATTTGAAGGTATAGCAGTTGCCGTACCATCGCAATATCCAAAACAGGAAACATCTGTCGCTGTTGCACTGGCAGTCATAGGTAAAGGATCGCTTATTACAAATGTCCCTATTCTTGTACATCCATTGGCATCGGTGATGATAACCGTGTAAATGCCATTACTAAGACCTGTTGCTGTAAAAGCAGTTTGGGAAGCAGGATCATCCCACTGGTAAGTGTACGGAGTAGTGCCACCAACAACAATAACACCGGCAGTTCCGTTACTATCACCATAACATGCAGGGCCTGTAGATGTAGGATTAAATATAATTGAATCAGTCTCATAAATGATAACAGAAGCAGAAGCAATGCAGCCGTTAGAGTCTGTTACTGAAACAATATAATTGCCAGCAGGTAAATTAGCAGCAGTTGGTGCTGTTTGCGAAAGCGGATCATCCCACTCGTATGAATAAGGTGTGGTGCCACCAGCTATACTTACGGTTGCGAAACCATTATTACCCCCATAGCAGCTAACACTATCGCTATTAACAATAACAGCCGTTGGGCCACTAAGGTCGGAAATAGTAATGGAAATATCCTCAGAACAGCCATTGGCATCGTTAACGGTTACAGTATAAGTTCCTGCTGATAAACTGTCATAAGTTGGAAAACCTTGTGATCCCGGAGGATCCCAGGTATAAATGTAAGGTGTTTTTCCTCCATTAACAGTAACCGTAGCGCTACCATCTGCCTGACCGCAGTTAGCATCGGTATGTGATTCAGTCAATACTAATAAAGCAGGTGATCCTACAATTGCAGTTTCTGTTACAATACAGCCATTACCATCTGTGATGGTAATAATATAAGTACCCACACATAGACCGGTGGCTGTAACAGTAGATTGAGATAACGGATCGTTCCATAGATAAGAATATGGCATGGTTCCGCCTGAAGGTGATGCTAAGGCTGAGCCATCACACACTCCATAACAATTTACACTGTCATTTAAAGTTATAACAGTGAGTAATATGGGTTCATAGATGTCAGCGCTTGATGTCACAAGGCAGCCATTAGAATCAATAATACTAACTGTGTAAGTATTTGCCGGAAGCCCGGTAGCAGTTGTAGTTGCCTGGGAATTAATGTCATCCCACAGGTAAGTAAAAGGTATTGTACCGCCTGACATTGAAACAGTTGCTGCCCCGTCACTGCCTCCATTACAACTCACATCTATTGTTGAAGATATGGTTGGCGTACCGGCAGGAATGTCATTTACAATAACACTGGCAGTAGTCGTACAGCCTAAAATGTCGGTGACGGTAACATTGTAAGGTCCTGCTAACAAGTTAATAGCAGTTGCAGTATTTTGTGTATTGGCATCGTTCCACAGATAACCATAGAGTCCGTTTCCTCCTGTTGCAACAACAGAGGCGCTGCCGTCTGATTGTCCGCAATTGGCATTAATTGAGGATGTAGTGAGAGTAATAATATCCGGCTCTGAAATGGTAACTGATGTAGTGTCTGTACATCCATGGGCATCGGAAACAGTAACTCCGTAAGTTCCTGTACATAATCCTGTTGCTGTTGATATGGTCTGCATACCAGGATTATTCCACTGGTAAGTATAAGGAGGAGTACCCCCGGCTGCCAGAACGGTTGCATCACCATCACAATCTCCATTACAGGAAGCATCTGTTTGTGAGGAAATTGTAACATTCAAAACAGACGGCTCACCTATGGTAGCTGATACATTTCCGGCACAGGCATTGGCGTCAACTGCACTAACCACGTAACCGCCGGCACACAATCCCGTTGCAATGGCAGTAGATTGGCTGGAGGGATCATTCCATTGATAAGTGTAAGGCGGAGTACCATTAGTTATTAGAGCGGTGGCAAAACCGTCACAGCCACCATTACAGTTTGCATCGTCAGAGGATGCTATACTAAATGTGGGTGAACCCAGATCGTTCACCATCACTGGCTTAGTTGCAGTACAACCGGTAGCATCAGTTACCAATATATTATAAGATCCTGAAAATAGTCCTGTAGCACAGGCAGTGGTTTGAGAAGAAGCATCATTCCACTGATAAGTAAAGGGAGAAACACCACTGGCAACAGTAACGCATGCCCCGCCATCCGCCTGACCGCAATTGGATCCTGTGGTGGTAACCACTAAGGTGATTGGTACCGGCTCATTAATGGTAATATTGTTTGTTATATTGCATCCATTGGAATCGGTAACTAAAACAGAATACGTTCCTGCTATTAATCCGGTAGCTGTACCAGTAGTTTGTAAGTTACCGTCATTCCATTGATAAGTATAGGGAGTAGTTCCTCCGCTGATATTTGCAGTGGCTTCTCCGGTTGCATTTCCGTTGCAATCTGCATCAATACTTGAAAACACATTGGTCAATGCTGCAGGTTCAGAAATAATAGCTGTTATTGTAGCGGAACAACCATTTGCATCAGTAAGATCATTGACATATATACCCGCACAGAGGTTGATGGCTAATGCGGCAGTTTGCCCGTTACTCCACAGGTAGGTGTATGGTAATATGCCACCTGTTCCGGATACCTCTGCATAACCATCGCAATCGCCATTACAATCCACACCAACTTCACTGATCAATGATGAAGTCAGGACTGCCGGCTCGTTAATAAAAACTGTTGAACTGTCAATGCAGCCATTGGCATCTGTAACTGTAACAATGAATGTTCCCTTACATAAGCCGGTTGCAATGGTAGTTGTTTGTGTTCCAGGGTCGTCCCACTGGTAAGTATATGGGGAAGTACCACCGCTCGCAGTAATAGTAGCGTTGCCATCGCATACACCGGTACAACTGGCATCTGTTGCAGAAGTCGTTAATGATAACTGAGTAGGTTCATTTATTGTAACACTAATGTTATCTGTACATCCATTAATATCTGTGACAATAACATTATAAGGTCCGTTACATAAGCCGGTTGCAATTGCAGTTGTTTGCGAACCGGGATCATTCCAAAGATATGTGTATGGGGAGGTGCCACCGGTTGCAGAAGCAAAAGCATTTCCGTCACAATCACCGTTACAGCTTGCGTCAGCGCTTGAGGATATAGAAGCAATTAATACCGGAGGTTCGTTAATAGTGGTACCTGCAGTAGTGATGCATCCATTAGCATCTGTAATGATTACAGTATATGTTCCTGCAAGTAAGCTATCTGCTGTGGTGGTAGTTTGCGACAATAGATCATCCCACAGATAAGTGTAGGGCGGTATACCATCGTAAACATTAACAGTGATCTCTCCATCGTTACCTCCCGGACAGCTAACATCATTGCTGCTTGAAATATTAGCGGAAGGACCTGTTGTATCACTAACTGTCACAGTACCGGTTGCTGTACATCCATTTGAATCGGTAACTGTTACGGTACAACCACCTGCTAATAAACCGGTGGCTGTGGCAGAAGTTTGGGAAAGGGGATCATTCCATAAATATGAATAGGGAATTGTTCCGTTTGAAGGTGTAGCTGTGGCTTCCCCGTCTGCCTGACCGCAGTTTGAAGGATTATAAGTTAGGGTAAGAGTAATAGCAACCGGTTCACCTATTAAAACATTATCTGTTGCAATACACCCATTTTGATCAAATACTGTGACATTATAGGTGCCGGTGCATAGTCCTGTTGCTGTTGCAGTAATCTGTGTGGCGGGATCATCCCACAGGTATGTATAAGCGCCAATACCGCCTGAAGGCGTTGCAGTTGCATTTCCTTCACAACCTCCATTACATATTGCATCATTGCCTGCTGTAGTAACAGTTAGTATTACGGGTTCACTGATAGTTACAGATGCAGTGGATACACAACCAACATCATCAGTTATTGTAACATTATAAGTTGTTGCACAAAGACCTGTAGCAGTTGCAATGGTTTGGGAGGAGGGATTATCCCACAGGTAAGTATATGGAACTGTACCACCGGTAATTGAAGCAGTTGCCTGTCCATCACAATCACCGATGCATGAAGCATTATTGTCAACAGTAGTTGATGCTGTACCTCCACCAATATCACTGATATTTACAGAGCCGGTTTCAGTACACCCGGCACTATCGGTAACGATAACGGTATATGCCCCTGCTGGTAGTCCCGTAGCGATAGCTGTGGTTTGAGAACTGCTATCATTCCAAAGATAAGTATAAGCGCCTGTGCCACCCGAAGCAAAGACAGTGGCATCACCATCGGGTTGACCGCAGTTGGCATTATTAGTGCCGGTATTAAGGGTTATTGCTGTTGGCTCTGTAATTATGTAGCTGTCTGTAGTTGTACAACCATTAGTATCTGTTACAGTTACATCATAAGTGCCGGCAGCGAGGTTGGTCAGGTCCTCAGTAGTCTCACTTCCGGGCGCCCATAGGTAAGTATATGGGACTGTTCCACCTGCAACTGATAAGTCAACGGCACCGGTGAAATCACCGTTACATAATATATTAGTGCCTGTAATATTAGTAGAAAGCGGTGTTGCAGGTTCGGTGATAATTATGGAAGCTGTTGCTGTAACTGAATTGGAATCAGTGACAGTAACATCGTATGTTCCGGCACATAGATTTACAATATCTTCAGCAGTCAGACCGCCTGTCCATAGATATGTGTATGGAGGAACACCACCGGTAACTGTCAGGTCAGCTTCACCGGTGCAGTCGCCATTACAAAGAACATCAGTCCCAACAATGGTGAGGATTATTGCATTAGGTTCGGTAATAACAACGCAGGCAGTATCTGTACAACCGTTAACATCAGTAACTGAAATACAATAACTTCCGGCACATAAACTGACTGCCGTTGTAGTTGTTTGTGCCAATGGATCATCCCACAGGTAAGTAAATGGAGGTGTACCACCGGTCATGGATACTGTTGCCTGCCCATCACAGATCCCCGCACCTGATGCATTATTATTTACTGTTGCAGAAGCAGTGCCGCCAGGTATGTCAAGGATCGTTGCAGTTGTAATTGCAGTGCAATTATTGGCATCAGTAACCGTTATATAATAGATATTGGCAGGTAGTCCGGTTACTGTTGGAGTAACGGATGAGTTAGGATCATCCCATAGATAAGTATAGCTGGTAGTGCCGCCTGACACACTAACTGAGACCTCCCCGTCCGATTGACCGCAGTTGGCGTTTACAGAGGAGGGTGTAAGCGCCAGAGGAGCGGGTTGATTGATAATTACAATTGCTGTGGTATCACAACCATTAAAATCAGTAACCATAACAGAATATATGCCGGCAATGAGGTTTGTCAGATCTTCGATTGTTGGTCCGCTTGACCATGAATATGTGTATGGTGGCGTGCCACCGAAGACGGTCAGATCAGCAGCTCCGTCAGAGCCACCATTACATGATACATCTGTGCCAATGATGGAAGCAGTGAGCAAAGATGGCTCAGAGATAAAAATCGTATCACCATCTATACAACCATTTGTATCAACTACTGTTACATACATCGTATCAGAACATAATCCTGAAGCAGAATCACTAATACTAATAGTATCTCCGATATAATTAGTCCATATATAAGTGTATGGTGTTGTACCTCCGGAAACAGATACGGTAGCTTCTCCATCACAACTAAAACAACATAATGCATTGGTAGAGTAATCAATAGAAGCGTCCAGCAAAGCAGGTTCGGTAATAGTAACTCCATCAGCAGAAATACAACCTGCGCCATCGGTAACTGTTACTGTGTAGTTGCCTGCACAAAAGCCGGTGGCTGTAGCTGTGGTTTGAGAGCCCGGATCATCCCAAAGATATGTAAAAGGTGCAGTTCCCCCGACTATGGTGGCCGAGGCGGAACCGTCACAACTATCATAACATGTATTATTACCATCAACTACTGCAGTAGCTGTACCTCCTCCCAGGTCGTTGATAATGGCAGTAGCTACCTCTGCACAGTTGCTGGAATCGGTAACGGCTACATTGTAGCTGCCAGCAGGCAGTCCGGTTACTGTGGCAGTAGTTGATGAGTTGATATCATCCCACAGGTAAGTATAACTTCCGGTACCGCCTGATGCACTAACTGAAACCTCTCCGTCTGATTGTCCGCAGTTGGCATCTACTGTGCTGGTGTCAAGGATAATCGCAGACGGTTCGTTGATGGTTGCATAAGCAGTATCTTTACAGCCATTGGCATCAGTTACGATAATCGTATCCGTTCCTGCAGTCTGGTTTATGAGGTCTTGCGATACTTCTCCTCCGGGCGACCATGAGTATGTATAAGCTATGGTTCCACCTGATACGGACAGGTCGGCTGCCCCGTTATTGCCTCCGTTACAGGTAACATCAGTAACGGCAATGGATGTCGTTAATTCTGCTGGTTCGGTTATGGTTACAGTATCAATATCGGTGCAATTCATACTGTCGGTCACTGTTACAATAAACGTATTTACACATAATCCGGTTGCAGTGGCAGTGGATTGTGCAGAGGGGTCATCCCACAAGTAAGTATATGGCGCAATCCCCCCGCTTGTGTTGACCGTAGCGGAACCATCACATGCATCATTACAGCTTGCATTTGTTCCAGCAATACTTGCTGTAGGATTATCATTTACAGTTACAGTAATATTATCAGAACCAATACAACCATTATCATCCGTAACTGTATATGTTAAATTATAAACGCCTGTAACGACTGTGTTAAATGTTGGATTTTGAACATTTGTAGCTGATAATGGCCCAAAATCACCAGTCCAGGAATGTGTAGTGTAGGTGCCTGAACCCCCAGCCGGATTGCCATCTAATGCTAAATCTATTCCTGCACATACCTTAATAGGACCCGGAGCAATACTCGTTGTAGGATTATCAAAAACTGTTACTGTGATATTATCTGTGCCTGTACAACCATTATTATCTGTTACTGTGTAGGTTAAATTATATGTACCGGGTACTGCTGTGTTAAACGTAGGATTCTGAACATTGGTTGTAGATAATGGGCCTGTATCACCAGTCCATGAATGTGTGGTGTATGTACCTGAACCCCCGGCCGGATTTCCGTTTAATATTAAATTTATTCCCGCACATATTTCAGCCGGATCCGGACTGGTACTTGCTGTGGGATTATTATTTACTGTTATTGTGATATTATCTGTTTTTATACAACCATTATCATCTGTTACTGTATAAATTAAATTATATATGCCTGAAGCGCCTGAGTTAAATGTCGGATTTTGGACATTAGTGGCTGATAATGGACCTGTATCTCCTGTCCATAAGTGAGTTGTATATGTGCCTGATCCCCCGGCTGGATTACCATCTAATACCAGATCCTCTCCTGCACAGACTTCTGCAGGA
>JBDRNO010000270.1:0-4548 GCA_043811005.1 Bacteroidota bacterium | reverse complement strand
GATACAACAGATTATGTGGTTACAACAACGATCTATGTATGTTCATCGAGTGATACTGTCCAGGTAGTAGTGCGTCCATATCCTATACCTGATGCCGGGGCGGATGTGGGCTTTTGTTCAGGTGATACTGCCCAGCTCGGTGCTGCATCTACCGGTGGTTATACATATTTGTGGTTTCCAACAACAGGAATAAGCGATTCCACTATTTCCGACCCAACGGTTATACTGGCTAATTTCAGCAGTATCCCCGATACAACATATTATATTGTTTATACAACAGTGTATGGTTGTTCCGTGAGTGACAGTGTAAGAGTTATTGTGTATTGGCTTCCCGAAACACCGGAAATTTGCGGAAGCATGTCAGTTTGTCCCGGTGTTGACAGTGTCAGCTACTGGGTAAATGGCACAACAGGCTCAACATATCAGTGGATGCTTGCAGGTGACGGCATCATCGTAGCCGGGCAAGGTTCGGATTTAATTTTAGTGAATTGGGGCGACACAGGAACCGGAACGATCTCAGTTATGGAAACTGATTCCAATTTATGCCCCGGTGACACGTCATATATCAATGTTGAGACAAATGTTGTGTTGGAGCCACCGGTTCCTGGAGGTAATGATACTATTTGCAGTGATTATCTCAGTGGTATAGATTACCAGGTTATTTATACCAATGGCTCAATATATACATGGTTTATCACAAGCGGAACCATTACCAATGGCAATGGAACAAACATCATCACGGTTGATTGGGATAGTGTTGGAACAGGTATGCTATGGTATGAGGAAGAAAGCACGACTATTGATACGGTATGCACCGGTGTTTCAGATACTTTATACATCAGTATTTTCCAGTCACCAACAGCTTCAGTAATTGAGGGATCATTTATTCAATGTGAAGATACCGCATCAGTCCAATATTCAATAGCAGGTCTGCCGGGTTCATATTTCACATGGTTGGTTGATTCTGACACGATTGTAAGTGGTATTGGGTTGGATACTATTTACTTTGTGTGGGATAGTGCAGGCGTTTATGAACTCACGGTATATGAAACAGCAACCGGTGGTTGTACAGAGATATTTACAGATACCGTAACTGTTTATCAAACACCACAAACATCAGCGATAAGCGGTGATACTGCAATTTGTTTCGACTCAATAGCAGAATATTTATACTATGTATCCGGATTGACGGGCTCATTATACCAATGGGATGTAACAGGAGGGACGATCACAAGTTCACCTATAACCAATGACAGCATAACAATCCGGTGGGATTCGATTGTGGTAGGTAATATAATGGTTATAGAGACATCACAGGATAGTTGCATAGGCGATACGGTAAGCTTAACGGTCAATGTTTATGAGGTTCCTGTTGCAACAGCTATCAACGGAGAGTTTGTCTTATGTGAAGATATTGTACCTGTCTCTTATTGGATCCCGGGATTGCCTGGTTCATTCTTTACCTGGTTCGTTGATACTATACCGGTAGCAAGTGGAGTAGGTATAGATACAATTTCATTGGTTGCAAGCAATGCCGGGGTTTACGTGCTCTCAGTTATTGAAACGACAATTAATGGCTGCACCCAGGTATTAATGGATACAGTAACTGTATATGAGACACCTCAAACCTCTTCAATAAACGGAGACACTGCAATTTGTTATGATTCCCTGGCTGAATACCTGTATTATGTCACTGGCTTACCAGGTTCTTCATACCAGTGGAATGTGACCGGAGGGACGATCACAAGCTCACCAATAACAAATGACAGCATAACAATAAAGTGGGATTCGGTTGTGGTTGGCAATATAGCAGTGATAGAGACATCTCAGGATAGCTGCATTGGTGATACGGTAAATTTAACGGTCAATGTTTATGAAGTTCCTTTAGCAACTGCTATCAATGGCGGATTTGTCTTTTGTGAAGATACAGTTTCAAATTCTTATTCCATCGCCGGCTTGCCGGGTTCATATTTCATATGGCTGATCAATGGTAACACGATTGCAAGTGGAATAGATGTAGCCAACATTTCCATTATTTGGGACACTGCGGGAATATATGAACTAATGGTTATTGAAGTAACGCCAAACACCTGTAGTGATACCTTGTCGGATACTGTGATAGTTTATCAGACACCCCAGACCTCTTCTATATATGGAGATACCGCAATTTGTTACGAGCCACTTGATGAATACCTGTATTTTGTTGCAGGACTTTCTGGCTCTTCTTATCAATGGGATATTACAGGAGGGTTTATCACCAGCTCACCATTAACGAATGACAGCATAACAATTCAGTGGGATTCACTGGGGGTTGGATATATAACGGTAGTTGAAATATCCCAGGATAGTTGTATGGGTGATACAATAAGTTTAACGATCAATATTAACGAAGTGCCAGGTGCAACTGCCATCAATGGAGAATTTGAATTTTGCGAAAATACTAACTCATATTCCTACTTTATTGACGATTTAGCTAATTCATATTTTATATGGATGATCAATGGTGATACTATTGAGAGTGGAGTAGATTTAGACAGCATTTCTTTTATATGGGATGGTGACGGGATCTATGAACTCTCGGTAACAGAAACAACGGTCAATGGATGCATACAGGTTTTAACCGATACGGTTATAGTTAATCCTCTTCCTGTAACCTCGATGATAATTGGAAATTTAGCTGTTTGTCCACCTGATAATTTCAACCAGGTTTATAGTGTTCAGGGATATGACGGATCTGACTTTGTTTGGACTGTAGCAGGAGGAGAGATCGTCAGCGGGCAGGGGACGGATAGTATAGCTGTGAACTGGGATACAACCGGTGCGGCAAGCATATCCGTAATTGAAACGTCAGAAGATTCCTGTATTGGCGAGACGGTGTATGAAAACATAATATTGGATTCACCATCAATATTCTTAAAAGTGGTTTCTGATGGAGAGGAAGACGATACCGAGGTTGAGATAAACTGGGAGATCAGGAACTCCATTGGACTTCCGCAGAATGTGACTATTTCCAGGAGGATACATTTTTCAACAGACAATTGGGGTTCTCTTAACAGCATACCGGCTTACGATCAGATATACATTGATGAAAGTGCTTCAACTCACGATTATAGTTATGATTATAGAGTGACAGGGAAAAATGCATGCTCAGTACCGATGATAACAGCTATTCACAACACTATTTTACTCAAAGGTGTGCATGATGAAAATGATAACACCATTGACATAATTTGGAACCATTACAATGGATGGCAGAATGGAGTAGAGAGTTATGAAGTTTGGAGAAAGTTGGATAATGAAGTTGAATATACTTATTATGAAAATGCACATACTGATACGATAATGGATGATATAAGCGGTAATGATGGATTTTTGTATTGTTTCAGGATATTAGCTGATGAGAGTGGGGGAGGAGCAGAGCAATCATGGTCAAACGAGTTTTGTGTTGAATTCAAGCATTTGATCAAAATTCCGACCGCGATAACACCCAATGGTAACGGGTTAAATGATACCTGGGAGATCGGGAATATGGAGTTTTACCCCGATTGTTTGGTTGAGATATATAACCGCTGGGGATTGCTCGTGTTCAGCTCGAGAGGATACACTGAAGAATGGGATGGTACGCATGATGGTAAAACGTTACCAATAGGGCCGTATTACTATGTGATTGATCTGATGATAGAGGATGTTAAGCCCTATACGGGGACTGTGTCAATTATTCTTGATCTGGAATGAGGATGAAATGATGGAATATGTTTGATGGGAGATGGTTAAATTGTTCAATTGTTAGATGGTAGATATTGGATATTAGATATTAGATACTTGATATTGTAATAGTCATAGTCATCGTCATTGTTAGTTGCCGACTGGTTGCATGGTTGGATGTTGGTTTCTGGATTCTGGTTTACCCTTTTCAACTCAAACTCTAACCCCTATTATCAATATATCATCAACTTGTTCAGTAATTCCCTTCCAGTCTTCAATGGTTTTATTGAGTATTTCTTTCTGTTCAGTCATGGGTTTATCTACTATATCGAGCAGGAGTTGCTTAAAGCGTTTTTTCATGAACTTCTTGCCTTTAGCCCCGCCAAATTGGTCGTGATAGCCATCTGAGAACATGTAAATCGTATCACCTTTTTGCAGGTTGATCTTGTGGGTAGTAAAATCATAAAATTTATGGGTATCCCCTCCTATTGGGGTTTTATCACCACTAATCTCAGCTCCGCCCCAACCATCATCGTTGAGAGGGGATTCGTTACTTTCAGGTCTGCTCTCCCCAAAAAGAATGATTTTATCATTTTTTGCCAGCTCAGAATTTTCAATACCTTTTCTGAAGATATAAAGCGGATTGTTTGCTCCTGCGAATTCAAGCACCCACTGTCCTTTTGATATACCTACTGCTTCCCACTTTGACACACCCCCCGACCCCCTCTTGATAGAGGGGGAGGGCTTACGCGTTGGCTCTCCATCTCCTTCGGAGAGGGCTGGGGAGAGGTGACATAACGCCATATCCATTCCATCCTGTGCTTTCTGTTCAGAACCTTTACG
>JBDRNO010000269.1:0-14690 GCA_043811005.1 Bacteroidota bacterium | reverse complement strand
GTGTCCAAATATTATTAATAAGATCCCTGATAATTACATTATGTTTATTTTTTTGCATTTGCCTGCAGCCCGTAATTGCCCAAATTGAGTCCGATACCCTTCCTTCACCAGCAGAAGAGTCAAAGGACACCATTACGCATGATGATATAGATAAAATGTTGTCTGCCCCTTCACCGCAAGACACTGTTGAGGAAGTAAAAGAAGAACCCCTGCCAAAAATTCCCGAAGATACGATAGTGATGCGTTTTGTAAAGAAAAAAACGTTACATAGCCCCGACTCATTGTATTTCAATGTCCTGAAAATCACAAATAATACTAAAAAACGCTTAACCGGAAGCGTAACTATCAATATACCCGATAGCTGGAAATTAATATCGCTGTCAAAAAAAAGAATCAATATAGCTCCCGGCAAATCAGCTTATGTACCCGTAAGGGTGGCTCTTTCAAGGGAAACCAAGGGTGGTGTGGCTTATGTGATCAATGCTTCATTTGTTACTTCAGACGGGCTTTTGCTGAACAGCGATTGTTATATATCCATTCCCAGAATAACCAAGTGGAAAATATATGCTCCAAAGAGAGTTATATATTTTGCTCAGCAGGTTGAATTTGAAAAGCTTGAACTCAATCTTGAAAACAAAGGCAATTCGGCAGAATTAATAAAGCTGGAACTTATTTCCGGGGAATCATTAACAATGTATGGCTCTAAAGAAGGAATTTTAGTTACTTCAATTAGTTTGCCCCCCAATTCAGATACTATTCTTACCTTTTCTGTAAAATACCTTCCGCTCACATTGGAAGAAATTGATCTGAACAGCTGGCGTGGGTCATCAATTAAGATCAGGGCATACACTCAAAATAAAACCGAAAACATGACCGTTTGGTTTAAATATCTTAAAAATTCATTTACAAATATTTTGGGCTTCGGCAACACGCCTCTCAACCTGGAAGTAACAGCCCGTAATCTACTGGCAAGTTTTAAACCAAGACTTGATTTCAATGTATATGGTACAATTTTATTGCAAAAAAACAGGGAAATAAATTATCGCTTCAGCAATCCTAATATTGCCTCTTACGGAGACAGAAACAGCAGTGAGTATTTAAACTACTTATGGACAGGTACAAGGATGTATGTGAACTATACAACTAAAGATGCAGGCATAACCATTGGCGATATGGGTGCCGGTATTGGCTTTATGGGTGTTTCAGGAAGGGGCATTGGCGGTTACTATAATTTTAATAACAACAAAATATCTGCTGCCGCTGTCAGAAACATAATTCACCCTATCAACGCTGCATCAATAGAACACCAGATAAGAATAGAAAGATTTGCAAACATTCGATCCGGATTAACTTATATAAACGATGAATATAATAAAATTAATTCCGCTTTAGGAGGTATCGGTGCCAGCTTTTTGCTTTTTAAAGTACATCATTTTAATACATTTTTCAGCGTTAGCAATACACAACATTTATATAACGACAGCACTTTTAAATTAAATAATACGACCTATATCAAAACTGACGCCCCTGATACAACGTTAAAGGGTTTTGGTTATCAGCTTAACTATACCAGTATAATTAATAAATTCCGGTTTAACATTGCCAGCATCTACGGTTCAAAGTACCATGGAGGGTCATACGGAGGCAGGTTCGAAGTAAGAGGGCAGGTGAACTATTCTATTAATTCAAGGCATTCCACTTTCTTCAGGTATTCGCGTTATTCTTATCAGCCCATTAGATATTTACAAGGGAAGATGTACCTCTCTTCATTCTTCAGGAGAGAGAGCTATGATCTGCAACTGGTATCCAGGCTCAATCCCAAGCTGTCAATATCTGCCGGGCCTTCAATAGAAACTTTATACCAAACCAGAGATGATTATATGAATGATACTCTTGTTCCTATGGGTAGTATTTCAGAAAGATTATACATACGTGCAAATTACAGGACCAGCCGTTATAACACAGTCACTCCTTATATTATTTGCGGTTTTACCAAGATCAATGAATATGCCGATTCTGCATTCGGATTGTCTTTTTCAGATATTTCACCTTTTACAGCACCGTTTTATAATGCCCAGGTAGGATTATATATAAGGCGCAAACATTGGGGAGTAAGTGTTAATTATTACTACGGACCTTATTATATATATAATCAGTTCTCTTATGTCTATGGTGGGAACTTTGATAAATCCCTGAGAATAATGCCCTACTTTGAAAAATATTTCCTGAATAATAAACTCAAGTTCGTATCCTATAATAGTTACATATATAATGCCCTTTCAAATTCAGAACGTATATTTTTAAACGCCCGCCTGGAGTATTTCTTCAACAAGGGCTGGTCCATGCATGTGAACAATAATCTTTCCTTTTATAGCCGTTATGACGAGGAAACCGCCAGAAAGATCTCATATCGCAACTATTATCTTGATGTCGGCTTTAAAAAAATATTTGATATCCCCCAACCCCGTGTTAAATACTACGATCTTACAGTGATATGTTTCATGGATCTGAATGGAAACAGGGCAAAGGATGAAAATGAAGCGGGATTGGATTATATCCTTATAAATATTGAAAGGGATGGTTTGACGGATACTGTCCAGCTTGGAAACTTCGTTTATGCCGATCTTGCAACCGATCAATTCGGAGAAATACACTATAATAATATTCCCGGGGGTAATTATAAACTGGACATCACTCCGTTAAAAGATTTACAGGACCTGTATAACTTAAACGGAGCAGAACAATATATTACAATAGAGAGCAACACTACAATTTACATTCCCTTTGTTCAAACCAATAAGATCTCAGGGAAAATTATTCTTGTAAGGGATGAATTTTCATCCGAAGGTTTTATAAGCGTTTCTGACATAAGGGTTACAGCAAGCGACACTGCCGGGAACACATATTCCGTATTAACAGACAGGGCGGGTAAATTTATCCTGTTTGCACCTCTGGCTGGCAGGTATAGGGTTACGGTAAATAATGTATTTGGAGAGAATTTTGAGCTTCAGCAACCCGTATTCAATGTTGATTTCGATGGATATAAAGAGTATGAAATTGAGTTTAGATTTAAAGAAAAACCCCGTAGCATAAACATAAACGGTGGTGCCGGCAGCATACCCCCTGGCAGGACCTTTGAAGAAAGGGACGTTATTGAAGAATCTCCTGCTCCCCCGCCAGATGAAGAGGAGACCGTTTCAACCCGACCGGAAATAACAGAGCCCGCGCCCCCGGTAACACCTGAAGTGACCCCTCCATCTGCTGAAGTTAAGCATGAAACAACAGAACCTTTTGCTCCTACAATAACCTGGGAAGAAACCGGCTATTATATTGTTCTTGCCTCGTTCAGTAACAGGGCTAATGCACAAAAATATATAGATAAATTAACCTCTAAGGACAATGCCCTGATTGTTGGAACACCCCAGGGGAATTTTAGAGTGGTTTACGCTTATCGCACAGAAAAAGAAGCCACAGAAGACCTCAAGGAAAAAAAGAGTATTTACCCCACCGCATGGATCTCCAGAAAGCAATAGACAGCAGGCAGCTTCTGAACTCCTGACTTCTCGTAAAATAAAACGCTATGAAATTATATGAAATCACAAATTACAAGCACCAAATAACAAATAAACTCCAATGTTCCAAATCCAAAAGACCAAACAGGAAACTTACCAAACAAGCATTATTAGCTATTTTGATACACTTGCAAATTTAAAGTTGTTTTGGAAATTGGAATTTGATTATTGATTATTATTTGAGATTTGTTTTTTGTTTTTTGGAATTTTATATTAATTGTATATTTGCCCTTACTGATTAAACAAAAACATTTATAGTTAACAATTAACCTCTCTCCCTATGAAAACACCATTTGTTCATTCTTGTATTCTAATCGCATTAGCTTCGATAACAGGCTTTTCGTGTGTGTCGCCCCGGGTAGTTGAAGACCTTAAACTAAAAAATGAGAGATGTGAAGTTGATAATGTTACACTTAAAGCCGAAAACGAGAAATTAACCATCAAAAGCACGGAAATGTCTTCTGAAATTGAAGACCTGAAAAGTCTAATAACCGCCTTGGAAAGAGATACAACTATTATGGGCACTTCATTGCAAAAAATGATTAAAAATTACAACCAGATAAATGAGCTCTATGAGCTATTATTACAAAAAAACAAGGAACTATTAGCCGGAAATGTTACACAAACTACAAAACTGATGTCTAAATTACAGATGACAGAGGAAGACCTGCAAAAGCGGGAAGATGAGTTAAAAGCGCTGGAAAGGGATCTGGACAGGAAAAAGACGAATCTGGAAGAATTAAAAGATGAATTAAAAATGCGCGAACAGAAAGTTAATGACCTCCAAAAGCTCATTGAAGAAAAAGATGCTGCTGTGAACAAACTCAAAGATAAGGTCTCAAGCGCATTGTTTGGCTTTAAGGACAAAGGAATAACCGTTGAACAGAAAAACGGCAAGGTCTATGTTTCTCTCGAAGCACAGTTATTATTTGCTACAGGAAGCACTCAAATTGACCCAAAAGGGAAAACAGCTTTGATAGAGTTAGCAAATGTATTGGAAAAGGAGGACGATTTAAATGTAATGGTTGAAGGTCATACTGATACAGATAAATACAAAGGAGGGGGACCAATAAAAGACAACTGGGAGTTAAGCGTTTTGCGCTCAATAGCAGTAGTTAGAATTTTAACTGAGAACAGTGAGATTGACCCCAAACGTATAATTTCTGCAGGAAGAGGCGAATATGTTCCTGTTGACCCGGCTGATACTGAAGAAGCCAAAATAAAAAACAGGAGAATAGAAATCATCCTCACGCCCGAACTGTCTGAATTGTATAAGATATTGGAGAGTAATTAGAAAAGCATTTCAAAAATTGAATAATTTATATATGAAAATAAGCACATAACTTTGTAAGTTGATTAAAATACTTTTTTCTCCCGCAAAGCTCGCAGAGCACGCTAAGAACGCAAAAGTTATGACAGAAAACGAAATATCAAAGATATTGGTTAATATTTTCTTAAAAGTGCACCGCACATTAGGCCCTGGTGTTACGACAATTTAATTTTGGAATTTATTTCTAACAAAATCACAAAACACAATTAACAAATTATAATACTTTGCGCCCTTTGCGAGCTTTGCGGGATAAAACTTTGAAATTCCGATACAAAAATAATCACTCGTTCATTAACGCAATTAAAATAGCCTCGAAAACACCTCCTCTACTTTGCTGACCGTAATTATATCAATACTGCGATTTTTATTATCAAGCTCTTTTTTATTATACTTTGAAATATAAATTTGCTCAAAGCCGAGCTTTTCAGCTTCCCTGATTCTCTGGTCAATGCGGTTCACAGGTCTTATTTCACCCGAGAGCCCAACTTCAGCCGTAAAACAGACTTTCGGGGAGATGGGTATGTCTTCATTTGAAGATAAAACAGCGCTGATAACGCCAAGGTCAATTGCCGGGTCAACAACTCTAATCCCGCCTGCTATATTCAGGAAAACATCTTTAGCCGCCAAGCGAAAACCGCATTTTTTTTCCAATACTGCAAGCAGCATACTCAACCTCCTCAGATCAAATCCGGTTGATGAGCGCTGGGGAGTTCCATAAGCCGCAGAACTGACCAACGCCTGGGTTTCGATTAAAATAGGGCGCATACCTTCAATGGTGGCAGAAATGGATGTCCCGCTCAATTGTTCATCCCTGTTTGATATGAAAATTTCCGAAGGATTTGCAACTTCTCTCAGCCCTGTACTCTGCATCTCGTATATGCCTAACTCGGCAGTAGAACCAAAGCGGTTTTTGGTGGCTCTTAATATTCTGTAAACATGGTTGTTGTCTCCTTCAAACTGAAGAACCGTGTCCACCATGTGTTCCAATATTTTCGGGCCGGCAATAGAACCCTCTTTGGTTATGTGCCCTATTAAAAATACCGGGGTAGCAGTTTCTTTGGCAAAACGCTGTAATTCTGCCGCACATTCCCTGATCTGAGAAACACTTCCGGGAGAAGATTCAATACTTGCAGTGTGGAGTGTTTGAATGGAATCAATAATTACCAAATCCGGGCTAACTGATTCAATTTGCTGGAAGACGTGCCGGGTTGACGTTTCAGTGAGAATGTAGCAATTCGTGTTTTCGGCATTGATGCGTTCCGCCCTCATCTTTATTTGCTGCCCGCTTTCCTCTCCGGAGACATAAAGAACTTTTTTGTCCTTTATGTTCAAAGCAACCTGAAGCATTAATGTTGACTTGCCTATTCCTGGTTCTCCGCCCAACAGCACTACTGAGCCCGGGACAAGCCCACCTCCCAGCAGGCGGTTTAATTCATTATTCTGTGTATCAATGCGGTGCTCATCAGACAAGCTTATTTCAGAGAGGGGCTGAGATGTGTTTTCCCTTTTAAGCCAGGATGTTCTTTCCCAGCCCTCTCTGCCTTTTTACTTTTTTGAATTACTTCCTCAACATAAGTGTTCCACTCATTACATGAAGTACATTTACCAATCCATTTGGGTGATTCAACACCGCAATTTTGACAAAAAAAAGCTGTTTTATGTTTTGCCACCAGGTATGAACATAGCTATGTAAAGAACATAACTTTGTAAATTGATTAAAAAAAAATTATTTAGAATTGAGTTAAGTATAAAGCGGTTTTATGATAAAAATTACGCGATTCGCGTAATCATTGATATATCATAGTTCCAGTGCATTTGTGCAAATATTGTGGCCACATGTGGCAAAGATTTAAGATGTAACGGACTAATCCACCTTGAAAAATTCCCTGGTTATAATACCACCACTCTTTTGTGTAATAATTAATATTTCTTTATTGAGCTTGGCTATTTCCCATCTCCCGCTCAAACCATGTGAACTAACACCATAAGCAAGATTTAAATACGAAGAAAATGTTTTTGCTTCAATGCTGTATGATCCATTATCACTTACTGTTGAAGTGCCATTCACTATTTTTATCCAGGTAACTGTACCGATTCCATCTTCAACTTTATCAAAACGCCATTGTTCTTTATCTGGATCAGAGGGGTCCCATACATTAACCATTTCCCATGTTCCCTCAATTTTCTGTTCCTTCCTTTCCTTACTGATACTACATCCACCGGAAACAATTAAAAGAAGCGAAATAATAACAATAATGTTTTTAAAAGAAAATTTTATCCCCATAGCAACATACAACTTATAAAAACAAAGTTAAAAAAACGAATTAACTCTTCTGCTTTATTTTAAATATTTTTTCTTCAATCAGGGTTGTTGAATAATCAGGTAACAGGTCTATGGTTTTAACCTCTCCTCCTTTTGCCCTAACAATCTCATGTCCAGCAATATCTTCGGTTTTATAGTCATTACCTTTAACTAAAACATCGGGTTGAACAAATTTGATCAGATTATATGGGGTTTCTTCATCAAATAATATAACAGCATTAACAAAACTAAGGGAAGTTAAAATTATTGCCCTTGAATATTCATCGTTTATGGGCCTGTTTTTACCCTTTAATGTTTTAACTGAATTATCGGTATTTAACCCTATAATCAGGATATCGCCCAGCTCTGCTGCTTTAACGAGATAATCAATATGCCCCAGGTGCAATATGTCAAAACATCCATTGGTGAAAACAATTTTTTTGTCTTGAAAACGCCAGATATTTAATTGATATCTTATAGTATCAAAAGTATATAGCTTAGACTTTATTATATCATATTTTCTCATAATTAATACGTATCAGAATTTCAATGTAACAGTAATATCGATGCGAATGATACGAATATTATACTAATAATACTAATGGTCTCAGGTATCGTCAACTTTAATTTGTTGCAAATGATATTAATGAATATCAAATTAAATTCGTATTATTAGTCCGCCAGCTGGCGGATTGGCATCGTGTTTTAATATTTTTATTATACATGGGCATTAAAATAATAGATAAAAAACCTATAATAAGTATCATAATCGCCTGGGCTGACCATGCTATCCATCCAAAGGCAAAACCATACGCCCTGGGAATTTGATAGAGCAGCAATGTTTCGGTAATAATTGCAGGATAAGCGCCTATCCCCCCCTGTACGGCAATGATGCCGTAACTTCCCAACACAAATGCGGCTAAAGCTCCTGAAATGGATACGTTTTTTGTTTCTTCCAGGCTAAAAAAACATAAATAAAACATTAAAAAATACATCATCCAGATAAATAATGTGTGAAAAATAAAATACCACCTGTATTTCATTGTTTTAATGGTTAGCATACCGTCATATATTCCATTTATAGCCATTTTTATTTTATGTAATAATGTATTTTGCTTTGATTTTTTAAAAATCACATATATTACAAAAATGGCAATAATTAATAAAATAACCATTATGATCAAAGTATTTCCTGTAAACTTGTCAGAAACGTGTCCTGTTGCTTCAAACAAGAAATCTTTCAAAACTTCAATTTGGAATAATATAACAACAATTGTTAAAATCACGAGTATAAAAAAGTCTGCCGCCCTTTCTGCTATTACTGTCCCGAGTGAATTTTCCAACGGTATTTTTTCGTATTTTTTCATTACTCCGCATCTCATAACCTCACCTAATCTTGGAAAAGCAAAATTTGCCAAATAACCAATCATTACTGAAAAAAAACAATTTAAAAATTTCGGTTTGTATCCAATAGGTTCCAATAAATATTTCCATCTGTAAGCCCTGCTTAAGTGGCTGAGAATTCCAATAACAATTGAAAGTAAAACCCAAAAATAATTAGCTTCTTTAAAAGATTGTAAAATATTTGCTTTATCTTCGTGTGTAAGGTCTTTGTAAATATACCAAATAAGAAAAATACCCAAAGCAAGCGGAAGGGTAAATTTAACTATAGATATCAGGATCCTTTTCAATATTAACAATATTGGTTGCTGTTCGTGTGTAACTGAAACCACAGATTTCACCGATTTTAATCTGTGAAATCAAAATATTAAACCTTTCATCACAACTCAGTGTTTGTTTAGGGTGCTATTTTAATGAAAAGCACAGCAAACGTAGACATTTTAGAACGTTCTTTAATTTTTTGATTTTAATAAATTGATACTACAAAGATAAAAACGAAATTTTAATTAACTACAAAACTATATTATCTATTAGCCTAACTTTTCCTGCAAACACGGCAATGCATGCGACAATTTCGCTTGCTTCTTCCCCTTTCTCAATAGGTAATAAGGTTTTTGAGTCAACTATTTCAATATATTCCAGACGTAGAAAGGAATTGTTATTTATTTTTTGTTTTACCCACGCTTTTATCTCATTTATTGTAAAAGTGTACCCCATGGGGGAAAGTGTCTTAACTTTTTCTTTAACACCTAACAATGTTTGGTAGATTATTGAAGCATTTTTTCTCTCTTCAACGGATAAAAGCTTGTTTCTGGAGCTCATTGCCAACCCATCATCTTCTCTTATTATCGGACATCCGATAATTTTTACCGGCAATTTTAGCATATTAACAAAATATTTTAGAATAATTAGCTGCTGGTAATCTTTTTCGCCAAAATAGGCGGTATCCGGTTCAGTTATGTCAAACAATTTGTTAACTATGATGACCACTCCTTTAAAATGCCCCGGCCTATAATTGCCCTCCATTATTTTGTCTAAATATCCAAGATCAATCCCTATATTATAGGCGCTATTCTCGGATTTGGGATACATTTCTGCTTCATTAGGGGCAAATACAACATCGCATCCTGTTAATTTCAGTTTTTCGATATCCTCTTTAAATGTCCGCGGATATTTTTCAAAATCACTTTTGTCATTAAACTGGGTTGGATTCACAAAAAGACTGCATACGACAATATCGTTTTCATGCTTTGCTCTTTCCAAAAGGGAAATATGTCCCTGATGCAATGCACCCATTGTTGGGACAAAGCCGATTGTCTTATTAACATTTTTTTTCTTCTTAATATAATTTTTTATTTTTTTAATATTTTTTAATATTATCATAACCCGCGTGTTTATTTTATATAAGTAGTAACGTATTTTAGATACTAAAAATAAAAAATTATACAAAGCTAATGTTCTAAACTTGAAAATCAGTATAATTTTTACTACCTTTGCATGCCATTTGATAACTAATAACAACAAAATGGAAAAAGCAAAAGTATTATTCGTTTCACAGGAAATCTCTCCATATATGGAAATCAGCCAAATGGCTGTTATCACCCGCTATCTTCCCCAGAGCGTTCAGGAAGGGGGTAAAGAAATACGTACATTCATGCCCCGCTTCGGATGTGTTAATGAAAGAAGATACCAGCTTCATGAAGTAATACGCCTTTCCGGGATGAATTTGATCATTGATGATTCTGACCATCCACTTATTATTAAAGTGGCATCAATTCAATCTGCAAGGATGCAGGTTTACTTTATCGATAACGAAGAATATTTTGATAGAAAATTTATCTTCAGGGATGAAAAAGGTAAATTTTTTAAGGATAACGATGAAAGAATGATCTTTTTCTGCAGGGGAGTTGTAGAAACTGTTAGGAAATTGGGCTGGGCACCCGATGTGGTTCATTGTCATGGCTGGTTTACAAGCCTGTTGCCTCTTTATTTAAAAAAAGCATTTAATGATGACCCTCTCTTTTGCAACTCTAAAGTAGTTTATTCTGTTTACAATGATGGTTTTGATGAATCGCTAAATAAAAATTTCACCGTCAAAATGATGCTTAATGGTATTAATGACAAAAATGCAAAGACTCTGCGCAAACCATCTTATCTCAATCTTAATAAATTAGCAATCAGTATGGCTGACGCTATTATTATTGGAAGTGAAAAAATTCATCCTGAACTTGAAAAGTATATTAAAGAAACAAACAAGCCGGTTTTAGAACATCAACCAATAGATGAATATATTGATGCATATTCCGCCTTTTTTGATGAACTAATATTAGAAGAACCTGTTTTTGCCCAATAACAATACTTAACCCATAAACCGGACGAGCCTTTCGGCTGAGCTCAGGCCGAAGCCAGAACAAAAAAAAGAATTAACATCTACAAGCTAATTATATCTCCAGCAATTGAAACTTATCCATCGTTCAAAATTAAATCGTAATTTGCACTTTAGTAATATATGAAAAAAAAACATTTCACCCAAGGGCTTTTGATTTGCGAACTAATTTTTTTCCTGCTTCTGGCTGCATGTAATGACCCTGAAGTAATTGGCTTGGATGTTCAACCACTGGGAGATAAATTAAATGTCAGTTTTTGTGACACCTCCACTTTGATAACCTATACTGTTAGAGAAGATTCAATTCGTACAGATGAAATGGCATTAAATCTGCTGGGCAGCTATAATGATCCGGTCTTTGGTTTATCTTCAGCCAGTTTTTATACACAATTTTCCCTTCCCGTTAATAATGTTGATTTTGGCAGTGGATTTACTCCTGATTCATTGGTTTTATCTCTAGCTCTTAGTGATTATTACGGAGATCTTTCTTCAGATCATACGATAAAAGTTTTTGAGTTAACCGAAGATATATATATAGATAGTTCATATTACTCTACCAGGGACTTTGAGTATGACCAGGTATTAGCCTATACCACAATCCCTGTCCAGGATGGTGATAACTTGGTTGTTGTCAATCTAAACAATATACTTACAGATAAGTTTGAACTATCTAATTCGTCTAACTTTGACGATAATGATGCATTCACAACCTTTTTGAAAGGATTTTATATAACAACCGCCCCCACACCACAGGGCTCATCCATTTTGTATTTTAATTTATTGTCCTCGCTTACAAAACTGACGCTTTATTACCATAATAACACAGATACTACCTCTTTTGATTTTGTGATTGATAATAGTTGTGCAAGAATCAATCACTTTGAGCACAACTATTCAGAAACGGCTATTGAGCACCAATTAAATGATACATCACACGAACAGGATTCAGTATATGTGCAGGGAATGTCTGGCTTAAAAACGTTCATTTCGTTTCCTTATTTATCAAGCTGGGTAAACTCCGGTAAGATTGTGGTTAATAAAGCAGAACTGGTATTAACGGTAGAAGAAAACACATATAATGAATATGCGCCCCCTTATAAATTAACTTTGGCAGCTATTGATGAATCAGGGCAGATTCACTTTCTTCCCGATGATGAGATCTTTGAAGGAGCAAGTTATTTTGGAGGCGCTTATGATTCCGGAAAAAATCAATACACGTTCAATATAGCAAGGCATATACATGCGATACTGAACGAAGGGCAAATAGATCACGGCTTATATTTATTGGTAGCAGGAAGTTCGGTTAACGCAAGCAGGGCAATTTTAAAAGGGGGCGGAAGCGCTGCTTCTAAAATGAAATTAAATCTCACTTATACTAAATTATAATGGTATATTTGTGTATTGGGGAATTGATAAATTGGTATATTAATTTATTTGTAAATGGAGATATTATTATGAAAGATTTAAAACAAATGAAGGAAATGGAAATCATCAATGATTTCAGAAGTTTTGAAGACCTTGAAGTATCGAAAGCAAATACATTTCATTAAGAACAGAAACAATTACATGTATTAAATTAGTCAATGGTTATATCAGATACTTAAATAAACAAAAAGATAAAGCAAAAAACAATATACAAATCAACTAATTAACTAATCATGTGCGGAATAGTTGCTTATATAGGGGAAAAACAGGCATGCCCAATCCTGATCAATGGATTGCACCGGCTTGAATACAGGGGGTATGACAGTGCCGGAGTGGCATTATTAAATAACGAGTTGAATCTGTATAAATGCAAAGGGAAAGTGGCAGACCTGGAAATTTTTCTTAAGAATAAAGAAAAACACGGCACTATAGGAATCGGGCATACCAGGTGGGCTACCCATGGCGAGCCCAATGATGCCAATGCTCACCCCCATTATTCAAAATCAAAAAATCATGTGATCATCCATAATGGGATCATTGAAAACTATGCTTCGCTCAAAAAGGAACTTATAAACCGGGGATACAAATTTTATAGCGATACCGATACTGAAGTTTTAATTCATTTGATTGAAGACATACAGATCAATGAAAAGGTGGATATCGTTGAAGCCGTTAGAACCGCACTTAATGCGGTAGTAGGAGCTTATGCAATTGTGATAATGTCAAAGGATAATCCCGATCAACTTATTGCCGCCAAAAAAGGCAGCCCACTTGTGATTGGTATTGGAAAAGGAGAGTACTTCATGGCTTCTGACGCTACTCCTATTATAGGGCATACCAAAAATGTGGTTTATCTTGAAGATGATGAAATTGCAATTGTACACAGGGACAGCGGATTAAAAATAAAAACCATTAAAAACACGTATAAAACTCCCTATATACAGCAATTAGAGATGAATTTGGAGATGCTGGAAAAGGGTGGTTATGATCACTTTATGCTGAAGGAAATTTATGAACAGCCACGATCCATACAAGACAGCATGAGGGGACGGATCAACACTAAAAAGGGAATAGTGGCTTTAGGAGGAATAAAAGATTATGAACAAAAAATTGTTAGGGCGAACAGAATTATTATTGTTGCTTGCGGCACCTCCTGGCACGCAGGTTTGGTGGGAGAATATTTATTTGAAGACCTTGCAAGGATTTCAGTTGAAGTAGAGTATGCGTCAGAATTCCGATACAGGAACCCAATAATTTATGAAAATGATATAGTTATTGCAATTTCCCAGTCAGGTGAAACTGCGGATACTCTTGCCGCTATTAAATTGGCTAAATCAAAAGGAGCAACCATCCTGGGTATATGCAATGTTGTCGGGTCTTCAATTCCCAGAATTACTGATGCGGGCTCTTATACCCATGCAGGACCTGAAATCGGGGTCGCTTCAACTAAATCATTTACAGCACAGATCACGGTTTTAACCCTAATGGCATTATTAATTGCCCGGGAAAAAGGGACTTTACCTGAATCAAAATATCATCAGCTATTGAATGAACTTGAATTAATTCCAAAAAAAATTGAAAAAGCGCTTAAATCCAACGATCAAATCATGGATATAGCTAATATCTTTTGCAATTCCGGGAATTTTTTATACCTGGGAAGAGGATATAACTTCCCTGTAGCCTTAGAAGGCGCCTTAAAGTTGAAGGAAATATCATACATACATGCTGAAGGCTATCCTGCAGCAGAAATGAAACATGGTCCCATCGCATTGATTGATGAGGAAATGCCTGTGGTTGTGATTGCTACGAGAAAGGGATCCTACGAAAAAGTTGTAAACAATATACAGGAAGTAAAGGCAAGAAGAGGTAAGATCATCGCTATCGTATCTGAAGGTGATAAAATAGTAAAAGAAATGGCAGATTATACAATTGAAATCCCTGAAGTTGAAGAAGCGCTTGTTCCATTATTGTCAGTTATCCCGCTTCAATTACTTTCATATCATATTGCCGTAATGAGAGGATGCAACGTTGACCAGCCCCGCAACCTGGCAAAAAGCGTTACAGTAGAATAATTTTACAGTGTTGCATCATTATTAAATTTATGGGTAAGGTATAGGGGTATAGGGGTATAGGGGTATAGGGGTATAGGGCAATGTCATTAAGTTAAGGACTTAAAACATTGATATACAATAGTTTAAAAATTCATTAAGCACCAAATCACAATCAACAAATTTCAAATAAATTCCAATTACCAAAATTCAAAATTCCAAAAAA
>JBDRNO010000268.1:0-32217 GCA_043811005.1 Bacteroidota bacterium | reverse complement strand
TGATGCTTCCGAGTCAATAGTTACAGATGTTGGATCAATGATAATTAATGTGCTTCCGGCTTGTGTACATAGATTTGCATCCCTTACCATTACATCATAGCTCCCGGCACTTAAGCCGGTAAAAATGCCGGTAGTATTCGGATAAGTTGATCCTCCATTAATTGAAAATTCCAATGTGCCGGTGCCTCCGCTTGCGGTTAATGTAATTGTTCCGTCAGTCAAGCTATTACATGTAATATCAGTTGATGCTTCCGAATCAATAGTTACTTGTGTTGGCTCATTAATAGTTAATGTGCTTCCGGTTTGAGTACATAAATTAGCATCTCTTACCATTACATCATAACTCCCGGCAATTAAGCCGCTAAAATCACCTGTAGTATTCGGATAAGTTGATCCTCCATTAATTGAAAATTCCAATGTGCCGGTACCCCCGCTGGCGGTTATTGTTATTGTTCCTGTATTGTCTCCATAACAACCCGGTATATCTGTTGATGCTTCCGAATCAATACTGATCGCGGGTGGTTCATTGATAACAAGTGTGCTTCCGAATTTGGTGCAGCTACTATCGTCCTGCACAGCTACATTATAGCTTCCTGCTGTCAAGCCTGTAAAATTTCCCGTGGTATTCGGGAATGTAATTCCACTATCTACCGAATAGTATAATGTTCCGGTACCTCCGCTTGCCGTTATTGTAATTGTTCCTGTATTGTCTCCATAACAGCCCGGAATATCAGTTGACGATTCAGAATCAATACTTATTGCTGAAAGGAGAAAGACTACCACGGCATCATTATCGGTACATCCATTGGAATCTGTTACGATTATGGTATAGCCTGAGCTTACAGATGGGGAAGCGTTTGGATTAGCAATAGTAGAATCATTTAATCCTGTTGAAGTAGACCAGCTATAAGTAAATGGCGAATTTATACCAGAAGCAGTAGGGCTGCCGCCTATGGTTTCGCTATCTCCCGGACACACGTAAATATCCGTACCTGCATTGACTATCACTCCGGGAGAGTATTCCCACAAGTCTTTAAAGGAACTTGTATTTCTTCCGGTACCAATATATCCTTTATTGTCAATAGAAAATCCAACCGCACTGGCTCTGTCTCCACCGCCAAAATCAACCATTTGGGTCCATTTGTCGGAGACCGGATTATATTCATAGAAATCAGCAACCTCAACATTGCTCCATTCACCCGTGCCCGCATATCCCGTAGAGCCGATAGAAAACCCAACGATGTATCTATATGCTGATCCGGGGAAAGTTGCTTTCTGAACCCATGTATTTGTACCGGGATTATATTCCCAAAAATCTTTTTTGTTACTTGCATCACCTCCCCCAATATATCCTTTGCCTCCCATAGAAAATCCGAATGCGGCATACCTTGATGTTCCGCCAAAGTTCGTTTTTGGAACCCAAACGTCCAAACCGGGATCGTATTCCCAAAATTGATTTGAGCTACCGGTTCCTATATACCCTTTGGTACCGATGGAAAAGCCAACTGCATAGGTTGTGGTATAAGCAAAGTCAGCTTTTTGTGTCCAACTGTTGGACCCTTGATCATATTCCCAGAAGTCTTGTGTACTTGTACTGGTATATCCGGTGCCTATATAACCTTTGCTTCCTATTGAAAAGCCAACTGCACCATATCTTCCGGTCCCGCCAAAGTCAGCTTTTTGCGTCCAACTGTTGGACCCTTGATCATATTCCCAGAAGTCTTTATTAGAACCTCCGGTACCGATATAACCTTTGCTTCCAATAGAAAAACTAACGGCTAAAAACCTTGAGGTACCTCCAAAGTTAGCTTTCTGTAACCAGCTATTTCCATTTACTCTGTTTACAGTAATAGAATCCGATAAAGCACAGCCTAAAGAATCGGTTCCTGTAATAGTATAAGTGGTTGTAACATCAGGTGAGGCTGTTGGGTTTGCCAGCGAGGGGTCATCCAATCCTGTACTGGGAGACCAACTATATGTAAAAGGAGGAAAGAGACCGGAAGCTGTTGGTAATCCGCCTATTACCACATCTTCCTCGCATATCCTATAAGCTACTCCACCTGCATTCACTGATATTTCCGGTAAATATTCCCAAAAGTCTATTCTTCGGACTCCATCAGTTCCTACTCCGATATACCCGTAATTCCCTATAGAAAAGCCGGCTCCTTGTTGCCTTGCCGTTCCGCCAAAATTTGCTTTTTGGATCCAGGTATCCCTGGTTGGGTCATATTCCCAAAAGTCTTGTTTATATGACGCACCATATCCGGTTCCTATGTATCCTTTGCTGCCGATAGAAAAGCCAACTGCATAACTCCTTCCCGTACCGCCAACGTCTGCTTTTTGTGTCCATGAGTTTGTTGACGGGTTATATTCCCAAAAGTCTTTATAGTCCGAACTACCATTTGTTCCTGTGCCGATATACCCTTTGCTCCCTATTGAAAAACCTGTTACTGCATAACTTCCCGTCCCTGCATAGTTCGTCTTTTGTGTCCAGTTATCGGTTCCGGGATTATATTCCCAGAATACTTTAGAACCACCAGCTCCACAAGCAAAATACCCTTTACTCCCAATTGAAATCCCTGTTGCTGAATACATTGCAGTGCCCCCAAAATCTGCTTTTTGTGTCCAGGCATTTAAGGTTGTATCATATTCCCAAAAATCTTTTGTATTACTTCCATCATACCCTGTTCCAACATACCCTTTACTCCCTATGGAAAAGCTTGCTGCGCCTCTCCTTTCGGTTCCTCCAAAGTCTGCAATTTGCGACCATGAGTTGGTTGCCTGATCATATTTCCAGAAATCTTTTGAATCGCCCCCAACATTAGCATACCCTGTCCCAATATAACCTTTATTACCAATCGAAAAGCCTGTTGTTGACTGCCTTCCTGAGCCGCCAAAGTCAGCTTTTTGTGTCCAGGTGTTGCATTGAGAGTAACACGGATTACACAGACTAAAAGAGATTGCACAGATTACCAATGTTGTGCGTAACAGTAATGATTTTAAAAAGGATAAAGGTTTCATGTTATGATTTTATTGTGGTTAATTATAAAATAATTATAATATAAAGTACAAATGTAATCTTTTATACTCAAAAGCAATATTCTTCCAAAACAAAAACCCCAACAGATATTAAATCTAATTGGGGTCAATGTTAAGCCATCGCTGACAGGGATTGTATTTTATTCAATCACCACTTTCTTGTGTACAGTTCCTTGATCCGTTGTCACTTGCAAGTGGTATATACCACCTGTGTAATCCGATAGGTCTATTTGACCGGTGAATATTCCTGTTATCCTTTCTACATATTCAGAGTATATGAGCTGTCCATGTAAGCTGAATATCTCAACTGTTACATCCTCCCTTTCTCCCATTTCAATGACCAAATTAAATATTCCCTTGTTAGGATTAGGATATATTTCAATCCTATTCTCATTATCAACATCTGATATTCCCGGTATTACATCTACCGTTGCAGAAGCGGTTGTTGTGCTTCCGCTATTATCAGTAACGGTGACGGTATATAGTCCCTCGCAAAGCCCCGTTGCAGTTATAGAGGGCTGGCTGCCCGGATCATCCCACTGATAAGTATATGGAGGATTGCCTCCTGTAGCATCCGCTGTTGCCGTTCCGTTGCAGGGAATTTGATCAGTGCTCGTGGCTATGGCAGTTGCCGTTAATGTGCTTGGCAGTTCACTTATTGTAACCGTAGCAGTAATTGTACTATCAATGGAATCAGTTATTGTGACAGTATATGTTCCCTCGCAAAGACCTGTTGCAGTTGTAGAGGTCTGGCTGCCCGGATCATTCCACAGGTAAGTATAGGGAGTATAACCTCCGCTAACAGAAACAGTGGCTGTTCCGTCACAATTATCATAGCTGGCATCTGTGTGTGTGGCAGTAGCCGACAATATGCCTCCTGTTTCGCCTACTGTAACTGAAGCAATGACTGAATCCCCATTGGCATCGTATACGGCTACACTATAACTTCCTGCACAAAGCCCTGTGGCAACCTGGGTTGTCTGGCTGTTAGTATCATCCCACAAGTAAGTGTATGGAAGAATTCCGCCACTTGCGGTGACCGTGGCGGTACCGTCACAGTTGCCCTGGGAGGCATTTATAGATGTTGTAACAGATGACAGCGTAGCAGGTAATTCGGTAACCGTAACCGAAGCAACGATAGAATCTCCATAAGCATCGTATACGGTTACATTATAAGTTCCTGCACAAAGCCCTGTAGCTGTAGAATCTGTCTGGCTGCCTGCACTCGAATCCCATAGATATGTATATGGAGGAACACCTTCGCTTGGGGTTACTGTTGCAACTCCATCACAATTACCAAAGGTGGCATCAGTAGTAGTTGTAGTAACCGACATCTGAACATATCCGGAAATTGAAGAGGTATTGGACTTGGATGAATTATAATCCTTTGCCTTTAATGTTGCTGTACAGCCAGTTGCATGTACAACTTCTATAATATAGCTAAGATTTCCTGATGGAGGATTTGCATCCGTGTAGGTTGTGTTAGAGTTAGTAACAGAATCAATAGCTATAAAATTACCCAAGCCGGTAGAGTCTCTTAATATCCTGTAATAACCAAATCCAAACCCTTCGTAATTGTCCCAAATCAGGTTCATTGCCGGTGGAATGCCAAGGTTAACCGTTAAATGTACTGTTTCGTGATAATCACTTAAAGCGCTTTCATTACCACAGGAGTCAACAACAGATATCTTATATCTGTAAGATGTAGTTTGCGGATCCACTCCGCTGGTAGTATCAACAAATTCACTTAATGAATCGTAGGGAACGCTGCCTATGTGTGTATATACACCAATAATATCCCTGTAAACCCTGAAACTATCAATTCCGTTAACTATAGGTTTTTCCCACACTACTATATTTTTAGTTGAAGCAGTATCAACCGTAACAATACAAATGGGTTGAATGTCAACTGTAAATGAAACGGTAACACTATCTGAAGCTGTGCACCCATTTGCATCGGTTATTGTAATACCATACATTCCTGTATCCAAGCCAGAAGCGGTTTCACTACTATCTCCATTTGACCAGGTGTATGTATAAGGTTCAGCGCCTCCGCTAACACTTGCGGTTGCGCTTCCGTCCGGGTAGCTGCAGTGAGCATCTGTGGCGCTTGTTGTAAAGCTCAGAACATCCGGCTCATCAACAGTAAAAGAATTAACCGACATACAACCATTGCCATAGTCGGTAACAATCACAAAATAACCTCCGGTTGCCAGACCTGTAATATCCTCAGTAACCTGGGCATTTGACCATGTATATAAATACAGTCCTGTACCGCCGGTCACAGAAATATCAATTTCGCCATCAGAGCCACCATTACAGATGACATCAGTAATAGCGCCGGTAATTGTAGCCCCCCCGATATTACTGATAACAACATCAGCAGAGTCTATACAGTTGTTGGCATCAGTTATGGTAACGGTATATACTCCGGGTGAAAGTCCGGTTATCGTAGAATTCGTATCCCCGGTAGACCAGAAGTATCCGTAAGGAGCCGTGCCTCCGATAACGGTAACGGCAGCGCTTCCGTTTGCCCCGCCACAGTTTGCGTCAGTAATAACAAAAGCTAAGCTCATACCGCTTGGCTCATTAATTGTTGCGCTTGCATTGGCAGTACAACCAGCAGAATCTGTGACCGTTACCGAATAACTCCCTGCTGTGAGGTTAGTGATATCTTCTATGGTATCACCGGTTGACCACAAGTAAGCATAAGGCAATGTGCCCCCGCTCACGTTAATATCTATTGAACCGTCATTATCACCTGCACAAGCGCTAACATTATTGGCTGTAACAGAAATGGTTGGCCCCCCCGCATCACTAACAGATGCCATAGCTGATTTGGTACAACTATTAGAGTCTTTAACGGTTACTGTATAATTGCCTGCTGCCAGACCGGTAGCTATGCCGGTTGTTTGTGTATTAGGATCATTCCATAGATATGTATACGAACCTGTGCCGCCTGATGCGGAAACAGTTGCATCTCCATCCGGGCTGCCACAATTGGCATCGGTAACGCTAACTGATAATGACAATGCAGCAGGTTCACCAATAATGGCATTCAGCGTTCCATAACAACCAATTGAATCAACGATTGAAACAGTATATGTACCTGCACATAAACCGGTTACAGATGTTGTTGTTTTACCATTACTCCATGAATATGTAAACGGGGATGTGCCGCCATTAACAGTAACTGTTGCACTACCATTACAACTGCCTGCACAGCTTGCATCCGTTGATGCTGAAGACAATGTGAAGCAGGAGGTATCCACGTCTACGGTGACGGACTTGCACCATGTGTCTGTACAATTGGTGTCTGATTCAACTGTCAGACACACCCAATATGTTCCTGCTGCCGAGTAAGTGTGTGAAGGGTTTTGGACAACAGAAGTATCGCCATCACCGAAATCCCAGAACCAGTCGGTTATAGCGCCTGTTGAAAGGTCGTTGAAATAAACGGTTTTTGTTGTATCCTTCCACAAATTAAAGTCTGCATTACAGAACTGAACATTACCTATGTTAACAACCCGGCACCATGTGTCGGTACATGAATCTGCTGTAGTGATCGTCAAACATACCCAGTATGAGCCATTTGCAGAGTAAGTATGAACGGGATTTTTGATATTTGATGTGACAGAGTCATCAAATTCCCAATACCAGTCAATGACATTGCCGGTAGACATATCTGTAAAGTATGCTGTTTTAGAAGTATCAGCCCAGTAATTCCAATCGGCACCGCATTGTGTGCCAACTCCAACATCAACTATATCGCAGTAGGTAGAAGTACAGCCGTTAGCATCAGTGATTGTAAGACAAGCCCAATAAGAGCCCGCTAAAGCGTAATTGTGCACCGGGCTGTAAGCTGTTGAGGATGTAGAATCGCCAAACTCCCATAAATAGCTTATGGGAGTTGCTCCGGAAGACACATTGGTAAAGTAAGCCGTTTTGTTTGTGTCTGTCCAATAATACCAGTCGGCATTACATTGGGCAGTAACGCCAACATTAACCTGGTTGCACCATGTATCCGTGCATCCGTTGACATCGGTCATGGTCAGGCACACCCAGTAAGTGCCGGGAACAGAATATGGATGCACGGGGTTCTTTGCCGTTGAGGTAGTAGAATCACCAAAATCCCATAACCATGTTATAGGCGTTATGCCGGTTGACAAATTAGTAAAGTATACTTTGTTTGTGGTGTCTGATGTGTAATACCAGTCGGATTCACATTGTGGTCCTCCGGTTCCGACATCAACCATATCGCACCATGTATCTGAACAAGTGCTGTCGGCATTCCATATAGTTAAGCATACCCAGTAATTGCCGGGTCCCCCGAAATTCCATACCGGGTTAGGATTGGTTTTATCAGTAATGCCATCGTTATTGAAATCCCATGCCCAGTACGCTACATCCATAGACATATCGGTGAAGTATGCTGTAGAGGTATCAGAAGAATAGCCCCAATCTGAATAGCAAGGAGGCATAACTCCAACATATACACTATCGCACCAGGTATCGGTACAGATACTGTCATTATTCCATATATACAGGCAGACCCAATAGACACCCGGTGCTCCAAAGTTCCATACAGGGTTGGGATTTGTTGCATCTGTTGTACCATCGTTGTTAAAATCCCATGCCCAGTAGTTAGCGCCTGGTGACATATTACTAAAGTAAGCAGTTGTAGAATCAGAATTATAATACCAATCGGAATAACATACAGGTCCTCCACCAACAAATACACTATCGCACCATGTATCAGAACAACTACTATCATTATTCCATATAGTTAAGCAGACCCAGTAGGCACCTGAGCCGCCAAAATTATATGATGGATTAGGAATACTGGCATCAGTAATACTATCGTTGTTAAAATCCCATGCCCAGTAGTTTGCACCCATAGATGAATTGGTAAAGTAAGCGGTTGTTGTATCAGACCACCAGTTCCAGTCGGATTCACAGGGCTGGGGACATTCGTTGATCTTCACTCCATGAATTACCGTATCCTTATCACCGACAGAATCTGTTACTATCAGCCGGACATTGTAAAGTAATGTGTCGGGAAATACATAGGTTGGTTCCGGTACTGTTGCATCAGTAACTGCATCTTCGTTAAAATCCCATTCCCAAGACACAATGGGGTATGGTCCGCCTGATATACTCCAGAATTCTGTAGAATCACCCAAACATATATAGTTCCAGTTGAAGTCGGCAAAAAGTGTGCCCGGACAGGGCAGACAATCCATGCCGCCACAGTCAATACCTGTTTCATCATAGTTCTGAACGCTATCCATACAATGAGGAGGAGGAACAGGAACCTGAAATGTTTTACAGATACTATCAAAACAAGTATATGCGCTATCATCAATAAACAGGCAAACATAATAAATGCCGGGTGCGGCATAAGTATGAACGGGATTGACAGAAATACTATCAACATTTCCGTCATCAAAATCCCAATACCTATAATAGGCACTAACCGAAGAATCGGAGAATTGAACGGTTAATGTTGAATCGGCAAAGAAGCCAAAATTTGCTTTACAGGAGGGCTCGCCAGTACCAACATCAACCCAATAGCATAATGAATCAGAACAACCGCCATCGTCAATAATTATTAAACAAACAAAATACATGCCTGTATCAGGAAAGACATGAACAGGATTGGCAATGGAATCAGTATTTCCATCGCCAAAATCCCAGTACCAGCTCATAATGGCTCCCGGGGCAGAAGATGAATCAAAAAAGGAAACAGTAGTTAAAGTATCAAATTCATAGCCAAAGTCAGCCATGCACGGACATGGGGGGCAATCCGGGCCACCGCAGTCAACACCTGTTTCGGTTGAATCCTGGATAAAATTACCGCAATGTTCTGCCAACATATTTATTGTATAATCTTCGGTTTCACCAAAAGTTGCAGTGTCACATGGACCTACAGGTGCGTCAGAGCACCTCACCCTCATTCTCGTAGGGCCGGTTGGATATCCGGTGGAAACAATAAAGGGAAGCTGTAATATACCATAAGAAGTAAATATTTGACCTTCTCCTACTACTTCGGTACCCGGGTCATTAAATATTCCGTTCTGGTCATAATCAATCCAAACCTTGTAATAATCGCCTGTTGATGATCCTCCGGTAATAAACACGGTATCCTGGGAATTAGGCATCAGTTCAGCAAGCATAGACATGTAGTCGTTATAATTAGGACCACCAGTTGAGCCGGTAGGTTTATTAAATAAATTAGTAAGTTCCACACCATCAATAAAGTCGCCTGAAGTAGTGCCTGTTGTATAAGCAGGGATACAATATGAAGGCCCGGCAGGGACAGTAACTGATTTGCAAATACTGTCGGAACAGAAAGCGGTATCATCAATCCAAAGGCAAACATTATATGTGCCGGGACTTAGATATGTATGAATAGGATTTGCGGAAATACTATCCTCTGCACCATCACCAAAATCCCACCACCAGTAAAAAGCATTTATTGAAGAATCGCTGAACTGAACGGTCAAGTTGGTGTCAGTAAAGAAGCTAAAATCAGCATTACAAGGGATTCCGCAAGGCGGGCAGTCAGGGCCTCCGCAGTCAATACCGGTTTCGGTAGAATCCTGAATAAGGTTACCGCAGTGCTGTGCTATTATTTTCACTGTATAATCCTCGGTTTCACCATAAGTGGAAGAGGCACATGGCAAAACGCTATTTATTTCAGAGCATCTCACTCTCATTCTGGTAGGACCAAACATTGCACCTCCGGGAACAGTAAATGCGATATCCACTGTTTGTAAGGCGCCTGTTATTTGAACTTCCCCTATTTTTTCAGCCGGCTCATCAAAGACATTATTTTGGTCGAAATCTATCCAGACAGAATAGTAATTATTTCCATTGCTTCCGCTGGTTATAAACACCGTATCGGGCATACCCCTAAATAGGTCCGTCCCCATAGAAGTATAATCATTATATTCGGGTCCGCCTGGTCCGCCAGTAAGTGTATTATCAATGTCTTTTAACTGAACTCCATCAATAAAGTCTCCTAAGGAAGTACCACTTGTATAATCAGGAATGCAATATGAAGGACCGGCTGGGACTGTAACGGATTTACAAATACTGTCAGAACAGGAAGCAGAATCATCAATCCATAAGCAAACATTGTAGGTTCCCGGTGAAAGATATGTATGAACCGGGTTTGATGAGATGCTATCTTCAGTACCATCATCAAAATCCCACCACCAGTAAAAAGCATTTATTGAAGAATCGTTGAATTGAACGGTCAAAGTCGTATCGGTAAAGAAACTAAAATCAGCAATGCAGGGGCCTCCGCATGGGGGGCAATCAGGCCCACCGCAGTCAACACCGGTTTCGGTAGAATCCAGGATAAAATTGCCACAGTGTTCGGCAAAAATGTTAACAGTGTAATCCTCGGTTTCACCATAATCGGCAATATTACAAGGCCCCACATCAGGTACGTTATAACATCTAACCCTCATCCTTGTAATGCCAAATAATACACCGGAGGATGGTACAGTAAATGAAATAAATGCTGTTGTATATGAATTGATTATTTGAACTTCTCCGATTTTTTCAACAGGTTCATTGAATACACCATTTTGATCATAATCTATCCAAACAGCGTAATAGTCATTCATTGCGAGCCCACTAGTTATGAAGATAGTATCTTGCATGCCTTGTACTAAGTCTACAACTAAAAAGGTATAGTCATTATATTCAGGCCCGCCCTGAGAACCGGTTGGGAAATTATTTATACCTTTCATTTGTACTCCATCAATAAAGTCTCCTGAAGTGGTACCTGATGTATAGCCAGTAGGACAGTATTGAGCATGAGATATAGCTACGGTAAATAAAGCATACAAAACAAATGCCGGGATAAGTAGTTTTTTAGGTGTTAGCCAAACCTGCTTTGCCCTTGCAGGATTTGATGATTGAACTGCTGACTTTTTCATGAATAATTTTTTTTGTTAAGAATTAACTCATTAAATAATTTTCGGAAAAAAACACGGCAAGATAACACAAGATTTTCAAATAAAACAAAAAAAATTATTTTTTCAACATCTTGCATATTTGTAAGGAAAGATCCAGGAATAATATTTTTGGATTAATATTACGTTCAATATGCAAATAAGCTTTGTTCAGTTCTTCTGTAAGTTGTATACAATTAGAGGCGTTCACAAAGGGTGCAAAATTCCGGGTAAAAGCAAGCTCTTCCCCGTCAAGGCGAACCAGTTTATCATCACCGTAATTTAGCATTAAGCTTTCTCTGACAATACGCAAGCTGTAAGCCAGGAAAGTTTTTTGTTTCTCTCTTCCTATTTTAGAGATATCATCAATCCAACTCACAATTTTCAAAATATCTTTTTTAAAACACATTCGCATCCATTTTTGAAATGTTTTGGAGTGATATATTTCGTTTTCACTTTCCTTTAATAATCTTAAAGCTTCGTTATAATTGCCATAAGCTAAATGAACGATTTTCCTGTTTCTTCTTCGGACAGGGAGAATTTTGTTGTCATTTCCCTTTGTAAATCCTGGTCATAAATTTTTCTGAACTTTACCAATTGTGTACGCGACAGGATAGTTTTAATGATCTGATCCTGATTTTCGGCAACAAGCAGGAACAGGGTTTTTTGTGGGGGTTCTTCAAGGATTTTTAATAATTTGGGTGCAGCAGCGTGATATAGTCTTTCGGGCTTCCATATAATCATTACCTTAAATTCGGATTCATACGTTTTTAAGCTTAATTTTTTGATTATTTCATTACAATCTTCAGCATTAATAATTCCCTGTTTATTTGCTATATCAATTTGGTTATACCATTGGTTAAGATTCAAATAGGGATTTTCGCTAATTGCCTGGCGCCATTTATCCGAGAATTTTGCACTTGTGGGATCTTTAGGAACTTCTTTTGTAGTGGCTACAGGGTAGATGAAATGCAGATCAGGGTGTGCTAATTTGTTATACTTATAGCATGAAGGGCATATACCACATGAATCCTCATCCCCTCTTTTCTCACAGGAGATATATTGAGCGTAAGCAATTGCCATAGGCAGGTTGCCTGATCCTTCCGGCCCTAAAAATAGCTGTGCATGGCTTATCCTGTTGTCTTTTACTGTCTGAATAAGCTGTTCTTTTGTTGATTGCTGACCAATGACTTCTTTAAATAGCATATTAAATTTTAAAAAATTTAATACAAAATTAAAATTTAATTTTGTACCATTAATATAATTTTATTTATAGAATGAAAATGTAGTAATTAATAAATTTTTTAAAATGAACACAATTGACAAATTTAATTTTTCCGGCATGAAGGTTCTGATCAGGGTAGATTTTAATGTACCCCTGGACGAAAGCTTTCATATTACGGACGATACCAGGATAAGAGCGGCATTGCCAACTATTAATAAAGTTCTCGGTGATGGCGGTTCTGTGATCTTAATGTCACATTTAGGACGCCCGAAAGGGGGGTATGAAGAAAAATTTTCTTTAAAACATATTATTCCCCGCTTATCGGAATTGTTAAATGCCAAAGTACACTTTGCTGATGATTGCATTGGTGAACCGGCAAAAAACAGCGCATTGAATCTCGGGCATCGCGAGGTTCTTTTATTGGAAAACCTGCGCTTTCATAAGGAAGAGAAAAAAGGCGATGAAGATTTTGCAAGGCAATTAGCATCGTTGACAACCCCTGCTGAAGATAACTCCGGGCAGCAAGGTATATATATAAATGATGCTTTTGGAACTGCACACAGGGCACATGCCTCTACAACCATAGTGGCAAAATTTTTTCCGGAGAATAAGATGTTCGGCTATTTGATAACAAATGAACTTAAGAATATTGACAATGTACTGAATAATACCGAACATCCGTTCACTGCAATCTTAGGAGGAGCCAAAGTATCAGGCAAAATAGAGGTTATCAATAATTTGATGACTAAGGTTGACAACATGATCATTGGCGGGGGTATGGCATATACTTTTACAAAAGCGCTTGGGGGAAATATTGGGAACTCAATTGTTGAGGACGAAAGTTTAGATTTGGCACGAAACATTATTGATAGAGCTAAACAAAAAGGGATAAGATTCTACCTGCCTTCTGATGCAGTGATTGCAGATGCTTTTTCAAATGATGCAAATGTAAATACATCTTTAACTGGCAATATTCCGGATGGTTGGATGGGATTAGATATTGGCAAGGATAGTTGCGAGATGTTTGCTGATGTGATCTTGCGTTCAAGGACTATTTTATGGAACGGGCCCATGGGCGTTTTTGAGATGTCAAACTACGAACAGGGAACAAAGCATATTGCCAGGGCAGTTGTAAAAGCGACAAAAGGCGGCTCTTTCTCACTAATTGGCGGGGGTGATACAGTGGCTGCAATTAACAAATACGGCTTAGCTGATAATGTCAGCTATGTCTCTACCGGTGGAGGCGCTTTACTGGAATATATGGAGGGGAAAGAGCTGCCGGGGATAAAGGCGATATTAGGCACTTAAAAATTCATTATTCATCATTCGATTGTTCAAATGTTCATTATTCAATAAAATAGAACTTTATCAATAGAACTGATTCGTTACAAAAATTTATTATTTTCTAACGATAATTTTGTTGATGTCAAATTGCTTCGGATTTTTTTAGTTTTTTCCTTCCAACAAAGTGGGCGTTTTTTTTCCAAGCCATACCTTGGAAAAACCTAGATTCCTGAATTCACCAATTAACCAATTCCTTTACACCTGGAATAATTGTTGGAACTAATTTCGAGATTGGATTATACAATACTGAATTGTTTTTTTCTGCAGGCGGGATAAACTTCAATTTTTCATCGGCTATATTTATTATTACAAGAATAACGCTAAGTATGAAGGCAGTTTTCAGCATTCCGAAGATAGCGCCAAACAGCTTATTAATGAATCCCAAAGCGACCATATCAATAAACTTTGCCAGCAACTTAGCCAGGAAATGTATAGCAATAACAATGATCAAAAACGTTATGGCAAATGAAACAATAGGGAGATAATTTGAGCTTATTTCAAAATAGCGTTGTATATATTCAGATACTATATATGAAAATTTAATGCCTCCATAGATACCGAGGACCAATGCGACCAATGAAGCTGCCTGGATGATGAATCCCTTTGTGAATCCCTTATAAATACCCCATAATAAAGGGATGTATAATATTATGTCTAGATAGCTCATTATCGCTAAATGTAATTAATAAGAGCCTAAAGGTTTATTTTATCTCAACTCTTACAGCAATGGTTTTACCTTTAACCAGATCGGCAATTCCTGTACCATACAGGGTATCAAAAGGGACCACTTTAATTGTTTCAATAGCCAGAACAGCTTCATGATCGAAAGCATGAGCTGATTCTCCATAAGCATTGGTTTTTTTTGTGTCATCTATAATACATCCCGGTTCTGTACAATATACCCTTACAGTTGCATCTTCAACTTTTTCCTCTGCGGAATTAATGAATGTTACAACTGTTACGACCACGCTTGCTCCCTTTTCTTCTTTATTACAAAAAGGGAAACATAAAACAAGCAAAAGGATAATAACTAATAAGGTTATATATTTGCTCATGATTGCTAATGTTTTATATGTTAAGGTAAATATTTGATAATTTACATTTATTTATTTAATATTGTCCGCATAATTTATTGTATCGGAATTTCAATATTTTAACCTGAGATACCGGTATTTTGTGGTTTTTACATTTAATAATCAGGTTCTGGGTTGTTGGTTTTATACTCAGATTCTGTAACCGGTACATACCACCCGGTGCCCAGTAACCAGCCTTCGCAGGCCGTAGCCTGCTTTGGCAGGGAAAGGCCAGTACCCAGCAACATTATTTTATTTATACTTAATTTAATTCTATATAATTACTTTTTTAAATTAAATTACAAAGTTAAGTTCTTATTAATCATAAACTTATACGTTATGAAAAAGATTTTGTTGTCATTTTTAATTGCAAATATAGCAGTTATTACAATATTTCCTTCCGTGTATGCACAAAAGAAGGCAAAAGAAAAAGAAAGGATTGTGCAGATCAGCACCGAATACGGAGATATTAAAATACAGTTGTACAATGAAACCCCTTTGCACAGGGATAATTTCATTAAATTGGCTTCAGGCGGGAAATTAGATGGTTCCATCTTCCACAGGGTAATTATTGACTTTATGATACAGGGAGGAGGGACACCCGGAACGAACGGAGGAGGGAGTATTGGAGAACTCATCCCAGCAGAGATAGTTCCAAAATATTTTCATAAAAAAGGTGCTGTGGCAGCTGCAAGAATGGGTGATAATATAAATCCGGAGAAAAAATCTTCCGGCTCCCAGTTTTATATTGTTCATGGAAGAAAGTTTTCAAATGCCGATTTGGATGTTTTATCAAAGCGGTCTGGAATTATCTTTTCAGAGGAACAACGTAAAGCTTGCAGTACTATTGGCGGTGCTCCTCACTTAGATGGAAATTATACGGTATTTGGCGAAGTTATTGAGGGCTTGGAGGTTGTTGACAAAATTGCTGAAGTTGAAGTTGAAAGAGAAAGTCCAGTCAAAGAGATTAAAATGACTGTTACTGTTGTTGATTAATGATTTATGTCAAAAGAAAAAACATACAGGATATTAGAAGAAATTCAATCTTTTGATACCGGGGAAAAGGCAGCGTTAGAAGATTTTCGCATCAGGTTTTTGGGCAAAAAAGGTATTATCAGGGAGCTTTTTACCGGGTTAAAAGAAATTGATCCGGAACAGCGCAAGGAGTTTGGGCAGGTGATAAATGAGCTTAAAAAAAGGGCTGAGGAAAAGGTCAATTCGATAAAAGAAACCCTTGAAAGCGCAAAACCCGAAAGCAAGAGCGTTATAGATTTAACCCGACCTGCCGAACCGGTTGGTTTAGGCGCCCGTCACCCAGTTTCTATTATTAGGAAGGAGATGATAGAGATATTTGAACGGATAGGTTTTACTATTTCCGAGGGCCCTGAGATTGAGAATGACTGGTATAACTTTTCCGCATTGAACATACCTGAAGATCATCCTGCAAGAGATATGCAGGATACATTTTTCTTTGAAAAGGATCCGGATATCTTATTACGAACACATACTTCTCCTCAGCAAATAAGAGTAATGGGAAACTCCATGCCCCCAATAAGGATCATCTGTCCGGGTAGAGTATACAGGAATGAAACGATCTCAGCCCGGTCACATTGTATTTTTCACCAGGTAGAAGGGCTTTATGTAGATGAAGGCGTTTCCTTTGTTGACCTGAAACAAACTCTCTATTATTTTGCCCGTGAAATGTATGGCGGTGATACAAAAATACGCTTCCGCCCTTCCTACTTTCCCTTTACGGAACCATCCGCAGAAATGGATATTTCCTGTGTTATATGCAGGGGCAATGGATGTCCTGTTTGTAAATACAGTGGTTGGGTAGAGATATTGGGTTGCGGAATGGTAGACCCTACTGTGCTTGAAAACTGCAAAATTGACAGTGATAAATACACCGGTTATGCTTTTGGCTTAGGCATTGAACGTCCTGCCATGCTCAAGTACGGCATTGATGATATCAGGTTGTTCTTTGAAAATGATGTCAGGTTTTTGGAGCAGTTTAAGGCAGCAATTTAAATGTATCGGAATTACAATATTTTAGTAACATTTATTTTTGAATTTAACTTTTTAGTATTTAATAATCAGATTCTGGCCACTGGCTTCTGGTTTTTTTTGCTAATGCTATTGTGAAGTAATCGATACCAGCAACCAGTAACTTTCTCATATTTTTACTTTACACAGTTTTAAGTAATAACATTTTTTGCTAAAATTACGAAGTTGTATTTTTTAATAAACTGAAAGACATGAAACAAACTCATATCAGAAGTATTGCAAAAGGAATTGTATGGAGATGCATAGCAACAATAACCACCACGGTTATTGCTTACATTATTACCGGAGAACCCCTTATAGCTGTTGAAATAGGTCTTGCAGAGATGGGCATTAAAATTTTAATATACTACATCCATGAAAGGGTTTGGCTGAGAATAAAATGGGGAACTATCAATGAGTGATTCTCAAATAAAAAACCTGTTGATAAAAGCTATTATTGCATCACAAAAAGCAGGGAAGGCTATATTAAAGGTTTATGAATCAAACCAAGTGTTTGCTGGTGGAGTTGAGTATAAGCCGGATAATTCCCCTCTTACAATTGCTGATAAAAATGCCCACACAATAATCGTAAACGAGTTATCCGGAACGAAGTTACCGGTATTAAGCGAAGAAGGTAAAGATATTTCTTATCGGGACAGGAAGAACTGGCAGTATTTCTGGTTGGTTGACCCGCTTGACGGCACTAAGGAATTTATTAAAAGAAACGGTGAGTTTACTGTTAATATCGCATTAATACATGATCATAAGCCGGTAATAGGGGTGATATATGAACCTGTTAAAGATATTTTATATTTTGCCTGTAAAGAAATGGGGGCTTTTAAAATTTCTGAGTTCGGGGTTCGGAGTTCGGAGTTCGAAAATGTTGAAGAATTGATTCTAAAAGCAGAGTCACTGCCTTTAGCAACAAAAACAACGAAATTTACTATTATTGCCAGCCGTTCGCACATGTCTGAACAAACACAAGCATATATTAATGAATTACAGGAAGAAAAGGGGGATATTGATATAATTTCAGCGGGGAGTGCATTAAAATTATGCCTTGTAGCAGAAGGAAAAGCAGATGTTTACCCGAGATTTGCCCCTACCATGGAATGGGATACGGCAGCCGGGCAGGCAATTGTCGAGGAAGCAGGGGGGCAGGTGTTAATGCACGAATCAGGTGAGGTTATGTTGTATAACAGGGAGAATTTGGTAAACGGGTGGTTTATAGTTACCCGTAAAAAAAATTATTATTCACATAAGATTAAGGGAAATTCATAAATACAAGTTGTCAATGGTTGTATGGTTCGATTGTTCGATTGTTCGATTGTTCAATTGCATTAAATAAATAACTAACCAGAAAGTCCAAAGGATTTTATTAATATTATCGGAATTTCTCAGCCAAAGGCTGATCACCCGCCAGCTGGAGGGTGAAATGTTTTGCCACTAATTTTTTAAAAATTTTTAGTGTAAATTCGTGGCTACAATAAATTAATTTGTATAACTATGTTCTTTCAATCACGAAAACATGATATAAAAATGAAAAACATCATTTTACTGTTATCTGTAATTTGTATAACAAACATTTCAGTTGCTCAAAATTCAACAATTCAATGCATTTTGAATAATGTAAGAATTGATTCTATTATGTATTTTGTAGAGGAATTATCCGGGAAAATTCCAACAGTAATAAATGGTGTATCTCGAATTATTCCTTCACGGCACAAAGATGAACCGGGAAATGAGTTGGCTTTTATCTATATCAAACAAAAATTAAGCAGTTATAGTTTACAACCAGATTCTCAGCAATTTAGCGCAAGCGGGAAGAATATTTTTGCAGTTCAAACAGGTTCGGTTTATCCAAATAAAAAATATATCATTTGCGCCCATTATGATGATATGCCGGAAAGTTCATTAGCGCCCGGTGCAGATGATAATGCAAGCGGGACGGCAGCAGTTATTGAGGCAGCACGCATATTAAGCAGGTACAGCTTTCCCTATACAATTGTTTATGCTTTATGGGATGAAGAAGAACAGGGATTAGTCGGAAGCGGTGAATTTGCGGTACAAGCTGTCGCTAATGATGACTCAATTATGGGTGTAATAAATTTGGATATGATCGCATGGGATTCGGATAACGATAGTTTGGCTTATATTCATACTTTCCCTGTTGGAAATTCCTTGCAACTGAAAGACATAATGAATAGTGTTAATTCAACCTATAACATAGGGCTGAATATAGTAGTGCAAAATCCCGGAACATTTCAAAGCGACCACGCATCTTTTTGGTGGCAACAGTATAGCGCAATTGGATTAACCGAAGATTACTCAGACGACTTTAATACCTATTATCATTCTTATCAGGATTTAACAGTTTTTTTTAATATCCCGTATTATGAAAAGGTTTCCAAACTTGCCATGGCAACCCTTGCATGTCTTGCTTTAGATAGTACGGTTGTCCTGCTGGCAACTACGACAACATCTGATGCCACCTTTGGAAATTGTGATGGAACCGCAACGGTTTCTGTTTGCGGAGGAGATACTCCATTAACTTATTTGTGGGATGATACACCTGACCAAACAACTGCCATGGCAGACAGTTTATGTCCAGGGACCTATACCGTCACGATAACTGATAGCAGCGGAAGCACAACAACCGCTATGGCTACTGTCGGTACAATAACGGGAATACCCGAAGCAAATAGAGAGAATAGGATTGATATATATCCCAATCCTTTTAGCTATAATACTACTATTAACTATTCATTACCTTTTCAATGTAAAGTAAATATCTCTATATATAATTCATTAGGAAATAAAATTGAAGAATTTGTTGCACAGGAACAGCAAGCCGGGAATTATGAAATTTCATGGGATGCAGCAGGATCTTCTTCTGGAATATATTTCTGTGAGTTAAGTGCAATTTCAACTAATTTAAATAAAGTGTTCAGGAAAGTAAAGAAGTTGAATATAGTTAGATAATACATAAGCTGGACGAGCCAGAACCAAACAAGAAATTAATTATATCTCTCGCAAAGCTCGCAAAGGACGCAAAGTTTATTTTTAGTGAAATTTTGTGTTTTAGTGATTTTGTGGCTTCGGCGTGAGCTCAGCCGAACGGCAAAAATGACTTATTAGAGTGGATTCAACCTTATAACTATAAAAAAAATGACTAAAATTGCATTAATCACCGGAATTACAGGACAGGATGGCGCATACCTGGCTGAGTTTCTTCTTAATAAGGGCTATGAAGTTCACGGTATTAAAAGGAGGAGTTCTTTGTTGAACACCGACAGGATTGACCATTTATATAAAGACCCGCATGAAGAAAAGATAAATTTCCACTTGCATTATGGAGACCTCACCGACTCAACCAACCTGATAAGGATCATCCAGGACACACAGCCAGACGAGATATATAACCTGGCAGCCCAGTCTCATGTGAAGGTGTCATTTGAAACTCCCGAATATACTGCGAACTCTGATGCGCTGGGAACGCTTAGACTGCTTGAGGCAATACGCATCCTTCACCTTGAAGAGAAAACCAGGTTTTACCAGGCATCAACATCAGAAATGTATGGGAATGCGCGGGAGATACCACAAACCGAGACCACACCTTTTTACCCGAGAAGTCCTTATGGAGCAGCCAAGGTGTATGCCTACTGGATTACTAGAAATTATCGGGAAGCATATAATATATTTGCATGTAATGGGATTTTGTTCAACCACGAAAGTCCCGTCAGAGGGGAAACATTTGTTACCAGAAAGATCACGAGGGCAGCAGCAAGGATAAAGTTAGGGCTTCAGAAAAAAATATATTTAGGTAATCTCGAGGCTAAAAGAGACTGGGGACATGCAAAGGATTATGTAGAAGGGATGTGGCTTATGCTTCAGGAAGATGAACCGGATGATTATGTTTTAGCAACAGGCAAATCCAGATCAGTCAAAGAATTTACAGATATGGCTTTTAAGGAGGCAGGTATTAAAATAAAATGGGAAGGCGAAGGAATAGATGAAAAGGGAATTGATGCCGATACCGGCAAAGTAATAGTGGAAATTGATCACAGATATTTCAGACCGACAGAAGTTGATCACCTTTTGGGGGATGCTTCAAAAGCTAATAATAAATTAGGATGGAACCCGAAATATACATTGGAAAATATGGTAAAAGAAATGGTCGCTAGCGACTTGGAACTGTTCAAAAGAGATCAATATTTGCTCGAAGGTGGTCATAAGATTATGAGTTTTTATGAATAATAACAGCAAGATATATATCGCAGGACACACCGGCATGGTCGGTTCGGCAATTCTCAGGAAGCTTAGAACCGAAGGATATGACAATTTCGTTTTAAGAGACGAGGGCGAATTGGACCTGAGGGAACAAAAGGGAACAATGGAATTTTTCAATACCGAACGACCGGAATATGTTTTCCTCGCAGCAGCAAGAGTAGGGGGCATTCAAGCCAATAATACTTACCGTGCCGAGTTTATATATGACAATTTAATGATTCAATCTAACATTCTTCACTTTTCATATAAGAACGGTGTGAAGAAGCTGATGTTTCTCGGTTCAACCTGCATTTATCCCAAATTAGCGCCACAGCCGTTAAAAGAGGAATACCTTCTAACAGATACCCTTGAGCCAACCAACGAGCCCTATGCAATAGCGAAAATTGCAGGGATCAAAATGTGTGAAGCGTACAGAAGCCAGTACGGGTGTAATTTTATTTCTGTAATGCCTACAAATCTATTTGGCCCTAATGATAATTACGATTTGGAAAATTCACATGTTTTACCTGCATTGCTGCGTAAATTCCATACAGCAAAGGTTGAAAACCGCCCTTTTGTTGAAGTTTGGGGTACAGGCAGCCCGAAAAGGGAATTTTTATATGTTGATGATATGGCTGATGCCTGCTTGTTCCTGATGCTGAACTACAACCAACCAGAAATAATTAATATCGGAATGGGTGAGGATATTTTCATTAAAGACCTTGCTTTTGTTATAAAAGAGATAACGGATTACAAAGGAGAGATCAGATTTGACGCTTCAAAACCAGATGGCACTCCGAGAAAACTTTTAGATGTAAGCAAGCTTCATTCACTGGGATGGAAGCATAAAATCAATTTGGAAGAGGGAATTAAAAGAGTATATGAAGATATTAAAGAGAGGGAACCATTTAAGTAGTTAGTGTGTAAAAATCAAAAAAGGACGAAACGGGGAGTGGGAGAGTGGGGGAATCGGTGTGACTGCCCACTTGCCTTTGCCGGCTGACTGCTGACTGCTGTCAGCTGGGGCATATTTACATCATCGGGTATCGTGTCAACAACTACCCTTATGTCAGGTGGAAACACCTGGCAGCAAGCGTGATGTCGGGTGGAAACACCCGACATTTTATACTTGACATTAAAATAGAATTATCGTTAACATGTTAACAATAATAAAGCCCCAGGATCTTACTTCCTTATCCTTTTATTTTTTTATCCCCATCCTGCTGTTCCTGCCAGTTGTCAGCTCACTTGCCCAACAACAATACCTTCCTTTAAACAGGGATGCAGGCATGCATTTGGAAAAACCCCTCAATCATTTAGACAAGCAGTTTCACACGTCTTTCAAGCCCTATTTGCAGGTATGGGTCAATAAATCTGTAAATAATGATTCCTTAGATAACCAACGGCTTGATAAAAAAATAAAACGCTCTTTACTGTACAGGAAATTAAAAGAAGAGAACCTTATCATTATTGATGCCGATGATTTTTACCTGACCATTGACCCGCTGTTTAACTTTGAGTATGGTAAGGACCTTGCCGATACATCCTTATGGGCAGATACCACGCATTTTTATAAAAACACCAGAGGTATAATATTCAGGGGAAACATTGGGAAAAAGGTTTCTTTTATGTCATCTTTTTATGAGAACCAGGCATTTTTTCCTGCATATATTGATGATTTTACCAGGGAGTATGGCGTTGTTCCAGGTCAGGGCAGAACAAAATCATTTAAAACTACTGGCTTTGATTATGCAATGGCTTCTGGATATGTTTCATATTCCCCTTCATCCGGGGATATCGGGATGAATTTTCAGCTTGGTCATGACAAGAATTTTATCGGTGATGGCTATCGTTCATTGTTGTTGTCCGACAATTCATTTAATTATCCGTTTTTTAAGATAACTGTTAATTTTTGGAAAATACAATTCATCAACCTTGTTACTTCCTTGCAAAACCTCAATGTGAGGTTACCCACGACACCAACCTCAGAAGACAGATTTCAAAGGAAACCGGGAAGTTTTCATTTCCTGAGCTGGAACGCACATAAGAGACTCCAAATTGGCTTGTTTGAAGGGATCATCTGGCAAGCAGCAGATTCATTGAAAAATAATGGATTGTTCGGGGTGAATTTAAAATTTAAGATTTCCGATAATTTTTCCTTTTACTCACAAGCTGTGCTGGATGATGTAAAATCCGATAAGTTTGGTTATCAGCTAGGATTAAAGTCTTTTGATTTATTTACAATTAAAAACCTTTTCTTTCAAATTGAGTTTAACCAGGTTCAACCTTACACGTATGCTCATCAAACACCTCCGCAAAGTTATACTCATTACAACCAGGCATTGGCTCATCCACTGGGTGCAAATTTTACAGAACTGGTATCGTTCGCGGATTACAGTTGGAGGGATTTCTTTGTCCGGTTGAAATTCAATTATGCCATATATGAAGAAGATTCAGGATATTATCACTGGGGTAAGGATATTTTCAGATCAGGCGAAGAAGTAATAACTTCAACTGAAACTCCCGAAAAGACAAACCTGGCATATCAGGAATTTAAATTGGGATACATTATTAATCCGAAAACAAACATGAATGTTGTACTTGGCTTTATCAACAGGACAGAAAAAAATTCTTATTGGAATAAGCAAACCCAGTTTGTTTACATAGGATTCAGAACATCTTTAGCAAATGTTTATTATGATTTTTAGGAACTAATTATTGAATTTATATACCTTTGCCTAAAATTTTAAGTTTTTCATGTATCTTATTTTAGCAGCTTTTATAACCGCTTTTTTTGTTGTTTTACTTTCTACTCCTGCATTGATCAAGGTAGCTGAACTAAAGCGGCTTTATGATGAGCCAGGGGATAAGAGGAAGCTTCATAATATTAACATTCCTTCAGTTGGAGGGATTATCATATTTGCCGCTACCCTGTTTTCTTATGCGCTGTGGTTCCCTTCTGAAAATTTTGAAGGCAAAGTGATGATCAGCGCTGATTTTAAATACATTGTAGCAACAATATTAATACTGTTCTTTATTGGGGTTAAGGATGATATAATCGGGACAGCCCCGGTTAAAAAATTATTCGGGCATATACTTGTGGGATTGATATTGGTGTTAATGGCGGATGTCCGTCTTACAAGCATGTACGGGATATTTGGTATCCGCGAGATACCCGAATGGGCAAGTATCTTTTTATCGCTGTTTACATATATTGTTATTGTAAATGCATTTAATTTAATTGATGGCATAGATGGGCTTGCAGGTGGTGTTGGCTTTATAGTTTGCGTGGCTTTCGGAATATGGTTTTATCTTGCAGGAGACCAAACCTTGGCATGTTTGGCATTTACTCTTGGCGGTTCCCTGCTGGCGTTTTTGATATTTAATTTTCATCCTGCCAAGATATTTATGGGCGATTCAGGTGCGCTGACTATTGGGTTGATCATTTCCATCCTGACAATGAAGGTGATCGAATTTCCTTTCAACGACCTGCCGGAGACTTTAAAGGGACTCTCAAAGCCGGTCTTTGCCATTGCCGTATTGATATATCCCCTATTTGATACATTGCGAATATTTATTAACAGAACAGTGAGAGGGCATTCTCCCTTTATTCCCGATAATAAGCATATTCATCACAGATTGCTTAAGATCGGTTTTTCTCAAAGAAAGATCGCATTGACATTATATATTGTTAATATTTTTATCATTTTGTTGTCCGTATTTTCCAAAGGACTGGAACCAAATTATCAACTAACGATTATTGGTTGTGCAACAATAATAATAGCACAAATCCCCTTTTTTATGAGGAAGAAGTTTGATTAGGGGGTAGAGACGTTGCACCCCGTCATGCGACAGGGCAGGTTGCAACGTCTCTACATACCCAAACATGCGCATTTCTACATTGAAAAATTGAAAATAAATCAGTTACATTCAATTTATTATATTTTTCACGAACCATTACGTTTTTAACAAAGTGAAAAAAATCCCTCTAATTTTATTATTATTTGAGTTTCAATTTTTAATTTTCAATTTTCAATTACAATCCCAGCCATCATATTTCCCGTTAAATAAGGATGTTCATAACACATACGAAAGTATTTTTAATGAGAAGAATTGCGGCTTCCATACCTCAATGAAACCGTATTTAGTATCCGGGGTAAGCAATTGCACAGATATTGATTCGGTTCAGAATTCTCTCCTGCCGCGATTTTTAAGGGGAAAGCCAGATACCGGCACACATGTTGCTAAATGGTGTTTTCGCTCTTGCAGGAAGGATTCGTCATTTGCATCAAGAGCCGTACAGATTGACAGCACAGAGGAAACAAAATCACATATTGAAGCATCACCTTTGTTTTCACTTCAGCCCGGAATGGACTTGTCAAACAGTGATAAGACATTTGAAACATCAATCGGAGCCATAATAAATGGCGATATAGGCAAAAAACTCTCTCTTTCGGTAAGTTTTATAGCAGGTAATTCGGGATTTGCTGATCATATAGATAGTGTTATTCAAAATTATGATGTTGTTCCCGGGCAGGGATATGCCCATGATACGAAATCAGGGTATGCTTACAGCATCTATTCAGGATACCTGTCGTATTCCCCTTCTAAATATTTCAACTTTCAGTTGGGGCAGGGAAAGAATTTTTGGGGCGATGGTTACAGGTCATTATTGCTTTCAGATAATTCTTATAATTATCCGTTCTTTAAAATTTCAACTAATGTATGGAAGCTGAAATATGTAAATCTCTTCACCGCCTTCAGGGACATCCGCAATTCAGCCCCTTACTCTCATATCCCGCTACAAGCAGGAGAGGGGTGGGGCGATCTCAAATACGGGACTTTCCATTACCTGAGCTGGAATATTACAAAGAGATTGAATATCGGGCTGTTCGAATCCATAATCTGGCAGGGTGAAGATAGTTCGGGTGAAAGGGGCTATGATATAAATTATCTGAATCCCATCATATTTTACCGCCCGGTGGAGTATTCGCTGGGATCTTCCGATAACGCGCTATTGGGTTTAAATCTAAAGATAAAAATAGCCAAAAAACAACAAATTTACGGGCAGGTAATTTTTGACGAATTTTTCCTGAAAGAGATTAGGGCAGATTTCAAGAAAATGCTGAATCCCGAAGACACGACCATTATATCCGGATGGTGGGCAAATAAATATGGTTTTCAATTAGGGTTTAAATCATTCGATCTATTCAAAATTAAAAATCTTTCTTTTCAAACAGAGTTTAATTATGTTCGTCCATATACCTATTCACATGGAATTTCATTACAGAATTATTCCCATTTTAGTCAGCCTTTGGCGCATCCTTTAGGGGCGAATTTTTATGAATCCGTATCATTCCTTAAATACTGCTATAAGAACTGGTTATTTGAAGGCAAGTTCCTCTATGCCGTTTATGGAGCAGATACTTCCGGCTCTAACTGGGGAGGGAATATCTTTTTGGATTATAAAACCCCCCGTGAGCAGGATTTTAATAACACAGTTGCCCAAGGAGCAAAGACAGATATAATATATGCAGATCTTAGGATATCGTATTTAATTGATCCCGGCTTAAACCTGAGGGTTGAGGCAGGCATATCCAACAGGATTCAAAATTCCCTGCAAAAAAAGGGAATGACAAATTTTATATACCTGGGATTGCGTACAGCGCTTTGGAATGTGTATTATGATATGTAGATTCAGCCTCCCTAAATCTCGAAGATGTAGGAAGTCTTAATCTTATTTACCTTCTTCACCCACTCACTACTCACTATCACAACAGTGCATAGCACAATGTATTTCAGTACGTGAAGTTTATAGTAATATTTACTCATTAAATAATAATGCTGGTTTCTTGCAATTTCACTAAATTTGCCCCCCGGTTTTCATGAATATGAAAAAAATACAAAAAAATATCTTCCCTTCCTTTAGCGAGATACTTCAAAGAAGCGATAAAGAAGCATTCCTGAAGCAGCTTTCAAAGGTGATATGGATGACCGGGCTTTCGGGTTCCGGGAAAACTACCCTTGCAACCGGATTAGAAAAAGAATTGCATAAAAAGGGCTTTTTAACACAGATACTTGATGGGGACAATATAAGAGCAGGGATTAATCAAAACCTGGATTTTTCTGATGAGGACAGGACAGAGAACATTAGAAGGGTTGCAGAAATATCAAAGCTTTTTTTAAACTGCGGGATTATTACTATCAACTGTTTTGTTAGTCCAACTAAAAGCATGAGGGAACAGGCAAAACAAATAATCGGAAAAGATGATTTCATTGAAGTTTTTGTGAATGCCCCCATTAAAGTTTGTGAGCAAAGGGATAAAAAAGGGTTGTATGAAAAAGCCAGGAGAGGAGAGATAAAAGATTTCACAGGAGTCAATGCACCATTCGAGCCGCCGGAAAATCCGGATATTGAAGTCAATACAGGCTTACTAAGTGTTGAGGAATGTATAAAGAAAATAATAAACCATTTACTTCCGCAAATTAATTTTTGTTCGGAAAGCGACAGCATCGCTTGAAGCGATACTATCGCATGGAGTTTTTCAAAACCGGTTCAAACCCTGACAGGGTTTCAAACCCTGTCAGGGTTTATATTAACACATAAATTATATATCTTTGCGAACTTTTAAATAAAATTTGATCAATAACAAATGCGGTCATATAACTTAAATCATTTAAAGGAATTAGAAGCCGAATCCATCTTCGTCATCCGTGAGGTAGTAGCCCAGTTTGAGAAGCCAACGCTCTTGTTCTCGGGCGGAAAGGATTCCATTGTATTAGCCCATCTCTCGCGAAGGGCATTCTTCCCTGCAAAGATACCGTTTCCTTTGCTGCATATAGACACCGGTCATAACTTTCCCGAAACACTTGAGTTCAGGGACTATTTGGTTAATAAGCTCGGGGTGAAGCTGGTGGTAGGTAAAGTACAGGACTCTATTGACAAAGGCAGGGTTGTTGAGGAGAAGGGTTTCAATGCAAGCAGGAATGTTCTGCAGACCATAACTCTTTTAGATACCATAGAAGAAAATAAATTTGACGCTGCAATAGGTGGTGGCAGAAGAGATGAAGAGAAGGCAAGGGCAAAGGAGCGCTTTTTTTCTCACAGGGATGAGTTCGGGCAATGGGACCCTAAAAACCAGCGCCCTGAACTGTGGTACCTTTTCAATGCCAGGAAACATATGGGCGAACAATTCAGAGTGTTCCCTATCAGTAACTGGACAGAAATGGATGTGTGGCAGTATATACTGATGGAAAACCTGGAGATCCCCAAAATATATTTTTCTCATAAAAGAATGTGTTTTAAAAGAGACGGTACCATCCTGGCAAAATCGGATTACGTTCCTCTAAAGGAAGAAGAGAAAGCCGAAAATATGCAAATCCGGTTCAGGACGGTAGGCGACATGACCTGTACGGGTGCCGTTATTTCGACTGCATCAACAGTTAAGGAGATAGTTGAGGAAGTCGCTGCCTCACGGGTCACTGAGAGAGGCGGAAGGTATGATGATAAACGTTCCGATACAGCTATGGAATACAGGAAGAAGGAAGGGTACTTTTAATTATAGATTGCAGATTGTGGAATTACGAAATCACATATAAGAACATAACTGCGTAAATTGGTTGTACAAGATATATAGTTAGTGTTTGTCCATAATGTCATAAAAATAGTAAAAAGTCCCATCCTGAAACAAGTTCAGGATCAAATTACAAATTTCAAATTACAAAGAGGGTATGAAAAAAAGTAATAGGGTAGATAATTTATTGAGGATAGAGGCAAGGATGCGTAGAAGATACAGAATAACATCCAAAGCAAACTGAAGCAATCTTTCACCAAGGTCTCTTTCATACTTCATAGTTCATTTTTTGAGATTTGAAATTTGAAATTTGAGATTTGAAATTTTTAAAAATCTTTGACTTTAGAGACAGACACTAATTAGTATTTTTCTGGCGGATGCAGGCACTAACACATTTAAAAAATAAACAAAATAGTGAGTAAATTCCGATACGTTTAATTAGCTTTGCAACATTAATTATCTCAATAAACAATTTCATGATGCAGCTTATAAAAAAAACAACTCTTTTGTTGGTTGTCCTGGCTTATTTATTCCTTGATAGTTTTTCACAAGATCATATAATATTGTTGAGCGGGAAAGAGATTCAAGGGAAAGTTCTGGAAATTAATCAAAACGATATAAAATATCTAAAGCAAAAGAAAAAAAAGACAAAAGAATTATATATTGATAAAAATGATGTTTTTGCAATTCAATATGAAGACAGGTTAACCAAAATTCTTTATCATCCGGATTCTTCAGACCTTTATGATTTTTCTATCAGTGAAATGAGTATGTATATAAACGGAGAACAGGATGCCCTGAAAAATTACAAATCTCCGGTTGCTACTATTAATGGCTTTGTCGTGGGGGCTACGGCAGGTGTTTTTGTGCCAACTTTTTATGCACTGTTATTTCCAGCTTCTTATGTGATGATTGAGGGATTAATATATCCTAAATTGCGCAAAGAAAGTGTTTCTAATCCTAATTATTTGCAAGAAGAGATCTATATCAGGGGATTCAAAGCATCAGCTAAAAATATAAAAATACAAAATGTGATTAAAGGAAGTGTTATTGGATTAGTTTCCGGTATAATAATTCGAGCTATAATTATTAAGAATAATTAGCTCCTTTAAATTTCATTAAGACCAAAATAAAAACAATCTAATATCATCACCAAATTATTTCCCTCCTGAAAGTCTACTTTAATTCAAATCACAGTATTTTAATTAGTGTAGTATCATACAATGAACAAACTCGACATTTCCAAAATACAGACACCAACCGGTACAACTCTCAACTGCAAAGGATGGATACAGGAAGCAGCACTGAGAATGCTTCACAACAACCTCGACCCTGAAGTTGGTGAACGTCCTGAAGATCTTATCGTTTACGGTGGAACGGGCAAAGCAGCCCGCAATCCTGAGTGCTTTCATCTCATCGTAAAAGCTCTTAAAGATCTGGAGAACGATGAAACATTGCTCGTACAATCGGGTAAGGCGGTCGGTATTTTACCCACTCACAAGGATGCCCCGAGAGTGGTAATATCCAACTCAATGCTGGTTCCTCATTGGGCTAACTGGGACTATTTCAGGGAACTGGAAGCAAAAGGACTGATAATGTATGGACAGATGACAGCTGGTTCGTGGATCTACATCGGCTCACAGGGCATCGTACAGGGAACTTATGAAACCTTCGGAGAAGCGGCACGGCAACATTTTGGAGGCACATTAAAAGGCACTCTCTCGGTTACTGCCGGTTTGGGTGGAATGGGCGGTGCCCAGCCATTATCCATTACAATGAACCATGGTGTTTGCCTCGCTGCCGAAATGGAGGAATGGCGCATCCGGAAACGGCTTGACACTAACTACATCGATGCGATAACTCTCAATATTGATGAAGGGATTGACAAAGCATTGGTTGCAAAGGAAGCCGGAGAAGCTCTTTCTGTAGGTATTGTCTGCAATGCGGTTGATTTATTGCAACGATTGATAGATAGAAACATAACACCCGATATTTTGACCGATCAAACATCTGCACATGATGAACTTAATGGATATTATCCTGAAAAATTAACAGTAGAAGAAGCGAAAACCCTTAGGGAAAGCAATCCAAAAGAATACATTGAAAGATCATTTGATACCATAGCCAGGCACGTGAACCAAATGCTGGAATTGCAAAAAATGGGGGCTGTCACCTTTGATTATGGCAATAACATAAGGGGACAAGCTCTTGCGAGAGGCGTTGAAAACGCTTTTGATTTTCCCGGGTTTGTTCCTGCATATATTCGCCCCTTATTCTGTGAAGGCAAAGGCCCCTTCAGATGGGCAGCCCTCTCGGGTAATCCGCAGGATATTTACGAAACAGATAAGGTGATATTAGACCTGTTTCCTAAAAACAAGGGGCTTGTAAGATGGATCAAAATGGCTCAGGAGAAAATCGCCTTTCAGGGTTTGCCTTCCCGCATCTGCTGGTTGGGGATTGGTGAAAGGGAAAAAGCCGGCCTGGCATTCAATAAGCTCGTCACTCAAGGTAAAGTGAAAGCCCCTATCGTTATTGGCAGGGATCACCTGGATACCGGCTCTGTTGCTTCCCCCTACCGCGAAACCGAAGGCATGAAAGACGGATCAGATGCCATTGCAGACTGGCCCATTCTGAACGCCCTCATCAATACTGCCGGAGGGGCAAGCTGGGTCTCAGTACATCACGGTGGTGGAGTGGGGATCGGATACTCAATACATGCCGGTATGGTTATTGTTGCTGATGGCACGGATGATGCGGAAAAAAGATTAAAAAGAGTTTTGAGCAATGACCCTGCACTGGGCATTATCCGCCACGCTGATGCAGGTTATGACGTTGCAAAAGATTATGCCAGGAAATTTAGATTGGATATTGTGGAAAGGTTAAAATAAGAAATATTGAATATTTATTATTAATTAAAATTGAAAAACGTTACCCAGAACAGTAACAGCTATGTCTTTTAAAAAATTACAATTTTTTAAATCCCGGCCTCCATCCATCGCCTGCACCGTAGTGTGTTCACTCGGGATCCACCGTCCATTGATCTCAAATTACGGTATCAAAATCACAATATCCGCTCTATATTTTATAATATTAAGCTGCCTGTTGCTCCTCCCTTCCTGCAAAAAAGATAATGATGATGATACAACTGCAACCAGGGATGACTATATCGGCTTATGGCTGTGTGAAGAATTTGACCAAAACATGATCCTAACCTATACTTTCCAGGTTGAAATAATAAAACATCAAACAAACAGTACAAAAGTGTGGATTGATAACTTTAATCAGCTTGGAATCGGGTTTCAGGCTGAAGCAATAATAGACAACACTTCAATAATCATTCCCCAGCAAATAGTTGGCAATGGATTTAATGTTTCAGGCAGTGGATTTATTACCAACAAACATACAACGATAGAATTCCAGTATTTTGTGAACTACGAAAATATTACTGCTACCTATACGAAATTTTAATGTGGGTGCTGGTCTTTAATGTCATATTCGGGGTAAGTTGAAGGTCAGGTTTGTAGAGGTAAAATAGGGATAAAGGTATAGGGGTATAGGGCAATGTCATTAAGTTAAGGACTTAAAACATTGATATACAATAGTTTAAAAATTCATTAAGCACCAAATCACAATCAACAAATTTCAAATAAATTCCAATTACCAAAATTCAAAATTCCAAAAAA
>JBDRNO010000267.1:0-11449 GCA_043811005.1 Bacteroidota bacterium | reverse complement strand
GGTATAATTTTCAATTTAGAATTAAGTTAAAATATATTTTTCTTTGTTAACAAAATATTATACCTTCCACCATAATTTATACACTTTATTGATGAAATATTTGAGATGAAATACTCTTGAACAAAATTAAAATTATAGGGGGAATAGCAGATTATTAGTTAAATAAAGTATGCAGTAATGGAACAGAAAATGAATATTTCTAAAATAGCACCAGTGCTTATGACATTTTTCGTTATGAGCATCATTGATCTGGTCGGGATAAGTGTTGACCGGGTACAGGAAGACATGCAACTCTCTAATACTCTTGCTCAACTTATTCCTTCTGTAACTTTTTTATGGTTCTTCTTATTGTCTGTCCCTATTGGGATCATGCAGTCCAGGATCGGGAAACGTCTTATGCTGAATATTGGAATGGGAGTGACAGCACTTGGTTTGCTGATTCCCTTTATCTTTTATTCTTTTTCAATGGTACTTCTGGGTTTTGTATTTCTTGGAATTGGAAACACCATCATTCAGGTCTCTGCAAACCCTCTTTTAGTAAATGTTGTTCCTGGTAACAGAGCTTCAAGTTTTCTGAGCTTTTCACAATTTGTAAAAGCAATTGGCTCAATGATTGGGCCCCCCCTGGCTGCAGTTCTGGCTTCTCAATTTGGAGACTGGAAATTGATGTACCTGGTATTTGGAGTAGTGACAGTTCTCTCAATAATTTGGTTGAGTGCAGTGAAAATAGCAGAGTCAAAACAGGAAGAAATAAAGGCTACTCTTTCTTCATCATTTAAACTTCTTGGAAATGGTTATATCCTGATTATGGTTCTTTCTATCTTCCTGGTAGTAGGAATAGATGTTGGATTTAATTCAAATTCAGGGCAGTTTCTGATGAAGCAATTTGGCATTGAACCCGAGGCTGCCACAATGGGACGAAGCGTATATTTCTTCGGACGCTTGCTTGGTACTTTTGCAGGCGCAATCATATTAACCAGGTTATCATCACGCAAATTATTTATCTGGACATCTGTGCTTGGGATTATTGCATTTGGAGTATTACTGCTAATAAAGTCACAGTTAATTGCCTGGGGCCTGGTATTTATAACCGGTATTGCAATTGCCAATATTTTTCCACTTGTTTTTGCGCTTAGTGTTGAAAAATTTCCAACTCGCAGTAATGAGATTTCAGGACTGATAATGATGGCTATTTCAGGTGGAGCTATTATCCCGCTTCTTGTTGGCGGATTAAGTGACATTACCAATGTAGCAATTGGAATGACTATACTGTTAGCATGTTGGTTCTATATGTTTGGAGTAGCTGTATACACATTGAAGAAATAATATTTAATATTATTCCAGCAATTATATAAATTGTCGGAAATTACTATCGAAGACGGAGAATAAAATTTTATATTAATTAATGATGTAAATATTTTCTTTCACTTATAGTGATTTGAAGTCATGCAATAATTTATCGAGATATTATTTAACCTGAAAATATTATTAAATATGAACGATTTACTGAGTAGACTAGCACAATGTATTGAACTTGGGAAGATCAATAAAGTATGCCCTTATCCGCCCAGTATGAGAGATCAGGATGGTGCTGATGAATTAACAAAAAAGGCTCTTGAAAGGGGGATTAAGCCTCATGAAATTCTGGAAAATGTAATGATTCCGGCTATGGCTATTGTTGGGAACAAGTTTAGCAGAAATGAAATATATGTACCACAAATGTTAATGTCAGCAAAAGCGATGCATGGTGCGATGATCCATATTAAACCATTTTTTAAGTCTGGCGAAACAAAAAGAAAAGGAACATTCATTATAGGAACTATTTCAGGAGACTTGCATGATATTGGTAAAAACCTGGTTTCTATGATGATAGAAGGTGGAGGCTGGGAAGTAATTGATCTTGGTGTAGATGTAGGGGAAGAAAAATTCATAGAGGCACTGAGCAAAAATCCGACCGCTGCAATTGGTATGTCAGCTTTGCTTACCACTACAATGGAAAACATGAAAAAAACCGTGATTGCAGTAAAAGAAAAGTACCCCGATTCAAAAATTCTGATTGGAGGAGCTCCTGTTACTCAGGAATATTGTGAAATGATCGGAGCTGACTTCTACTCTCCTGACCCTCAGGGAGCTGTCAACTATTTAAAAAAATTCGCATCATAGTGATCACCCATATACTCGATGTAAATGTCTGATTTCCTAGTGTTGCCGATGCTGTTTTGTTGATATAATTGATGTAATTGTCAATAAATTGTCGCAGAACAGGTTTTGCACCAACATTCATCAATTTGATGGGATTTCTTTTGCACAAAAGTAAGTGTGTTTGCATTACACCCTAAGGAATATCTTCTTCTTATAAAGAATATAAAGAAATACCCATCCTACTGCCGTAATACCTATTGAATCGATCAGAGGTGCCCAGTTTTCAGGAAAGATGCTGTTAAATCCCCCGAAGAAGAACCTTGCGGCAGACCTGAAATTGATTATCCTTCCAGCCAGGTAAATGGTTATCGGATTCAATCCTATGACCACAAAGAAGAATGCCCATTTTTTAAAGTTCCAGACATCGATAACCAGGTAAAAGAGAGAGAAGAGAAGAAGACTTAGTCCCCCGACATAACAGACGAATGAGCTTGACCACAGATTTTTGTTTATCGGGAAATTCAGATCCCATATCTTACCGATTACCATAAAGGCAACAGCCGCAAGAACCATATATAAAACTTTACGTAAAGGCTTGTCATTCAAGTACTTTGAGAGCAGGAACTCACCGGTGAACATCCCCAGTAACGCTGTTGAAATTGCAGGGATTGTACTGAACAATCCTTCAGGATCGTGGTTTCCAAGGTACAGTTTCCCCGGCATTATTAACCGGTCGATATAACTTGCCAGGTTCCCTTCTCTTGAAAATGCATCTGTCGAGCCAAGATCATGAGCAGGAAAGAAAAGAAGTAGCAGCCAGTAACCTATCAGAAGCGCCCAGAACCAGGCAATACGCCATGACAACTTTGTATTCATGAAGATTATAGCAGCAAACATCCATGCAAGACCAATACGGCCGAGAACACTTCCGTAACGCAGTTCGGCAAGATTAAAACGCACGGCATTATTATAAATTATACCCAGCAGAACAAGGATCAGGCCACGGGTTATAACATGTTTGTAAATCGATTTGCGGCTTTCGTTCAGAGCGGTACGCTTTGTCATAGAGAATGGGAACGATATCCCTGCAATAAAAAGGAACAGGGGGAAGATCATATCATAAAAATGAAAACCATGCCATTCCACATGTTCAAGCTGGCCTGCCCACCATTCAAATACTGGCCATCCTGTAAGCGTGGCAAGGGCGATAAAAATACCTTCTCCGCCCATTATCCAGAACATGTCAAAACCGCGTAAAGCGTCAAGTGAATAAAGCCTTTTTGTTGCTGGTTTGTTTTCGTTTTCCATGGTTATTAGTTACTTTAAGGATTTATCTGATTTTTTTGGTAATACAAAAAAGAACTATTTATTGACTCTACTGAATCAGAACTATGATTTAATCCAAAGATAAAAAAATTGGAATACCCATCTTCGCAAAGCAAAATTTAGTTGAAATAAATAAATATTATCTTTATCCACGCAGTTTAAGGCAAATTAAAGCGATTAAATGAAGCGATTCATTTCTTTTATTCTTTTCTTATTTTCTTTATGTAATACCAGTTATTCCCAGGTTTTTACAGATAGCAACCTTCCAATTGTAATAATAAATACTGATGGAGGTGTGGCAATACCTGACGATCCCAGGGTTCTTGCCACAATGAAAATTATTTACAAGGGAGAAGGATCACGTAATTACCTTACTGATCAGAATGATCCAGCCTATTTAAATTACAACGGCAGGATAAATATTGAAATTAGAGGATCGAGCTCACAGGCAGTACTGAAAAAACAGTACGGATTTTCAACAAAAAAGACTGATAACATTACCAATAACAATGTTAGTTTACTTGGATTGCCAAATGATAACGACTGGATACTTTATGCAATGGCATTCGATGCATCACTTATCCGCAATTACCTGAGTTACAATTTATCGCGGATGATTGGTGAATATGCAAGCAGAACAATCTTTTGCGAAGTTGTTATAAATGGATCGTATAATGGACTTTATATTCTTCTTGAAAAAATCAAATCAGGGATCGACAGAGTAGATGTATATGAAATCGGAGCAGGAGATATCACATTTCCCGGAGTCACCGGTGGATATATAACAAAAGCAGATAAGACAACAGGAGGTGATCCGATAGCATGGGAAATGTCAAGCTATTTGGGAATAAACGATGTGGATTTCATCCATGAGCTCCCTAAACCTGAAAATGTGAAATACGAACAGAACTATTATATCCAGTCTGAATTTGAGAAGCTTAGAATCAGTGCAGCAACAGGCGATTTGTCACTTGAGACAGGTTATCCTTCAGTGATAGATATTCCTTCATTTGTTGATTACATGATTATAAATGAACTGGCAGCAAACGCTGATGCTTATCAGTTCAGTACTTATTACCATAAGGACAGAAACGGAAAGCTGAGGGCAGGACCAATCTGGGACCTTGATCTGACCTATGGTAATGACTTATTTATGTGGGGATTCGACAGAAGTAAAACCAACACCTGGCAATTCTCAAACGGCGATAATGAAGGACCCAGATTCTGGAGGGACCTGTTCAACAACCAGGTATTCAGATGCTACCTGTCAAAAAGATGGAATCAGCTTATCCAGCCTGGTCAGCCACTGAACATATCTGGCATCGAATCATTTATCGACCAGAGTGTCATAAATATAAGCGAAGCTGTTATGCGTGAAAATCAGCGGTGGGGTACAGTAAGTAATCATGCAAATGAAATACTTAAAATCAAGACGTTTTTACAGCAGAGAATTACGTGGATGACCAGTGGCCTGGGTTCATATTCCGGTTGCAGTAACATTGAAACACCGCCTCTTGTAATAACAAAAATAATGTATAATCCCGCTGAATCGACCAATTTCCCAAACAGCAAAGATCTGGAATTCATCGAGATAACAAATACAGGGAACAAGTCAGAAAACCTTACAGGAGTCTATTTCGGAGGAACAGGATTTGTTTATAATTTTCCTGTGAGCACCTTTATTGAACCGGACGCGACAATAATACTGGCAAGCAATGCAGCTGTTTTCAGGCTAAAATACGGATTCTCCCCGAAAGGACAATTTACAAGGAATTTATCAAATACAGGAGAGTACCTGTTGCTGCTTGATGGTTTTGGAAATATAATTGACAACGTGCATTACTCTAATTTGCCTCCATGGCCTAATGCTGATGGGAACGGATACTATCTGGAATTACTCGATCCGTTTTCTGACAATAGTCTTCCAACAAATTGGATAGCCTCCTCCGGAGCAATAGTCTCAGTTGAAGATACATGGAACAATGAAATTCCCAGACTATATCCATCACCAGTCAGGGATAATCTCCATATCGAAATGCAATGGCGAATCACATCCCTTCAACTTCTTGATTTTCAGGGAAGATTGTTACGAGTAATTCCTGTTGATTCTGAAAGTTACAGCCTTGATATGTCTGCTTATTCCCCTGGCTTATATCTGATAAAAATAAATACAGCAGAAAGAAGTTTCGTCAGGAAAGTAATCAAGGAATAAGAAGCTTTTCTATTTCTCCCCATGAGCTGACTCTTCTGTGTTTAGTGCTGTTCAACTGTCCGGTCTCCTTTTCATGTAATTCAAAAAAGCGGCTGTAAATGTCAACCAAAACGCCGTCCATATCAACAAGGATCCTCTTATTCATAGATAATAATTGGTCTCGCAAATATACTATTTAAGACGATTTGACATACTGTCTTTATGTCGGCTTAGCCTCCCGTCTTGCCCCGCTGCGCGGGTCTGTCCTGAAGTCCTTTAAGTCTTAAAAGAAGTGAGCTTCAAACAACAGAAGACGGGCCGAAGGCCTATAAAACCTCAAGACTATTCACTACGTATAAATTTCCACGTCACCACTCTTTATCCGTATTTCTGGTACGCAGTCCAGGTGCATCAGGACTCTCTTTTCTGACTGCAGTTCCGGCATAAACCGTAAGATATCTTGAACTGTTAATGAAAACACCGTACCCTCTGTCGGAAACATAAAATGGAACAGGTGCATTAGTTCGGCCGTTGTCGACACCACCGTAATGATCGACATTAAGCTGAAGTATTTTACCCCTCTGATAAACCGTTTTGAAATTCAGACCGAAACCAAAGATCTGTTCATCCCTCACCAGACACCGGGAGCCACTACGGTCCATTTAAGCGGTTGTGCAACAGAAGCTAACGATATTACTATTAAAATAGCTGATCCGAAAATTTTTAAAAGAATTTTCTTCATTAGGTTGAATGATAATTTTTTTATTCTAAATAACTTTTGCTAAATTTGTAATAATTTCAGTTTAGAATTTTTATGAATGAACCTGTCTCTATTCTAAATATGCTCAATAATAACCTTTTAACCAAAAATAACCTAATTTCCAATTGCCTATGAAACGAACTATTTTCACTTTCTCAGACTTCACCAAAAGGTGATAAGCACATTTATGTGCTTATAAATTTTAAATGACTATTAAAATCTAAGATTCCAGGAATCTGATTTTATTGACTTTATTGTTACTTTTTAAAAACTTTTATTATGAAAGAAATTTACCTGTTACCGCAAACATATTCTCAGGATATTTGCAAAAGAAAAAAATTTGGCATTATGAGGCTGGCCTTCCTCCTCATAATGATCATAGGCTGTAATTTCTACGGAAATTATGCTTATGCTGACGATCTGCAGCAGATCCAGGTCACCGGAACAATTGTCGATGAAGACGGCAATCCTATGCCCGGTGTGAACGTGGTTGTCAAAGGTACGTTCATTGGAACCATGACTGACGCTGACGGAAAATACACTCTGGTTGTTCCCGACCAGAATGCATTTCTCACAGCCTCCTTTATTGGCTATGTTTCGGCCGAGGTGCCTGTCGGAAACCGGAATGTAATTGATATAACCCTTACATCTGAAGCTCTTACGCTTGAAGAAGTGGTAGTAATTGGTTATGGTACTCAGAAAAAGGTCAATGTGATCGGATCAGTAACGACTGTGACCAGTGAAGAACTTAATTCTGCTCCCATTTCAATGATTTCAAATGCATTAGCAGGCCGTATGCCGGGAGCTATTGTTCAGCAAGGTACTGGTGAGCCGGGTAATGATGCCTCAATTATCCTTATCAGAGGAAAATCGACACTTGGTAATAACTCTCCACTGATAGTTGTTGATGGCATTGCCGGAAGAGATATGAACTCACTTCAACCTACAGATATTGAGAGTATAACTGTTCTTAAAGATGCTTCTGCAGCTATTTATGGTGCTCAGTCAGCAAATGGTGTAATTCTTATCACGACAAAACGCGGCACAGAAGGTGCACCAACCTTTACCTATGGATTTTACCAAGGGATGAAATCACCTACAATATTACCTGAAGTGTGTGATGCGGCAACGTATGCACAGATGATCCGTGAAATGCAGTCATACAGGGGTGTTGCTGAAGTTAACATGATGTTTTCATTGGATGATATTGAAAAATATAAATCCGGAGCATATCCATGGACACACCCAAATACAGATTGGTTTGCTGAGACTTTGAAAAAGTACAGTACAACGCGCAATCATAATTTATCGGTAAACGGTGGAACTCAGGCTGTAACTTATTATGGCTCTTTTGGTTCGCAGTTTGAAGATGGATTATACAAAAATTCTGCAACTAACTATAAAAGGTATAATTTGAAAGCAAATGTCGATGTCAAAGTCAATAAATTCATACGTGTCGGAGTAGATATGACCGGTTCTCAGGAAAATCATGAACGAAGCCCATATTCAGCTGCTGACGTATTTCAGTACACAAGGAGACAAAAACCTACCGCCCCGGCATTTTATCCAAATGGATTGCCCGCGCCGGATGTTGAGTATGGTAACCAACCGGTTGTGATGGCGACATCTGTAACGGGATCTGATAATACCGAAACATACAGACTCAACACTATACTCTCGGCTACTTTAACTGTGCCGGGTGTTACAGGCTTGACATTGTCGGGCTATTATGCTTACGACAAATATTTTAGTGTAAGAAAAAGGTTTCAACAACCATTTACTCTGTACGCTCTGGATAAGCAGGCGTATCTGAATGCCGGTAATACCGGGACTGAGGATGGATCGGCTTTTATTACTGCAGATGACAAAAAAGGACCGGTTCCGGAGCCCCAGTTAAATGATTATTATAATGAGTCTGATAGTAAAGTATTTAATCTGAAGGCAAATTATGATAGAACCATAGGTGACGTTCATAATATCAGCGCATTCATTTCAATGGAGAGTACAGATTATATGTCAAAGGGAATCTCTGCATACCGCAGGTATTTTCTTTCTACCCAGCTGCCTTACCTGTTTGCCGGTAGCACTACTGAATGGCAAAATGCCGGAAGTGTTAGTATAGATTCCCGTCTAAACTATTTTGGAAGAGTGATGTACAACTATAAAGAAACTTATTTATTACAATTTTCTTTACGTAGAGATGGTTCGTTACGATTCTCAAAAGAGGCCGGACGTTGGGGCACTTTCCCCAGTATTCTGGCCGGATGGAGAATTTCTAATGAGGATTTCTGGAAAAATAATATTTCATTCATTAACTATTTCAAGCTCAAAGCCTCCTTTGGTCAGATGGGGAACGACCGGGTAGCTGCATTCCAATATTTGACAAATTATGCATTTAGTAGGGGTGCCGTATTTGGATCTGGTAAACTTTATCAATCAGGTGTGGCTCAGAGCGGTGCTCCTAATCCCTTAATTACCTGGGAAAGAGCCAATGTCGTCAACGCAGGTTTTGAATCTGCCCTCCTGAATAGCAAGCTGACTTTCAATGCTGACTTTTTCTATCAGAGACGAAGTGATATTCTTGTAAAGAGGAATGTATCAGTACCTGATTTTACAGGTATTAGACTGCCTGATGAAAACTTTGGTATTGTTGATAACAGAGGCTTTGAAATAGAATTGGGATATACTGACCGTAAAGGTGATTTTACTTATAATATCAGCGGGAACCTTGCTTTCGCCCGTAATAAAGTTATTGAATTTGATGAACCTGAAGTTAATGTACCATGGCAGCGAGTAACAGGCCACCCGCAAGGTGCTATGTTGCTTTTTAAATCAATAGGAATTTTCAATGATCAGGCAGAAATAGACGCTTATCCCAGTGTTGCAGGAGCAAGGCCGGGAGATATTATCATTGAGGACTATGATGGAGACGGGAAAATTACAGATGATGACCAGATTCTTTTTGATAAGAGTTTTGATCCTGAACTAACTTATGGCCTGACTTTCAATTTAAGTTACAAAAACTGGGATTTGAGAGGTCTGATTCAGGGAGCAGGTCAAACTTTTAGAACTTCTTATGTAGGCGACTGGGCAGAAGGAACTGAAGGAAATTATTTGCAATTTTGGGCTGACGATAGATGGACTGTAGATAATATTGATGGCACCAAGCCAAGAGCTCATGAAATGGAAGAAGAGTATTGGATGGAAAATTATCTGACTGACTTTAGTTATGAGAAAGGGGGATATGGGCGACTGAAAAGCTTACAACTCACTTACCACATTCCACAACGGATCCTTAAAGCTGCCTCGATGAAGGATTTTCAGCTCTATTTTTCAGGACAGAACTTATTATTGCTTTATAATCAGAATAAGATAGTGGATCCGGAAGCCGGTGAGATGGAACTTTATCCGATAATGAAAACTTACACTCTGGGTCTGAAAGTTGCTTTTTAATTTAATTTTTTAAAATAACTGTTATGAAAAAATATACGAATATAATAATCTTATCAATCCTGGTGCTTTTGCTCCCGGGTTGTAGTGAAAAGATTTTGGATAAAACTCCTTTGAATGCGTATTCTGACGCTACTGTCTGGAGTGATGTTAACCTTGCCAGTACTTATTTAAATGACTGTTATGACGATGTTGGGACTGGATTTCGTGGGGTGGGCCTTGGTTCTGTTGCTGACGAAATACTCAACGGCAGGGGGCCTGCTGCGACCGCTTATCATTTAGGTACTATAAATGCCGATCGGCTTAAGGATACCTATGGCAATCCCTGGTATACCCATATGTCCTGGGCAATTTTTCCATCGATTCAAAAAATAAATATTTTTCTTGGTGAAATTGACCAGGTGTCTGAAGCATATACGGAACCACAAAAAACCGTTGTAAAAGCTAAAACTGATGTATTGAAAGGAGAGGCATTATTTCTTAGAGCGTATGCTTATACTAATTTATGTCGTACTTATGGTGGTCTCCCGCTTATGGATAAAGCAAATCAATTGGGAGATGATTTTTCTCTCCTTGCCAGGGCCACGTTCGAAGCAACTGTCAATTTCATAGTAAAAGATTGTGACGATGCTGCCGCATTGCTCCTGGAAAAGAGTGACATGGAGATGGGAAGGGCCACAAAGGAGGCCGCTTTAGCTCTTAAATCAAGGATGTTACTTTTTGCTGCCAGTGACCTTACAGCTGATGGAACTGCCAAAAGTGAACTGGTAGGTTATAAAAGCGGAACAAACAGGCCTACTCTGTGGACCAATGCAAAGAATGCAGCAAAGGCAGTTATAGATTTGGGAACTTGCGAATTAGCCGATTTTGGAGCCCCTGATCAAAATGCAGTAGCTAAAAATTATTTCGAATTATTCAAGTCTTATGACCTGTCAAATGATGAAATTATCTGGGGAAAAATGTATCTTCAAACTGTTGGACAAACGCATAATATTAATGAGACGTGGGGCCCCAACGGACTTGATGAGTTTGGAAGAAATGGTCCTTTACAAAGAATGGTTGATTCTTATGAAATGAGTGATGGGTCAAAATTCTTCGACCATTTTGATATTGTTGCTGATAATTATATATACAAAAATTCAACATTTCATCACGAAAGCCCTTATTATGATCGTGAACCGAGATTTTACGCGAGTGTCCTGTATGATAGTTGCGTTTGGAAAGCACGTTTTGCCAATCTTGCTGATAGGGACCCTCTTGGAATCTATAGCAGACGAACCCGCGTAACAATGCAGGGGGGAGTAGAAATTTCAAGAGTCTTCGGTATTGATACCCGTAACGGCCCTGTTAGTGACTGGAATGGTACCTATGGCGGTTATCTTACAAAAAAATGGATGGACAATTTAACCTGGGGCAGAGACGAGAGGAATAAAAATGTATATATTTGGATTCGCTATGCAGAAATAATCCTTAATTATGCTGAAGCTTGTTTAGAGTTGGGTGAGGTTGGAACAGCCACTACTTATATCAACATGATAAGAAACCGGGCCGGGCTTCCGGATTTCACAGGCGACATAACC
>JBDRNO010000266.1:0-32648 GCA_043811005.1 Bacteroidota bacterium | reverse complement strand
TATAATCTTCTCTTGCCATGGCAATATCACCCAGATTTTCCATACATAAACCGCGCATATAATATGCTTCAGCGTAAGTTGAATCACATTTTATAGCATTATCAAAATGCAGGGCGGCAGTCTTGTATTCTTCCAAATATTTGGAATGAATAAAACCAAGGTTATAATGAGCAAATTTATAGTTGGGATCAATTTGCAATATAGTAGCATAAGTATCAACTGCTTTATCTATCTCATTATTTTCCTGGTAAAACATCGCCTTGGCATAGTGTGCCTCAATGCTATGTGGATTTAGGTTCAATGCATTATTTAAATAATCTATCGCCAATTTATTCTTTTTTTTATAAAACAATAAACCCAATTCAACATAAGCGTGGTAATGGTCAGGATCTTTCTCCACTGCGGTCTGGAAGCTGGAAATAGCCCTGGCTGAATCCCCGGTTTCCTTAAAGTTCGTTCCGAGAATAAAATATGCTTTGGCATTATGCTTATCTATACCCAAAACTGTGTTGACAATTTCAATAGTTTTCTTATATTGCCTTGTGATAAGGTGTAGCTCTGCAAGTTTCAACAATGCTTCAACATGCTTTGGTTCTAATAATATGCATTTCTCGAGAGCCTCTTTATATTTATTCGCATTTCCGCTTGTAAAGTATATGTCGGATAAAGTATAATAGAAGCAGGATTGTGTGCTGTCAATCCTGATAGCTACTTTAACATCTGTTAGTGCCTGATCTAAATAATTTCGTTCGTAATAAAGTTTGCCACGTTCGTGAAATAAATTGGCATCTGTTCTATCCTTGTTAATTTGTTGTGTCAGACAATCAATTTGCTGATCGGGGGTTGTTGGTTGTTTATCTTGTAAAATCTGATTATTTATATCACTGGTCTCATTACCTGTTATTGAAGGATTTTCACTTTCAGCACAGGAAACAAGGATAAGGATAGAGAGGGAAAAGGATATAATGGAGAAATAAATACGAATCATTACGATAATGCGTAGTTAGTAGTCAAATTTACGATTTAAAATTCAAACTTATTCATAATTTAAAGTAACAACACAATTAAATCATAAATCGTACCAGATGACGGATGAAAACAAAAGAGTCTAATTTTTCCCCGCAATTGCTTCTTTTATTTTTACTTCAAGCTCTTCGGATAACTCAGGATTATCGAGTAACAGTTGTTTTACTGCATCTCTGCCTTGTGCGAGTTTTGTATCCCCGTAGCTGAACCATGAACCACTTTTACGTATAATATTATTCTCAACGCCAATATCCACCAACTCACCGACTTTAGAAATTCCTTTACCATACATGATATCAAACTCAGCAGTTCTGAATGGAGGTGCAAGTTTATTTTTTACAACTTTTACCCTTGTCCTGCTTCCTTTAATTTCTTCTCCATCTTTAATTTGAGCTATTCTCCTGATATCTAAACGAATTGAAGAATAGAATTTTAATGCATTGCCTCCTGTGGTTGTTTCGGGATTTCCAAACATAATACCGATTTTCTGACGGATCTGGTTGATAAAAATGCAGCAGCAGCCGGTTCTACCTATGATTGCAGTGAGTTTACGCAGCGCTTGTGACATCAAGCGGGCTTGTAGTCCCATCTGCGAATCACCCATTTCACCTTCTATTTCACTTTTCGGGGTCAATGCGGCAACAGAGTCAATTACAAGAATATCAATTGCTCCTGACCGGATTAAATTATCTGTGATCTCTAATGCCTGTTCCCCGTTATCGGGTTGAGAAATTAACAAATTTTCCGTATCCACACCTAAGTTTTCAGCATATTTCCTGTCAAAAGCATGTTCGGCATCAATAAAAGCAGCTATGCCGCCTTTCTTTTGTGCTTCAGCAATAGCATGGATTGCCAGGGTTGTCTTTCCTGATGCCTCAGATCCATATATTTCAACAACCCTGCCTTTTGGTAACCCGCCAATACCCAAGGCAATATCTAAAGTTAAGGAACCCGTAGAGATCGTTTCAACACTCATAACTGCAGAATCGCCCATCTTCATTATGGTTCCCTTCCCATAAGTTTTTTCCAGCTTCTCCATTGTCAACTGGAGCGCTTTCATCTTTTCTTTTTTGATATCTATTTGTTCTTTTTCTTTTGCTTCCATAATTCGTTAATTTACAATGGCTAATTTATAATTTGATAATTTTAATTAATTGCATTACAAAGAACATTAATTTTCATTTACTTAACAAGCAACATCAAAATAATTAGTAAATTTAATGCTCTAAACTATCTGAAAAATATTAATATGAACCCAAAAATAGAAATTCAAAAAGGCGACATCACCCAATTTAAAGTTGATGCCATCGTGAATGCTGCCAACACAACCCTCCTGGGCGGGGGTGGTGTGGATGGTGCTATCCACAGGGCTGCCGGGTTTGAATTGCTTGAAGAATGCAGGTTGTTGAATGGTTGCAAAACAGGGGAAGCTAAGATAACAAAAGGTTATAACCTGCAGGCAAAATATGTAATACACACCGTAGGTCCTGTTTGGAACAGAGGATCCCGCAACGAACCTGAATTGTTAGCCAACTGCTACAAAAACTGTCTTAAAATTGCAGCAGAAAACAATATCAAAACAATTGCATTCCCCGCAATTAGTACAGGAGTTTATCGCTATCCAATTGAAGAAGCCACTGAAATTGCTGTCACCGAAACAAGAAAATATCTGGTTGATAATCCAAAAATAGAGAAAGTGGTTTTTGTATGTTTTGATGAAAATACATACAAAATATATCGTAAATTTGCTGATTAACTATCTGCTTTTTTTAGCAATTTCAGTTTCTCGGTTTTCGGTTATCAGTTTTTCAGTTAATCAGTTTTACTGTTAATAGATACTATACCTTTTATTAAATCGCACAAAAATCTTCGTAATTATCAAACCTCAATAAGTTTTTAATAACATAGAGGTTTTTTACAGCTAAAAAACCGGCTAACTGACTAACCGAAAACTGACAACTGATAACTGATAAACTGATAAATATTAGTGATTAAACATATCAACATAACTGTCCATGGAAAAGTTCAGGGCGTATGGTTTCGCGATTCGACAAGAACCGAAGCCAGGAAACTCGGAATAAAAGGTATTGTGAGGAATGAACCAAATGGCTCTGTTTATATAGAAGCTGAAGAGGAACCAGGCAAATTAGAAGAATTTGTAAAATGGTGCCATTCCGGACCTGAATTAGCAGTGGTTACCAATGTAGCTGTTCGGGAAGGAGAGTTGAAAAATTTTAGTGAGTTTGTTATCAGTTATTAGTCCGTTACATCTTAAATCTTTGCCACATTTGGCTACAATATTTGCACAAAGGCACTGGAACTATGAAACATCAAGGATTACTCGAATCGCGAATTTCAATGCGAATTATGCGAATACTATTCGCTTCATTCGCGTCTGATTCGCGATTCGCGTAACGTTTATAATAAAACCTCTATGGTTCCTGGCTTGTCCAGATTATGTGCTAACAATATTGAAACAGGAAAAAATAAAAACAAAGCGTCTTTTCATAGGAATACCAATTCCAACAAGCCTGGCTGACTTACTATTTGAATTCAGTCAAAAGCAACGTGGCATAGAAAGCATCAGGTGGGTCAATAAAGAAAACCTGCACATTACAACATGTTTTATTGGAAATATAGAGGTAGCCTTGGTTGATGATATTATCAGCAATACAAAAAAAGCATTGGCAGGAGTTAAACCCTTTTCATTAACATTTGAAGGACTGTGCATCAAACCTGCAAAAAAACCTTACATGATCTGGGCAAAATTCATGCAGAATGAACATTTTGAAGATATGGCTAACAACACCTGCCGGTTATTAATACCAGGTCAACGCATAAGAAAAAATCCAATACCCCACATTACCATGGCACGCTTTAAAAAGTCATTTTATTACGATAATATTGATCTGGATATTCAAATTGAAGAAGATGAAATAGAAGTTAAGAAACTTATTTTATGGGAATCAATACAAAAACCGGGTGGGGTAGAATATTTACTATTGGAAAGCTTTAGTTTGTATTATTCCTAACGTAGCCAAGCTACAAACAAAATAATCTTTATTTAATTATGCCACGAGGCACCAAGACACTAAGTATCACACCTGTGTGCCGAAACACTTCGGTGTGCAGGCACAAAGATTGATTAAAAGTTTGTATAAAAGAACTTGGTGTAACTTTGTGTGCCTCGTGGCAGGAAAAAACTTTACTAAAAAAACATAACTTTCCGGGATAATAGTATAAGCTTTAGAGTTAAAATGACAAAAAAAGAAAAAATAAAATTCATATTGAAAAAGCTTGATGAGTTGTATCCGGAAGTTCGTAAGCCATTAAATCATGTAGATCCCTATACGCTGCTTATTGCAGTGGTATTATCTGCTCAATGCACTGATAAGCGCGTTAATCAGGTTACACCCATACTCTTTAAAAAAGCTGATACTCCTGCTAAAATGGTGAAATTAACTATTGATGAGATCAAGGGAATCATAAAACCATGTGGTTTGTATAAAAACAAATCGAAAGCAATTTATAATTTATCGAAAATAATTCTCAACAAACACAATGGAAAAGTACCTGACACTTTTGAGGACCTGGAAGCTTTGCCGGGAGTAGGACATAAAACAGCTTCTGTAGTAATGATACAAGCATTCGGCAAACCCGCTTTCCCGGTTGATACTCATATCCACAGGATAATGTGCCGATGGGGTTTGTCAAGTGGCAAAAATGTAGAACAGACTGAAAAGGATTGCAAGCGCTTGTTTCCAAAAAAAACCTGGTATAATCTACACCTTCAAATCATTTACTTCGGAAAAGAACACTGTCAGGCAAGAGGGCATAAAATTGACAATTGTCCGATCTGTAGTAAGTTAAGTAAAATTAATTAGTATGTCCATAATGTCGGTTGTGAAAAATTTTTCCATATCAGAAGAAAAATTGAACCACATAGGCACAATAGGGCACAATAGGTTTTCACATAGAATCTATGTGTCATTCTATGTTGACTATGTGTCTATGTGGTAAAAAAACAATGACTTTATAAACAGACACTGCTAATTAAGTATCATCTCAACACTCCCAAGCCATTTTGACTTTCTAATGCTTAACGCCCTTGAATAATTCAAAATGTTATCTATTACACTTTGAGGGGGTTTAAACTTTTCCGCCCTGTTTGATATTATATCAAAGCAGCCGAAGGTCTCTTTTTCTTCTTTTATTAGCCGGATGTAATCTTTTAGGGTAAATATCTTCTCCATAGGCATGAAATTATTAGGTTAAATTCTTTTATACCAAAACGGAGATTATTATTATTTATTGTATATGGAAAGGGAAAAATATTGCGGATTGCGGATCTATAAATTGCGGATTTCTGCTTTAATTTAAATACTGAGATTTGAATTCCAGTCTATCGGCAGGCAAGAAAGCAGCTTTACTCACTTTCAACAAATAATAGATAATATGATGGTCTTTTAAAACAGTAAGTATCTACGTAAATTCAAATACTGTGATTTAAATTATCGCCAGAGGCGATTAGTCCTTTGGCGAAAAACCGCTTTTAGCAGGATTTAAGTATTACTAAATTTGATATAAGTAGGCAATTGACAGTAGGACTTCGGTGAGCTCAGCCGAAGTCCTATTGTCAACTGTCAACTTGTCTATCAACAGCAACAAAATTATCGATAACATGCCTGCCCTGTTGCATAACAGGGTTATCAATAATGAAATTTTAAGTGCCTAAATCTCTATCCCTGAGTTAAGCTCACCTCTTTCTCTTCAATTAGTTTCCTGAGGTTTATCAGGGCATAGCGCATTCTGCCCAGAGCTGTATTGATGCTTACATTGGTCTCTTCAGCTATCTCTTTAAAGCTCATATCACAGTAATGACGCATCACCAGGACTTCTTTTTGTTTTTCTGGAAGTTCATCAACCAAATTTCTCACATCACTGTGAATTTCATCCCTTACTACTATATCTTCAATATTCTCTTCGGTAATTTTGATAATATCAAAAATATCATAATCATCTCCACCGCTTGATGTTGGCATCCTGTCTGATTTCCGGAAATAATCAACTGCCAGGTTATGTGCAATACGTATTACCCATTGCAAAAACTTGCCCTCCTCGCGGTATTTGCCCAAACGAAGAGTATTGATTACTTTAATGAATGTGTCCTGAAAAATGTCCTCTGTTAAAGCATGATCTTTAACAAGGAGAAAGATATGGGTGTAGATCCTGTTTTTGTGACGCTTTATCAGAATCTCCAGACTGCCTTCCTCTCCATCGATGTAGCTGTTGATCAATTCCTTATCACTTAACAATTGATTACGCATAATAACCTCCTTTTTTTTAAAAAAGTTAATCTCTCTGCTCTTAATTTAGCAGAAAGGATTGTTAAAGAAGTAATTTAATTATGCGTAAATGTTTATGCGATAGGCAGTCCTCTTGTATTTAGGTTGGTTTTGTGTTGAATTCTATTCTTTCTAAAATTTTTGCTATTGCAACTTGACTTTCTCTTTGTCCTTTTTCAATTTCTCTCAAAAATCAGAGACCTTTTTTTTTACGTTAAAATTCAAAAAAAGTTACAAATAAATCCCTTTTTTATATAAAACTCTTGTAGCAAAAAAGAATTTAAAATGTAAAAGTAAACCTATGTTCTGAAAAAAACAAGTATTTTCCATAATTTTGTATTTCTTCATGAACAAAACGCCCTCAAATACTGCATCAAAAGATAAGATCGATTCTCTCGATCCTAAAGAATTCATCATAATAAAAGGTGCAAGGGTCAATAACCTGAAAAACATCAGCGTTGCCATTCCCCGCAATAAATTCATTACCATAACCGGTTTATCCGGTTCAGGCAAATCATCTTTAGCATTCGACACATTGTATGCCGAAGGACAAAGAAGGTACGTAGAGAGTCTTTCGGCTTATGCCCGCCAATTCTTAGGCAGGTTAGACAAGCCGGAAGTAGATCATATCAAAGGTATTGCTCCTGCAATAGCTATCCAGCAAAAGACGATCTCAAGGAACCCAAGGTCAACAGTCGGGACTTCTACCGAAATATATGATTACCTGAAGCTGCTATTTGCAAGAATCGGAAAAACATACTCTCCGGTCTCAGGTAAATTGGTAAAAAGACATACTGTTACTGATGTGGTTGATTATATATATTCTCTAAAGGAAAATACACAAATAATCCTGTATGCACCACTGCAGATTAAACCGGGACGAAAAATTAAAGAACAGTTGAATGTTTTGTTGCAACAAGGATTCTCAAGGATTAAATGGAAGGGGAAGATATTTAGAATAGAAGATATTTTTCTGGATTCTGGACACTGGATTCCGGATAATGATGAACAGGGATCAAAAACCATAAAAACCAGTGAAATAAAAAAAAAATGAATTTCACGGGGCAAGCATTCTTATTGATAGATTTATTGTAAAACATAATAATGAGGACGACAAAAACAGGATAGCCGACTCAGTAAATACTGCTTTTTATGAGGGAGACGGGGAATGTATTGTTGAAGAACAAAAAACAGCAACCAGCATTTCATTCTCAAATAAATTTGAATTGGATGGAATTGCTTTTGAAGAACCATCAGTTCATCTTTTCAGCTTTAACAACCCCTATGGTGCATGTAAAAATTGCGAGGGATTTGGCAATATTATCGGAATAGATGAAGACATGGTTGTACCCGACAAGAGCTTATCGGTTTATGATGGTGTCATTGCCTGTTGGAGGGGTGAGAAAATGCAAAGATGGAAAGATAGGTTTGTGATGAACGCATACAAATTCAATTTCCCTATACACCGCCCCTTCTATGAATTAACCGAAGAAGAAAAGGCACTCATCTGGACAGGCAATAAACACGTCCGTGGATTAAATGCTTTTTTAAAATATATAGAAAAGAAAAGCTATAAGATACAATACCGCGTAATGCTTTCAAGGTACAGGGGTAAAACCACTTGTCCTGAATGCAATGGTACACGGTTAAGAAAGGATGCTTCTTATGTTAAAATTGCTCATAAATCAATTATTGATATTGTCCTTATACCTGTTTCAAAATCACTGGAATTTTTCCTTTCACTTAAAAAGGCACAGGGCAGCCAGTCACCACATGCTTCCCGGAAAGGAACTAAATTGAGCAAACATGATGAAAGTGTTGCAAAACGCCTTTTGATTGAGATCACAAACCGCTTAGAGGTATTATGTGAAGTAGGTTTGGGATACCTGACATTAAACCGCCTCTCCTCTACTCTATCAGGTGGCGAATCACAAAGAATTAATCTGGCAACTTCATTGGGAAGTTGTCTTGTCGGTTCAATGTATATATTGGATGAACCAACCATTGGTTTACATCCCAGGGATACCCGGAGGTTAATAAAAGTGCTCGATTCACTGAAAAATATCGGTAATACGGTTATTGTAGTTGAGCATGACGAAGAAATAATGAGAGCTGCCGATCAATTGATAGATATTGGACCAATGGCTGGTTCCCAGGGAGGAGAAGTAGTATCCCAGGGAAATCTCCATGAAATATTAAATGAAAAAAAAAGCATTACTGCACAGTATCTTAATGGGACTATGCAAATTGAAATACCTAAAAAAAGAAGGCAATGGAAAAACTTTATAGAGGTAAAAGGGGCAAGAGAAAACAATTTAAAGGCGATTGACGTGAAATTCCCTTTAAATGTAATTACAGTAGTTACAGGTGTCAGCGGTTCTGGGAAAAGCTCATTAGTGAAAAATATACTTTTCTCCTCTTTAAAAAAAATATACGGTGGCTATGGAAAACGAACGGGACTGCACGACAGGATTGAAGGGGATATCAATAATATCTCGAATATTGAATTTGTTGACCAGCATCCGATTGGAAAATCATCAAGGTCAAATCCTGTTACTTATTTAAAAGCTTTTGACGATATCCGAACCCTGTTTGCTGAACAGCAATTATCCAAAATAAGGGGTTATAAACCCGCTCATTTTTCATTTAATGTTCCGGGTGGCAGGTGTGAGGAATGTGAAGGAGAAGGCAAAATAACGATCGAGATGCAGTTTATGGCTGACCTGCATTTGGTTTGTGAAAACTGCAAAGGTAAACGGTTTAAAGAGGAAATCCTTGAGATTGAATACAAAGGCAAAAACATTGATGATATATTAAACCTGACAGTTGATGAGGCAATAGAAGTCAACCACACCCCGGCCCTTCCGCCAGCTGGCGGAGAGGGAGACCCAACGCTCTGGCCATCTAAAAATAAAAAAAGAGAGGAAGTACATTCCAAAATTAATAGGTTGGTGAAGAACTTCACTACAAAGATAAAACCACTTCAGGATGTTGGATTGGGGTATATTCAACTCGGGCAGCCATCAAGTACTTTGAGCGGAGGGGAAGCGCAAAGAGTAAAGCTGGCAACTTTTTTGGGACATAAAAAAGAATTGGATACAACGCGTGGCACGGTTATAAACCGTGTCACGCATCTTGCTGGTACACTTTTCATCTTTGACGAACCCACAACAGGACTGCACTTTCACGATATTAATAAGCTGTTAGGGGCTTTTAACGCTTTAATAGAACAAGGTCATTCCATTATTATAATTGAGCACAACCCCGAAATAATAAAGAATGCCGATTGGGTGATTGACCTGGGACCTGATGGCGGGGATGAAGGAGGTAACATCGTTTTTGAAGGAACGCCAGAGGATCTTATTAATTGCAAGAGCTCCTATACCGGGCTTTTTTTAAAGAAAAAAATGCAGTTACTTATCTGATGATTCTGCTGATTTATCCAAACGTTCCTGAACCATTGCTTTAATTTCTTTTTTAAATTCCGGGTAATGTGAAACCCATTTATCAAATGATTCTTTATCAAGTGAATAAAGGTCACAATAATCAACTGCGCGAATAGTGGCATTTCTCGGTTGTTCTAAGAGAAGGGCAATCTCACCAAAAAAATCTCCTTCGGTCAGCGTAGCATATACATCAACCTCGTTTTCTGCTAAAACTTCTACTTTTCCTTTACTGATAAAATACATCTTATCTCCTATGTCTCCATACTTGCATATAATTTCACCCGGAATATATACACATGGTTTTAAGCTCATCACTATTTCTTTGATCATGTTTGGACTAGCCTTATTAAATATAGGAACCTTCTCCAGGATGCCCTTATTTATTAAAAGAGCAAACTCGTATTTAAAGAATTCAGGCAATTCAGACATGACGGAAGCATCATCATATCCATGCCTGCTTTCCCATAAATAATTATAATATCTATTCACCCTTTTTTGGATACTATCTGGAAAATTTTTTGATTTCATAAAAGTATTTACCCTGCTTAACTTTTCCATGAAATTCGCCCTTGATAAATCCAAATTCGCAAGGAATGAAGCAATATTACCAATCACATACCCGTACATCGCCACACCTACAATCATTACAAAAATTGTATAAATAACCTGCACCATAATACTCTTGTCAGGGGTTTGATCCCCGTAACCAATTGTAGTAAGTGTAGCCGTGCACCAATATAATGCTCTTACATAATCCTGTATGGTTGGAATTATCCCTTCAGGTGTTCGCAAATGCACCCATCCGCATGAAAACCAATGTGATATAAGTGTAATGAGATACAGAAATAAAACCAAACGTAAAATACTTTCATTGAAATGCAGATTATGCTGCCATTTGTTCTTGTAATAGAATACCTTAATGATCTTCAGAAGCCGGATCAACCGCAATAATCTTAATAACCGTACTATCCCCATTCCTGACGTGCCGCTCAGTATCAGATAAAATATCCAATCAAAAGGAATTGCCGAGAGAAAATCAATGATAAACCAGCTCTTTAAGTATTTTCTTGAAATTACTTTTTTATCAGTTATCAATTTGCCACTGATAATAAGGGTAGTTCTAAAATGCAGGAAAATATCAACAGTAAAACAAATGGTAGTTATAACGTCAAGGAAAGCAAGAAAACCTTTAACCTCATAATCTAAAACCAGTCTTAAAGGAAATTCAATAGCCGTAAATGTAATCAGTATACCAATCCAAAGATCCCAAATTTGTTTATATTTATTATCTTCACTTATCATCTTTGTATCAAATTTCAACGTGTAAAGATAATCAAAAAAAAAGATTTCCTAAATCTCCAAGATTTAGGAAATCTGATATTAATCTGTGCGAAAACTGAAATATTTGTTAAACTTATAGCTAAATAATATCGCAAATTTTTAATACAAATTACTTGCGTTTTTCTCAAGACTTTAAAACAACTGTATTTTTATAATAAAACGGACAAATTTGAAATGATATCAATTATTTCGTATATTTGCATTGTGAAATTGATAACCAAAATAACCAGTTATTTGCTATTGCTTATTTTTATGAATGTTCTGTTTTTTTCTGAATTGGTTTCATTAATGAGAGAAGAAGCTGAAGTTTGCAATGTATATGAAATTCCCGAGAACAATCCAAACTCGGGTAAAAGGGAATCGGCTCCAACAGAGCGTGAAGATTATAAAGAAGATGTTGAGGATTTTTGTTTTAGCGTTTTTTTACTACAGTACTTTTCTTTTTTAACCAGCGATACAGGAAATACAAATCTGTGCGATTACCACAGCACACTTCTGGAAATACCCACCCCTCCGCCTGAGGCGGCTATCCTTTAGTTATTCTTTTTGCAAGTAAAGGCAACTGTTACCTTTCGAAAGGTTGTGCTTTGTTTAACAAAGTTGCACTGAAAACAACGGGTTCTTTTCGCAGGACCGGTCAGTAGATTGGGACTTAACCAAAATAACGCATAACGGCAACAGGGAATTAACCGGGCGGGTTAATCTGAGAAATTAATAAATACAAATCGAATTAATTAAGCACAAAATGTGGACAATGGAGATTCTGGCGTTACTGGCAGTGACGCTCATGGTAGCGCTTGGCTTGATGATGAAACTGAGGCGAATGGAAAAAAGGTTTGAAACAAAATTCAAGCTGCAAAGACGATTCAATGATTTTTTTATAAAGATAATTTTGAAAAACCACCATAAGAAAGAGGATAAAAAGAAATTCGAGCATAACCTGAATTAAATGATTAGTCAATAAATAGAGCTACTTCTGTTAATTATTATGGATGATTATAAGCAAATATTAATTTATATCTTAGGGTTTGTCTGGATATTGTTTGCTTCGAATTATTTTGCCAAATTCTTTCAAAAGATCCGGCTCCCTTTGATAACGGGTTTTCTTGTAACCGGAATAGTATGTGGGCCTCACCTGTTGAATTTGATTGAGGAAGATGCCATTAAAAACCTTGGCTTTATCAATGATATATCGCTGGCATTTATTGCGTTTGCTGCCGGTGCGGAGCTGTATTTAAAGGAAATAAGGAGCCGGATCAAAAGCATTGTGTGGAATACTTTCGGGCAGCTTGTTGTTACTTTTATTGCCGGCTCCATTGCTGTTTATTTTTTGGCTGAATACATCCCCTTTATGCAAAAGATGGCAACGGGAAGCAAAATAGCTGTTGCAATATTGGCAGCTACTATATTTGTTGCGCGCTCTCCTTCATCTGCAATGGCGGTAATTAGTGAAATGCGGGCTAAAGGCCCTTTCACCCAAACAGCTATTGGAGTAACAGTGGTAAAAGATGTTTTAGTTATCGCACTATTCGCAATATGCTTTTCAGTAGCAGTTACACTTGTATCCGGAGTTACTTTTAATCTGAGTATAATTGTCATTCTGTTATTTGAATTGCTAATTGCTTTTGGTATTGGATATGTTCTCGGGAAGGCGATTTCCGGCATCCTTTCTCTTCCAGTCAGATTTTTGGTGAAAACAATAATGATCCTGGCTGCCGGTTACGGCATATTCCTGCTTTCGCATTACACGCGTGAACTAAGCCCGGTTTACCTGCATTTTGAAATTTACATTGAACCATTGCTAATCTGCATTGTCGCCAGTTTTTCAGTGACCAATTACAGTAAATACCGACCGGAGTTTCGGAAAATATTGCATGATACGGGGCCAATGATCTATGTTGCCTTTTTTACGCTGATCGGGACTATGTTGTCAATTGACATATTGTTTAAGGTGTGGTCAATTGCTTTAATCCTGTTTATAGTCCGGCTTTTGGCAATGGCAATCGGGGCTTATGCAGGCTCATCCTTGGCAGGGGATCCTGTACTTTATAAGCGAATTGGCTGGATGGCTTACGTAACGCAGGCAGGCATAGCGCTGGGGCTTGCCACTGAAGTAGCCGGAGAGTTTGGTAAATGGGGGGAAGAATTTGCTACAATAATTATTGCCGTTATAGTACTTAATGAATTTGTTGGGCCACCCTTGTTCAAATGGGCAATTAGCCGTGCAGGTGAAGCGCATTTACGGGCTGAAACGCAAATATTTGACGGGAAACGTGATGCCATCATTTTTGGGTTAGAAGACCAATCGCAGTCATTAGCACGACAGTTGCAAAAGCACGGTTGGGGAGTGAAAATAGCATCACTGAAAAGAAGGGATGATGTAAATGAAGTGCCGGATATTTACATACATTTCATTGATGATTTGAACCTGAAAACTTTGGAGGAACTTGATACAGAGAAAACTGAAAATATTGTGCTTATGCTTTCAGATGAAGAAAATTATAAGATTTGTGAATTGGTGTATGAGAATATTGGCACGAAAAAAATTATTGTCAGATTAAACGACAGGAACTACTTTAATCGTTTTCACGAGCTTGGAGCATTAATCGTAGAACCAGCCACAGCCATTGTTAGTTTGCTTGATCATTTTGTGCGTGCACCAATGGCAACTTCATTGCTTTTGGGAATGGAAGAGAGCCAGGATACTAATGATATTGAAGTTCTTGATAAAGATTTACACGGTGTTGCCTTACGCGATTTACGATTGCCAACTGATGTTATTATTCTTTCAGTTAAACGTAAAGATCATATGATAATAACACACGGTTATACCCGGCTCAGATTGGGTGATATTGTAACAGTCGTTGGCTCGGCTAAAAGTCTTGAAAAACTGAGGTTGCAATTTGAAGTATAATTACTCGTACAGGAATTTGTGAAAATATATATCAAATTAAAATAAAAATGCAGACAAAGGAAATACAAGCAGCGATTACCCCTGCCAAGGCGTTGGATATTTTGAAAGAAGGCAACAAAAGGTTTGTGCAAAATCTAAAAGCAAACAGAGACCTTTTAAGACAGGTTAATGAAACAGCAGATGGGCAATACCCCTATGCGGTGATATTAAGTTGCTTTGATTCAAGAACTTCTGCAGAACTGATATTTGACCTGGGGCTGGGGGATATTTTCAGTATAAGGATTGCCGGCAATGTGATTAATAAAGACATATTGGGATGTATGGAATTTGCCTGCAAGCTGGCAGGGTCAAAGCTTATTGTGGTGCTGGGGCATTCAGACTGCGGTGCGGTAAAAAGTGCCTGTGACAATATCCGGCTTGGTAATTTGAGCGGGTTGCTGGATAAACTTAAACCGGCTATTGATTCATTAAAGGCAGTGGGCGGGGAAGACACGAGTTCAAATAATGCAGTGTATGTTCAAAAGGTAGCCGGGCGGAATGTGCTGATTGCTATAGAACAAATAAAACAAGGAAGCGCTGTTCTTGAAAAACTGCTTGAAAACGGGCAAATAGGGATTGCTGGCGGTATGTATGATGTTGAAAACGGAAAGGTGGAGTTTATTACAGACTTATTATGAATGTATTATTTGTAACAGACTTGCACGGGTGTAAATGGAAATATGACTGCTTGTTTGAAGCAGCCAAACAGTTTCAGGCATCCGTAGTAATTAATGGTGGTGATTTGCTGCCAAAAACCGGAGACCTGCTTACACAAGGCAAATTTATCACCGATTATCTTGACAATCACTTTGCTCAATTCGACTTCGCTGGAATTTATTATTTGTGTTACCTGGGAAATGATGACCTTAGAATCTATGATGGACTGTTTGAGGAAACCTGTAATAAATATTCTTTCGTATTCAACCTGGCACAGCGCAAATTTGAGATTAAGGGTTTCGAATTCATAGGTATGAACCGGGTAGTTGATTATCCATTCCGCCTCAAAGACCGATGCAGAATGGACACAGAGGATTATGTTTTCCAAAAGCAATTGGGAACTGGTTTGTTATCAACGCCAAATGGTTTGGAGGAATTGGATGATTGGTTTGCCTTTGCAGAGACGCTTCCGACAATAGAGGACGAAATGGAGCAGTTGGTACGCCCGGAGAATATGAAGAAAACTGTATATGCAATCCACATGCCTCCATACAGGTTAGGATTGGATGAATGTTATAACGGTGAAGGGGTAGGGTCTAAAGCGATTTATAACTTTTTGCAGAAATATCAGCCAATGCTGTCGCTTCACGGGCATATACACGAGTCACCTGAAGTCAGAGGACGATGGTATGCCCAACTTGGCGATACGTTATGTATTCAACCAGGGCAGCTTGATGGGTTTAGCTATGTTACGATCGACCTGTTGAGTATGGAGTTTGACAGAGTTGTTGGATAACCATTTAAAAGCTATAAAAAATGACAAACACAATCACAAAAACCGATTTAAGTTTTCCCAGGCAAAAAAGCATTTACAAAGGAAAAGTACGCGATGTTTACAATATAGATAACGAAAGGATTGGTTTCTGAAGATGATTACATTCAACTTGAAGAATATTCGCTGGTGCTTTTTGAAAGAGGAACAAAACTGGCTGCTGAAAAAGGGCTGATATTGGTTGACACCAAGTATGAATTCGGAAAACGCAAGGACAGGATATATTTAATTGATGAAATCCATACGCCTGACTCATCTCGCTATTTCTATGCCGATGGTTATGAGGAAAGACAGCAAAAAGGAGAATTGCAAAAGCAATTATCAAAAGAATTTGTACGGCAATGGCTTATTGAAAGAGGGTTTCAGGGAAAAGAAGGACAGCAGATACCCGATATGCCAGATGAATTCATCAACAGTGTATCGGAAAGGTATATTGAACTTTATGAAAAACTAACCGGAGAAACATTTGAAAAAGCTGATATATCCAATATTGAACAACGAATAGAAAAAAATATAAATGAGTATATTAATACCGAAACAGCAGCAATTTAATATTAATCATAAAACTAAAAACTATGTTAAAATCTCACAACTTAACAGAAACGGTGCGTTTATACCAAACCCGCTTGTTTATACAGACATGTGGCTGAATGAGAAAGGGGAAATTATTTACGGAATGCCTAAAAAGGGTGAGGAACTGACAAATGCCAAAGAGTTGCTGAAGCAGGGAGAAATTGACCTTTCACTGCTTGATGAGGCAGTTGAAAAGTTTTGCACCAAGCTGATGATGGTCTTCCCGAACTGTTTGAGCAAAACCATTAACTCGGTGCGGAAGAAAAAGTTGGAACACTGGGACCGGAATAAAGAAAGCAACCGCGACTGGCTGGCGCTGAATATGATGACCGAAGCCAAGGCGGGTTTCCGTGCATTTAACGAAGGGCAGAAAGACAATCGTGAAATTGATTTTATCAAACTCCGGCTAATGCTTGCGGAAGGACACGAATGGAACGATGAGATGCACAGGGCAATTTCACCACAATTTCAAAATGTCGTAAAATAAAATATAAGAGTGGGTATAATTGGCAGTGATATTGGAATTGGTAAAGCAGTGAATGACCGGCTGGAACGGGCAGCAATGAAAAATCAATGAGATGTTCAAAAAAATATTAATTGCAAACAGAGGCGAAATTGCCTTGCGTATAATCAGAACCTGTAAAGAAATGGGGATAAAAACGGTAGCCGTATATTCAACTGCCGACAAAGATAGTCTTCATGTGAGATTTGCTGATGAAGCTATTTGTATCGGACCGCCTCAAAGCAAGGATTCTTACCTAAGAATTCCAAATATAATTGGCGCGGCACAAATAACCGGTGCAGATGCTATTCATCCAGGCTATGGTTTTTTATCGGAAAACGCAGATTTTTCAACTGCCTGTGCAGAAAATAAAATAAAATTTATCGGAGCTACTCCAGCACAAATTAACGGTATGGGAGATAAGGCATCTGCCAAATCAACTATGAAAAAGGCAGGAGTTCCCATTGTGCCCGGATCAGACGGTTTGTTAAATGATTTAAAGGATGCTGAAAAAACAGCGAAACAAATAGGTTATCCGGTAATGATAAAAGCTACAGCAGGAGGAGGAGGTAAAGGTATACGAATTGTATGGGAAGAAAAAGAAATGGAAGATAGCTGGAATAAAACCAGGCAGGAAGCAGCGGCAGCATTTGGCAATGACGGCATGTATATGGAGAAATTTATTGAAAAACCCAGGCATATTGAAATACAAATAATAGGCGACCAGTATGGGAAAATATGTCATTTATCGGAAAGAGACTGCTCCATTCAAAGAAGACATCAAAAATTAATGGATAGTTTTAATTATAGCTAAATATCACCTATGTAAATTCTTCTATTCTGAAAATACAAAAAAAAAAGTCATGGTACTATTACATATCATAATCAAAGAACCTGCGCAGGTTAAAGAAATCGTAGAACTACTCATAGAAGAGCGGCTGATTACAGGAGTAACGGTGACAGAAACAATAAGTAGTTTTAAAAACAGTAAAGGTGAAATTGAAACAGTATTGACAAATATGCTAATAGGAAGAACCAAAGGGCTGCTTTTCAGTACAATTGATAAATTGCTTAGAGAAAAGTGCGGAGACAAAATGCCTGTGCTGTACGCTATGCCTGTTGTAAATATGGATTGGGAGCAGGGAGAAAAGCTGATAAAGGAGATAAAATAAAGATTGATTTATGAATGATATAGAAAAAAATATAAAAACAATTAAAAACCTGTTGCTGTTATTGGTCATTGTATTGGCTGCTTACTTACTCAAATTACTGTCGTTTTTGTTCATTCCGCTCGCTCTGGCATTGTTCATAACGCTGTTGCTGATGCCCCTTCTTGCCTGGTTTCAAAAGAAAAAACTGCCTTATTTTGTTGGGTTGGCTATTGTAATTATCGTTGGCTTTTTTGTACTGAAAGGTATTGGCGAGGTAATACAACACACAGGGAAAAGGATAGTGGAACAACAGGATGTTATTGCAGGGCAGTTTAATGCAAAGGTAGCGCCTTTAATAGTTCAGGCAGAAAGTTGGCTGGGCATTGATTTTCTTAATGGTGAAAACGGTATGCTACAAGGGGGAGTTGAAAAGGTGTTCTCTTCAGGAGCCTTAACAGGAGTTACCGGCAACCTGATGGGAACAGTGGGCAACTTCACATCAGGCGCATTAATGACGCTTATCTTCCTGATTGTTCTGTTGGGGGGTGTGCAGCATTATCAGCACTATATCAACTATGTGTCAGGTGGAGGTGAGGAGCATGGATTTTCAACCATTTTTAAAAAAGTAAAAAACTCGCTTACTACTTTTATGATGGTTAAATTTCTTATCAGTTTGGCAACGGGTGTGAGTTTCGGGCTTATTGCCTGGATTTTCGGTGTTGATTTTCCTTTATTCTGGGGTTTTATGGCTTTTGTGATCAATTTCATTCAAGCGATCGGATCAGTGGTAATAACAGTTACACTGATCCTGTTCGGTTTTCTCCAAATTGACTCCATGTCCATGTTTTGGTTGTTTGCGGTGCTACTGGCGGCTATGCAGATTATCTTCGGAAGCATATTGGAGCCAATTTTCATGGGCAGGAGTTTTTCCATCAATACCGTGTTTGTACTTATCGGTTTAATGGTGTGGGGATATTTGTGGGGAGTGCCGGGATTGATACTGGCTATCCCTTTATTGGTACTTATCAAAACGATACTTGCTTCTTCACGCGATGGACATTTCATTGAACGGCTGATGGGAAGGAGTGGATTTAAAAAATAACACTGTTCAACATGAACTATTAAAACCGTTAATCAATAAATAAAATACTTAATATGAGATATTATTATTCCCTGGCACTTATTGTATTATTGTTTTCCTGTGTAAATAATAACGAATTGGACAAGAAAGATTTAGATTTTGAGGCACTTAAACAAGATAAGATTATTTTGGATTCTGCATATTCAGTATTAATTCATGGTTCTGAATTAGATGATTACTTTAAAGAGAAGGTTTTATTAATATATGATAAATATAACTTCAATTATACTGCCGTACAATTTGATTTATTGCAAGCATCAGGAAAACTTGAAGAAGTTTTACAGCAGCAGAATATATAAAATTGAATTCCTTTAAATACTTACAGTTATGAAAGATGTAGCGACTATAATAAGGTCAATCATCGCGGATAAATTTGACATTGATGAAATTCAAGTAACTCGTGATACAAGATTCATTGAAGATTTTGGTGCAGATAGTCTTGATTTGGTTGAACTTACATTAGAGTTTGAGAATGAATTTAAGTTTCCTATTCCTGATGAAGATGATGCTGAGAGCATCAAAACAGTAGGTGAAATGATTGATTATATTGAAAAAACTATAATAATTTATGAATGAGCAGAAAGCACCGGGAAAAGAGAAAAGCAATTAACCATGATGTTATAAAAAATTAATGAAAATTTGAATTTTCTTAAATACTTAAAGACATGAAAAATATAGAAATTTTAATAAAATCAATCATTGTGGATAAATTGGGTATTGATGAAAACCAAGTGACTCGTGATGCAGAATTCATTGAAGATTTAGGAGCAGATAGTCTTGATACGGTTGAACTTATAATGGAATTTGAGAATGAATTTAAGGTCACCATCCCCGATGAAGATGCAGGTAACATCAAAACAGTAGGAGAAGCGATTGATTATGTTGAAAAAAAATTACAATAAATGATGAATGAGCAGAAAGCACCGGGAAAAGAGAAAAGTATTACGAAAGAAACAAGCTAAAGACGTTGTAAAGACCAAAAAGAATAAACGTGTAATTTTCGGGCTGTTACTGCTGATTATTGCTTATGCGGATGAGAACAATAAAATTGTAACCATACATAAATATACAAAGCCTTCTTCAAAAAGCAATTATCCTTCATATGATAATGCGATGTATGTGGTTGAAGTAAATGCAGGGTTTTGTGACAGGCATCAAATTAAAGAGGGTGATTTAATACAATTTAAACAATTAATATGGAAACAATAAATAAAGAGGGAACAAGTAAAACTCCTGCTATCAATTTTGATGCAGAAAAGGGATTGATTGAAATTAAAGGGCGATCAATTCCTGAAAATTCAATTGAATTTTATGAACCGCTTTTAATTTGGCTGGATAAATATTCAGAGAGAGCTCCACCACAAACAACAGTGAATTTCCATTTGGAATATTTAAATACCTCTTCTTCTAAATTTATTCTTGATGTATTCAAAAGGTTAAATTCTCTTCATAACAGAAGCAGCAAAACCGAAGTAATTGTAAATTGGTATTATGATGAAGATGATGAGGATATGTTAGGGGCAGGAGAGGATTACCAGGCAATGGTTAATCTATCGTTTAAACTAATTGAATTAAAAGGGGAATAGAAATTCATAAATTTAATAAACTGTGAGAAATGTTGTTTATTTCATTGTTATTCTCAGTATGTGCCGAATTTCTTGGTACAACAAAATTTTAGTTTGGCTTAAAATAATCCGGCAGGAAATTCCGTAACAACATGAAAGAAATTTTTTTTTACTTAACCATTAAAATATAACAAAATGAAAACAAAAACATCGGACAAAGCAGAAACAATCAAACAACTAAACAGGAAAATGAAATACAACGAATTCCTTAAATTACTATTAAGATATATTGCCTTTGTAGCAATAGTGGCTTTCATCTTTGGCTGTTCCTCTTTGGAGAGTATGACCCCGCCAATAATAATAGACCAAAAAGACAGTGCAATAGTAGTGGTTGTTGACAAAAATGGCGATAAATATACTCTAACTCACTTCGAAAAAACAGAATATGGAACGGCATTTAAAGAAGTTGGAGATACATTAATTTATAAATAAAAACAGACGAAACAATTAATTTTTTTCACAGATTTCCTAATCCGCCAGCTGGCGGATAGAAAATCTGATATTAAAATGACAGACCCTCAGGGTTTTAAAAACCCTGAGGGTCTTGGCTATACTTAAATAAAATTTCCCTTTATCCTAAATAGGTAAGCGCTTTAGGCACGGGCTGGGTATAAAAATAGACATCCTCATTTCCATCCTCATCTGCGGCTTCTACCATCTCAGCTATGATTTCATCTACTTTATTTGGTGAAAGGGTCAGCTCAATGATTTCCACTTCCTTACTCAGTTTGATATCAGTTTTCCCCAATTGCTCCTCCCCGCCAATTTTCCTGCCATAGGCAATGCTGGCTCCCGGTGCGCCCGCATTCATAGCCGCTTCCACCAACCAGTCTCCCTTTCCTCTCTCGGTAACGCATGATAAGCGTATCAGGTCACTCAGGAATTTCCTGCCTTTTGAATCTTTAGAACCATCTTTGCTTTCGGCATCAATAGCCCCATGGGCTCTCCAGGCAGTTCCTCCCCTGATATCATCTATGGCTTTAATGATCTGGTGATTGGTCGCCAGTTGATCCTTTGATCCAAATACACTTGCTATATTGATGAGACCTTTTTGGATGGGCATTATATAGATGAATCCCATTCCAGGGGTATCGAGCTTTCCTTCAGTAACCATTGATTCAAAAACCGGTTCGGTGTCATAATTATCCACAACCACCCTGATCAGTTCTTTTTCAGGACTGATAGCAATCCGCAACAACCCCAGTTTATCCCTGATACCACGACCCTGTCCAAATACGACAGTCGGACCAGGAGCACCGTCTTTCATTGCAGATCTTGCTATGTGATCTGACTTGTCTTTTTGAGCAATACAAAAGATGCCGGTCAATCCCTTTTTATAATTAAAATCCTCATCTTGTTTACTGATCCGGTTAATGGTTATATCCTTGTTAAAAGGTTTAATGAAAAGCATCTTATCACATTTAATACTGTAAACAGCTCCACCGCCTGAGAGATGCAATTTCCCTGCAATAATAAAATTATCCATTACCGTATCGGCATATTCATCGGGAACTATTAACTCTATCACTACCTGTTCCGGATTGACCGAAGGCAGGAATTTCTGTATCCATTTATCACTGACCAATGAGCCCCTGGCGCTGATCTCAACAGCAGTAACAAGTTGCTCTGGAATAGCATTTTCAATAATGCGATTTACAGAATGTTTTGGCAGGATTGCCGTCACTAATGTAAAATCCGTTTGGAAATTTAATTGTACCATATTTTAATAATTTATTAATATCATTCTAAACAGTAACAAAATAATATAATATCCTATCACTCCTCTTGCTCTGCTGGTTTTGATCTTTTAACAATAAGACCTACGGTCAGGACTGAGATAATCGGTCCGACAGAAGCCAAAGCAAGTACTCCAAAACCATCGGTAACACCAGGGACATTTGCACCCACACCCAGTCCCATTGCCAGCACCAGGGGAACGGTAATCGGTCCTGTGGTCACTCCCGCGCTGTCCCATCCGAAATTCACAAATTGCTCGGATGAAAGTAATGTGAGTGGGAGCAATGCCAGGTAAGGAGGGATCAACATATAGGTTAGAGGAATATTATAAGCAATTTTTAAAATACCCATGCCAATGCCAACACCTACGCCAATAGCTACGGTCTTCATCAACAATGATTTCTTAAATGCACCAACGGTTATCTTCTCTACTGTGGCTCCAAGGGCATTGAGGGCCGGCTCTGCCAGTGTTGCACCATAACCAAGGAAAAAAGCAAAAACTACTGCTACCATCTTACCCGAAAGCCCTTCACCATACAATGGTCCCTGGTAACCCTCAAGTCCTACAGGTGTTATGCTGGCAAATGCAGACGGTATGTTGGCTCCTAATTGTTCACCAAGCGGTGTAAGCCCAAGGTATATACCCAGTGTGAAAATAGCCATTCCAATCGCAGCAAAGGCAATTCCCGTACCGATCTCATCTGCCCGTGGTATTTTTTCCCTTAGAATCAGCTTTATGACCAAAAACAAGAATATGCACAATGGTATGATCGCCCTTAAAGCAGCTATGGAAGCATCTTGAATTCGTGCAAAAATATTCTCCTCCGGATTCCAGCTTTTCATATTCTCAGTTGATACAGTGCTGGTTACTACTTTTTCATAAACTACAGATGGTTCAGTAATAACAATCTTGCCATCAACAAGCTCATAGTTTTTACCTTCAAACGAAACGGCTTGGCTTTCCGGTAATTTGCCTGTCTTTACAAATTCATCAAATTCCGTTCGTGTGAATTCGCCAATAGCCTTTTTGATTTCGTGGTGGCTCAGGCTCTCTTCTGCAACAGCGCTCTCTTTTGCAATAGTACCTGTATAATTAGGTCTTCCGTAATAATCATCTGCATTATAATGATAGATCCCCAGCGACAAAACAGCAATGATAGGAAATAACGAGGCGAGTGTTACCACTCCAAACCCAGCGCTGCTTGAATCACCGGTGCTCACAATACGGCAGACACCTATACCCAAAGCCAGCACCAGGGGTACTGTAACAGGGCCTGTTGTCACAGCACCGCAATCCCATGCCAGGCCAATGATCGGATATAAAACATCGTTTAAATGAGCCCATATTGTAATTGTTGAAAGGATCAACACCAAAGGCACTATGAATACCTTTAATGACCAGCCGTATAAAAACCGCAATACGCCTAATAGAACAGCTACCCCAACCCCTACTCCGACACTGGTAACCAATTGAAAAGTAAAATCATTGAGCAAACTGTAAAGTAAAGGTGCAATCAAAGGTTTAACATTTTTGCCGGCTCCTTTCAATACCTCGATAGCCGGTTCGGCAAATGTGGCTGCAACACCCAGGATAAAAGCAAAACCCAGTATCACAGGTAATTTCGACTTCTTTGGTAAACTCGCCCCGATGATTTCCGCAAAAGGCATCAAACCCAGCATAAGTCCTTCCATGAAAAACATCAATCCAATGATAACAACAAAAATGCCCACGGAAATCATCAAAGAATATGCCACAGGCAGGCGAAGAACCACTATTTGAAATAAAACGAGGTAAAATATGATAAACCATACACCTTTTACTTGTTCTATAAAACGACTCCTTACATAAGGTCGTAATATGTCCATGGTTTTGGAGAAGCCGAGCTTTATTCTTCCACTGCCGTAATCTTGTTCTGATGCCATAGTTAATATGCTTTTTTAAGTTTCAATCTCTGTTTTGGTTTAATTGAAAATTTTTGTCCAAATATAATACCCTCTTTTTTAAATTCAATGAATTTTTATTTTTTTATATCTTTAACCCCATAATCTGTACAAGCCAGAACCCACGGCATGCCGTCATGGCATGCAAACAGGTCTTTTATATTTGCTAATAAACATATAAATTTATAACATTACGCCAAAATTTCCAAGTCTGGCTTGCCCGGATTATGGTGTTATTATTTATTTTTGCAAATAGGTAGTAGGCAGTCCGCAGTATACATTTTTTATTTTTGCCGACTGCCTGCTGCCAACTTGTGTATTTACAAAAAATATCGTTTATATGTTATTAATAATAAATCTCTCTAACGGAATAATTTATACTTAATAAAAATGGCTGATATAGAAATAAAAGATATTATTGGCAAAAAAATATTACGATTCAAAGAACGGCTTCATATAAAAGACCTGCAGCTCAATATTTTACTCGAAATCACAAATGCCATCAGCAGTAATCTTTCTACATTAGAGATCCTTGAAAAATTTGAGCGTTTTGTCAAAGATGAGCTTAAGATCGAAAAATTGATCTTATTTGCTAAATACAAAAGATGGAGATGTATATTAGACTATGGTGTAGAGGATAATGAGCTTGATAAATTTGATGTAAAACGGGATCTTATTGAATTGCAAGAAATAACATCTGTTACATCACTCGATAATGAGATCTTCAAGACATTTGATATGGTTGTTCCGGTTTATTACGGGGAAAAACCATTGGCTTACCTTATACTTGGAGATATCACTGAGGAAGCAGTAGGTGTTAGCTCTATCATTAAGCATCTGAACTTTTTAAAACTTCTTACAAATATTATTGTCAGTGCAATTGAAAATCAAAGATTAGCCCAAGAGACGCTTCGCCAGGAACGGGAAAAGAAAGAGATGATGGAAAAACAAAATGAAATACTTGAGATGCAGGTGGCTGAACGCACCAAGGAATTAAGAGCGGAAAAGGATGAATCAGAGCGCCTGTTACATAACATCCTTCCTATAGAGGTGGCTGATGAGCTAAAACAAAAGGGGAAAGTAGCTCCACAGTATCATAAACAAGTAACCATGCTTTTTACTGACTTCAAGGATTTTACTAAAACATCAGCTAAAATTTCCGCAAAACTTCTCGTTAATGAACTCAATGATATTTTTGAAAATTTTGATTCTATAATGGCAAAATATGGCGTTGAGAAAATTAAAACGATCGGTGATGCATATATGGCTGCATGCGGAATACCAAAAAAAAATAATTTGCACGCTTTACAATGCATAAGAGCAGCTCAGGAGATGATAGAATATCTTGATTTAAGAGGAAAAACCTCAGAAATAAAATGGCGCATGCGTGTTGGGATTCATTCCGGTCCACTTGTAGCCGGTGTTGTAGGAGCTAAAAAATTTACTTATGATGTATGGGGTGATACCGTTAACACCGCAGCAAGAATGGAAAGTAACGGTGAACCTGGAAAGATCAATATTTCCGCAAATACACATATGATAATCAAAAATCACTTTGATTGTACATACCGGGGAAAAATTGTAGCTAAAGGCAAAGGAGAAATTGACATGTATTTTATTGAATGTGAAAAGGAAAAACCGGAGTTTATTAAACTTAAGGAATTCATATTAAACAAACTGAAAAAGGAACTTCCATCCAATCTCTCATACCATGGCGTACATCATACAGTAGATGTTTATAATTCAGCAATAAATATAGCCCTTTCGGAAAAGACTAAAAAAGAGGAAATAGAGCTTTTAAAAATTGCAGCTCTTTTCCATGATTCCGGTTTTATTAAAACTTATAAAGGACATGAAGAAGAAAGCTGTAAAATTGCCCGTTCGGTATTACCTCGTTTCAATTTTTCTAAAAAGCAAATAGATGTTGTTTGTGGTATGATCATGGCAACCCAAGTCCCTCAAAATCCTAAAAATCATCTGGAGAAAATAATTTGCGATGCCGACCTCGACTATTTAGGCAGGGATGACTTTTATCAAATATCAGAAACCTTATTCAAAGAGCTCAATGCAGTTGGAATAGAAATGGATGAAATAAAATGGAATGAAATCCAGTTAAAATTCCTTGAAAGCCATCACTATTTTACTAAAACCACTAAATCCCTGAGACAACCCGTAAAACAAAAATATATTGAAAAAATACGGGGAATTGTTGAGTCTTATAAATCTTACAAGGCTTTAAAGTCTTATTTATAATAGTATATTCTTACTTAATATTATTTTTTTCATTTTTGCAATTCAAAAACCAATGTATCAGACTTTACATAAATTTAAATACTACTATTTGAATTAAATCTATATTTCAGCGGGAATAAAATCAATCAGGAATATTGGAACAATGGAATGATGGAATGTTGGTTGAATTCTTTTTCCCATTATTCCAATATTCCAGTTTTCCAACATTCCAGCAATTTTTTTAAAAAAATTATCTTAAATTTGTTGATACCTTTGCTTTTAAAAAGAGCCTACATATATCTAAAATGCCAAGAGATCCAAAATTAAATACCGATAAAATAACCCCGGAACTGATAGAATATATAGTTGATAAGATTGTTCGAGAAATTCAACCTGAGAAAATTATTCTTTTTGGTTCGTATGCCAGGGGGGATTTTTCAAAGGATAGCGATTTGGATTTGTTTATTATCAAAGATGATAAAGAATCCAGCAGGGTGATGAGGCGAAAAGTGGATAGACTACTTTGGGGTCGTAGATTTTCTGTAGATATTTTTGTTAGAAAAACAAAAGAAGTTGAATGGAATTTTAAAGCTGAAAATCCTTTCTATTTATATCATATTTTTAAAGACGGAAAAATATTATATGAAAATAAAAAAAGAAAAAATAAAATTAATTGAAGAATGGTTTTCAATCGCCAGAGAGAATCTATTATTTGCTAAATCTGGAATTGATGAAGAATATTCACCATATCCCACTATATGCTTTCTTTGTCAGGGAAGTGCAGAAAAATACCTAAAGGCATTTTTAATTCGGAATGGATGGGAGCTTGAAAAAACTCATGACTTAGTTGATTTACTCGTGTCTTGTATAGATTATAACCCAAAATTTGATATATTAAAGGAAGAATGCCACCTGCTAAATGAATATATCACAGAAGGTCGTTATCCTGGAGATCTCCCATTTGAAAACATAAATAAGGATGATGCTATTAAAGCAATTGAAGCAGCTGAAAAGATAGAAGATAAAGTTCTAAAAAACATAAATCTCCCCCCCATTTAATAATAATAATAAAATATTCACTTATGAAAAAACTAATAACCCTGATCCTTTTCACTTCCATTTTCACCTTTGGAAGTATTAACAACATTTATTCCCAGGAAAAGGATGATAAAGAAAAATCACATAAAAGTGAGATAGTAGTTGAGCATGGCGGAACAAAACATGCTGAAGCAGAGCATAACGGTACTGAATCAACTGAAACAGAACATTCTGAGACAGGAGATGCCGGATCCGGACATGGAGGTGGCATGGAACCGTTGTTTTTCATCATCATAGCCCTTATCATTGGTGCTGCTACACGCCACTTTTTGCGTAAAAGCCCTTTGCCATATACTGTAACATTGCTTTTGATCGGAATTGTCTTAGGCGTTGCTGCCAGGCTTGGATTTTTTGAGGGAGGATTCGAATCAGTAAGCCTCGCCATTGGCTGGGCCGGACATATTGACCCGCATGTTATATTATTTGTATTCCTGCCTACCCTGATCTTCGAAGCTGCGTTTGCAATGGATATGCATACATTTAAAAAATCTTTGGCCAATGCACTTCTTTTAGCTGTTCCTGGGATAATTATTGCAATGATCTTAACTGCTATTTTGGTAATAAGTCTTGATAAATTTGATATCGGTTTAATCGGTTGGGGCTGGAGCATTGCCTTGATGTTCGGAGCGGTAATCAGTGCAACAGACCCGGTTGCAGTGGTTTCCATCCTTAAAGAAGTAGGTGCAAGCAAGAAACTGGCTCACCTGATCGAAGGCGAGTCTCTATTAAACGATGGCACTGCAATCGTGATCTTTATGGTCTTCTATCTTCCTCTTGTCGGTATGGCTACCGGCACTTCACCCGTTGTAGAGTTTGGACGGGTGGCTATAGGTGGCACTTTACTCGGAATAATTATCGGGGGAGTAACAATTGCATGGGTGAAAAAAGTATTTAATGACGCATTGGTGGAGATAACGGTTATTGTTGCAGCAGCTTACCTTACATTTTTTATCGCAGAGCACTTTTTCCATGTTTCGGGTATCTTAGGTCTGGTATCATTAGGATTGGTAATGGCAGGTGTCGGGCGAACACGCATCAGCCCCGAGGTAGAGCATTTTCTTCATGAATTCTGGGAACTCGCAGCTTTTATAGCCAATACCCTTATATTCATTATTGTTGGAGTAGTTATAGCTCAACGAATAGTCTTTACTGCCAATGATTTTCTCATTTTAGGTATCATTTATATCGGTATTCATATTATACGCGCAATTACCATATTGATCCTTTTCCCTATCATGCGCAAAGCAGGTTATGGATTACAGGTCAAGGATTCTTATATCTTATGGTGGGGCGGATTAAGAGGGGCTATTGGACTGGCTCTTGCTTTGATAGTGGCAGGAGTAGATGATAAATATATTTCCGAAGAGATCCGTAACCAGTTCCTCTTCCTGTTAGCCGGAACCGTAACCCTGACCTTGCTCATTAATGCCACTACAATAAAAGCTTTAGTTAATTTTTTGGGTTTGACAAAAATACCTGCTATAAAAGCAATGATGATGTCGAATGCTTTTCACCACCTTGCCACTGATACTAAAAATGTCCTTGAAGTTCTTAAAAGCGACCGTTTTATGAGTGGCGCTAATTGGAATTCTGTCAGGGAATATCTTCCGCATCCGGATATTCCGGTTATTAGTGAAGAAGACCGTGCCTCCATGGATACTCTTTCAGAAACCAGAAGGCGTATCCTTGAAAAAGAAAAAAGCAGCTATTGGTACCAATTCAAAGATGGTTTACTGGGTCCCATTGCAGTTCGCAGATTGTCAGATGGCATCAGCGAAACTCTGGATGATGGGGGTGCAATTCCGTTATCTGAAAGGAAATACCTGGAACAGCTTTGGGGTACTCCAAAATTATTGAGTAAACTTCAAACAATTCCTCTTTTTGGCAGGTTTGCCAAAAGTTTTCTCTCTGAAAGACTGGCAATGAACTATGACATTGCCCGCGGATTTGTTGTAGCACAGGAGGAGGTGGTAAAACTTGTGGAAAGCATTTCACATAACCTGTATGCCACTCATGACAAGCCGGAATCAACGCAGGCAAACGGAAAAGAACCGGAAGCAGAAAATACAAAAATCATTGCAATGATCAAGGATGAGATCAATCAAAACAGGATCAGGGGATTGAATTATATTAAAAACCTTCGTGAGGTGTATCCTGAAATTGCCATTGCAATCGAAACCAAACAGGCAATTCGCTCTGTCCTTAATCACGAGCAAAGCACTGTAAATAACCTTCTGAAACAAGGCAGGATCGAACAGGATGAAGCCGGTAAAATGTTGGATAGTGTTGAGGAGCGCATGAAAATGCTCATGAATACACCACCATCAATTCAATTGCCCGAACCGGTTGAATTACTTAAGGAAGTGCCATGGCTCCAGATCCTGGAACCTGAAATTTTCAATAAAGTGGTTGATCTGGTCCGTGAACGTTTATATACTTCAGGGCAGACTTTAGTTGAACAGGGAGGCCCCGGAGACGGCTTGTTTATCATAGCCCGCGGTACTGTTAAAGTTACGGTGGGCGACTATATAGTTGATATTTTAGGTCCTGGCAGTGTTATTGGAGAGATGGCTGTCCTTACAGGCGTTAAGAGAACTGCAACAGTAACTGCCGAAACACCGGTTACCGCCCTTTGGCTGGCAACCTCAGATATGCAGGAAGCGATGAAGGGCTCTAAGGAACTGGAAGAACAGCTCTGGAGAACTGCCGGTATCCGTTTCGCAGAAAACATGCTCGGCAAGAATGAACCTTACAACGAATGGACGCAAATACAATTCAGACGGTGGCTTAACGAAGGCGATGTTATTTCATCCCGAATGCTCGGGGAAGAAGTATTAAGCGTGGAAAATAAAGCCGTTATTTTGATATCAGGTCAGGCATTTACAATAGGAGATAATAAAATGACCATCTCCGCCCCCAACGTATTGAAAAGACCTTATGTAACTTTGAGCGATGACGCATGGGTCTTTATCCGCTCCATTAGACTGGCGTTTGAGTAAAAGCTATGCTAATGTGAATTCGATATAAAAAATTTCTTATTTCTCTAAACTTTTTGCAAGTTCGGGTAACGGAATCTTTTGCTAATATGATTTGGATTGGTAATAAATAATTATGTTAATTCTTAATTTAATACTTTTGGGAAATTGAAATATTAATAAAATATGCTTACAATTTTTGACCTGATAGAAAACAAAACTGCAAGCTGGATTAAAGAGGAAAAGGATAATGACCAGTCAGTAATCGGGAACTTAATCAAGTACATAGAAAAGCAAGGTAAACTGCGGGAACCGCAAATTGAGGCAATTGAGGTTTACTTATGGCTAAAGTTTGCCGGGCAAAATAATAAACTGTCGGATTTAATCAAGCAGGGCTTGTTATTTGATGAAGAAATAGTAAAGGAATATAAGTTTTACCAATTATTTGAAAATAATTATACATTACAATTCCTCAATCAATTCGTTCAGAATAATAACCTTTCTAAATTTCAAGAAACCTTATTAAATGACACGAAAGGGGATGAACACAACTGGGATATTATATTAGATGAACTGTTACACAATTTTGAGTATCCCAGTTATCTTTTCAGTTTGCCAATGGGGGCAGGCAAAACTTATTTGATGGCTTGCTTTATTTATATTGATTTGTATTTTGCCAAGTTAAATAAAAAAGACAAGCGGTTTGCTCACAACTTTGTTGTTTTTGCTCCACACGCCTCTAAAACTGCAATATTACCTTCACTGCAAACCATAAAAGATTTTAACCCTGAATGGATTTTGCCAAAAAACGAAGCAAAGGTATTAAAGCAACTTATTCATATTGAGATTTTAGACAGTTTAAGCTCTAAAAGAAAGGATAAATTACAAGGTAATAATCCAAATCTTGAAAAGGTAAACCGTGAAACGCAAACCAAAAATTTCGGATTGGTATTTATTACCAATGCAGAAAAAGTGGTATTGGAAAAATATGATGTTGATGATAAAATTTATGTTGACCCGACAAGCGCATTTTATGATGAAAAGAAAGCAGAGGAAAGAAAGAAAATAAACGAGTTGCGGGAAAAATTATCGCAAATACCTTTCCTTACGGTTGTGCTTGATGAAGTTCATCACACATATAAAGGCAGCGGCAAAGCTGAAAAGAAATTAAGAGAAGCGGTGAATATTTTAAATCAACACAAAAATATAATTACTGTGCTGGGCTTATCGGGTACACCTTATGTAAAAACAAAGGTGAAGATTGGGGATGATGAAATACGGCTTAATCAAATACAGGATATTGTTTATAATTATACCCTGTCGGATGGCATAGGTAAATTCCTTAAAATACCACAGATAACGAAAGTGCAGGATGTTAAAGAAACCAAATTCATTACACAGGCATTGGATGAATTTTTCTCAAACTATGACATTACTTATAAAAACGGAACAAAAAGCAAAGTGGCTTTTTATTGCCCAAACAAAAAAACATTAAATGAAAATATTTTGCCGGTTATAAAGAATTGGTTTGACGGTAACAGAACGGGGAAAGAAAATGAAATATTGATTTATTACTCTGATGACAAAAAGTATAAAATTCCAAAAGAAAATCTGGCTCTTTTCAATAATCTCGACAAACCCTATTCCGAAAAAAGAGTTGTGCTTTTAGTAGCAGTAGGAACAGAAGGATGGGACTGCAGGAGTTTAACGGGTGTTGTTTTGCCAAGGCAAAAGACCACAAAAAATTTCGTTTTGCAAACCACCTGCCGGTGTTTAAGAGAAGTGGAAAAAGCGAAAGATGAAAAAGCCCTGATTTTTTTGGAGCCGGGAAATTATGACACACTTGATAAAGAATTAAAGGAAAACTACCAACTTACTATTGCCGACCTTAAAATTGGAGATGAACAGGAAATACCTGTAATAGTACGCAAACCAAAATTGGGTAAACTGAAATACAAACAGGTGTATAAGCAATTTAAGATTGAAATAAAACAGGAAAGCAAAGATTTCGCAAAACAATTAAAGCAATTTGATTTTGAAAAATTTAAAAAGCAATATGCTTACGAAGCAAGA
>JBDRNO010000265.1:0-2669 GCA_043811005.1 Bacteroidota bacterium | reverse complement strand
TGGCGGCACCCCCAGGAGTTGCTCCAGGCGTAAGGTGATATCCGTCCTCTTCCTTTTTAGACTGCGACAAAATTGTTTTACGTCAGGAGCGACGGTAACCCAGACATATCGTGAAAGACTCATCTCCTGTCCCACGTAATCGGCATACCCGCCCCAGGATGTCCATGTGACAACTAACACGGCATTCCGGTCTGGTTTCTGCTTCCGGATCAACTGTGTATTCGAAGGCACAATAGCCACCAGATCCTTTGATATCTCATGAGGTTCAGCGACTTTTGCATCCATGACAGCCTTCTCATACATCACTGCCAGATCCGCGGGAGATGTCGCGGGGGTTAACGCGCACCCTGCCAGCAGAGACAGCATACTCAACAAAAAGACATATATTTTTATGGTTTTATACACATCGTTATCCTTATTTCTTAATTTACCAGATCCCTTTAACACTAAATATCTGATATTTAAATATCATCCCCCGGACATCCACCTGTCCCCATCAGTCCTTTTTTCAGTAAGGATAACATTCTTTCCCCAAAAATCAAACCCAACCGATAAAGGAAACAGGCCCCGTTTCGATATTTCCATGTACTTTAAATATCTTGACAAATATATTAAAAGGCGTATTATCAGACCAATAACGTAAATATTATATTAACTATAATCAGGGATCACAATCAGGAGCCTTAATCCCAATAACCGTAAAAGAAGAGGGATTTATGGACTGACTATAAAAAATACCTCGTTTCACATGCAGTGACGGGGTTTTTTCGTTTAATCACCCCCCGGCATTTCGTCACTCATTCTCTACACATCTTCTTAAAATCGCTTACGACACCAGAACGATACAAGAGCTTCTTGGTCACAAAGATTTAAAAACAACAATGATCTATACCCATGTGCTTAATAAAGGGCCCGCGGCTGTAAGAAGCCCTGCCGACAATCTCTGGTTAACAAGTCGGGATGTTATATTGATCTGCATAACACCCCGATTGGAATAGTGGTAAATTGCAAGATAATGATCAAATATTCGATTATTGCACTTGAAATGTAAAGTGTTTTCGAGGGGTGTTATACCGCAAAATTTGCGGTGTTTAGGTTTTTATACAAGATACATATAAACATTGTTGTGTTTCAAAGGAGATTTAAAAAAATGAATCATATTTTGCGGGTCATTGCGTATTCAACAATTATCCTTATTACAGGCTGTGTTACTATAAATCCAGTCAACACGCTTAATGGAAAGGCTGACGTAATCATACCAAACGCGTCTAAGTCTGAGATCGCAGATAAAATCACGAATGCTATGCTGTCGGCAGACTTCCGCCTTGAGAGACGTGATCAGGATGACAACATGCTTGTGTTTATGAAACGTCTCGAACGCTTAGCTACTACGTGGTTGTTCCAGTATACTTACAACATCGTTAACCATCCGCCTGAAGGGATAAGGGTAACCGCATATATTAGTCGAATCATGAATCCTGGTCGCAAGGATCAAAGCGTAACGGACATTAGCCGAGGCTCTAAAGAGTCTGAAAGTGTCTATGTATTATTAACCGGAATTCGCGACAACTTTAGTCTTAGAAAGAGTCCAAAGGATCGTGCCAATATAGGGATGGAGTTGAAGGATTACACCATTTTGTCAGTTGCGCAAGGGGGAGCCGCTGAAAAAGCAGGGCTTCAGAAGGGCGATGTAATTTTGAAAATTGACGGCGAACCTACGACAGGAGATCAACAGAAAGATGCTTTGCGGATTACTGGAAAACCATCAGTTAAACTGCTTATAAAAAGAAACGACCAAGAGCTTGTTATACATATGGTGAGGTGAGAACCTAAGGGCACCCAACTAGGCTAATTCAGCCGACGCAAAATACTGCGCGGCTGATTAGCAGCGTTAGGTTTTTTGGAGGCATAGTTATGTTTTTAAAAAAATTATTCGGGAATGGTTCTAATACTGAGAATTTGCCTTTTAAGGTAATTGAGCTGGAGCAAGGTACGCAACAATGGTTAAATTGGAGACATTCAAGGATAGGTGCGTCTGATGCTTCCACAATAATGGGAGAGAATAGGTTTAAATCTCCTAATCAGCTTTTGCATGAAAAGAAACATAAATATAAAATTGGTACAGGACTGAATGAAAAAATGCGCAAAGGAACAGCGCTTGAACCAGAGGCTCGATCTTTGTATCAAAAAATTACTAAAAAAGCAGTACAGCCTATTTGTATACAATCCAATTCTTACTCATGGCTAATTGCTAGCTTAGATGGTATCAGTAACGACTATAAAAGCTTAGTAGAAATCAAATGTGGCGAGTCAGCATATAGGCAAGCTACCAGGGATATTGTTCCCGATTATTACTTTGGTCAACTCCAGCACCAGCTAATGGTGACAGGTCTTATTTCACTGGATTATTGGTGTTATTGGCCAGAAGAAGAAGGTATCCTAATCGAGGTTAAAAGGGATAATTCATATATTACGAGACTATTCAAACAAGAAGAAAAATTCTATCAATCTATGAAAAATATCTAGCCTTGCGCTTTCAGCCAGCAGCTAAATGCTGCGCCTGAAGAGCCCGTTAGTTATTCAAATTACCCATGAATAGGAGGGTTTATGTTTAAAATAATGCAAAATGGCGTGAATCGTTTAGATATTGAGCTGAGTGGAAAGTTAGA
>JBDRNO010000264.1:0-21256 GCA_043811005.1 Bacteroidota bacterium | reverse complement strand
ATTTATCTATTTATTTTTCTAATATTCAACAATCAATTAAAAGCCCAGGTGCCTGACGCTGATTATACTTCTAACATAACTTCAGGTTGCAGCCCGTTGACGGTATATTTTATTGACCTGTCCACTAATAATCCCAATTCGTGGTCGTGGGATTTTGGAAATGGCAATTATTCCACCCAGAAAAATCCAAGCGCAGTTTATACCATTCCTGGCACATATACTGTTACTTTATCCATTTCAAATTCAAGCGGAAGTGATGTGGAAACCAAAGTGGATTATATAACAGTCTTTGAGAGCCCTTCTGCTGATTTTACAACAGATATTACTGACGGTTGTAACCTTACAGTACAGTTTACAGACTTGTCTGATCCCGGCTCCTTATCTATAACTTCCTGGTACTGGGATTTCGGGGATGGATATAATTCAACCAGCTCTGACCCGATCCATACTTATAATTTAGGTGGAAGTTTTTATGTTAGCTTAACAGTCACAAATACGGATGGCTGTGACAATACTTTTGTTATAAGTGACCCTATTTCAGTAAATCAAGCGCCTCAGGCAGATTTTACAGGAATGCCAGAGAACGGATGTTCAATTCCGATGACCGTTGATTTTACTGATCAATCAATACAGGGGTCCTCATCCATAACTTCCTGGAACTGGGATTTCGGGGATGGTAATACCGATAATATTCAAAATCCAAGTCATACTTATACGTCCTTCGGCAGTTATGATATTACATTAATAATTACAGATACGAGCAGTTGTTCTGATACATTAATATCAACTAATTATGAGGTGTTTGAAGAGCTTATAGCAGATTTCACGAGTGACACAGCAATAGATTGTCCAAACCTGATAGTTACTTTTACTGACTCAACCTCAGCCAACCCTGATACATGGCTGTGGGATTTTGGTGACGGTGATACCGATACCATTCAAAATCCCGTGCACGTTTATGATAGCCCAGGTATATATACTATTACTTTGATAGTGAGCGAACCCGGCTGTATTGACACTATCGTAAAACCAAACTATATAGATTTTCAACAACCTGTTGCAAGCTTTGTTACCGATTCAATGGATAATTGCGAACTTCCTTTTACGGTGAACTTTACCAATAATTCTACCGGAGTAGGTCCGTTACAGTTTTTTTGGGATTTTGATGACGGCAGCCCGGTTGATACTAATGTAAATCCTTCCCATACATATACTTCCGAAGGTGGTTATAAAGTAAGCTTGATAATGATAGATGTTTATGGTTGTAGAGATACAACAGACATGATCGACTGGCCTGATTCAATATTTATTGCAGAACCAATTGCAGATTTTGAAGCAAATCCGCTTGAGGGTTGTATCCCATTAACAGTTAATTTCTCAGATTTAAGTATTTCTGCTGTTGGAACTATAACCGGTTGGGATTGGAATTTTGGAGATACTCTATCAGGGGCAGATAATACAGACACTTTACAAAATCCCGTCCACATTTATGACTCTATAGGTGATTATTCTGTTACTCTTATTATAACAACTGATAGGGGTTGTACTGATGTAATTACAATAATTAATTACTTAAGATCAGGTTATCCCCCTGATTCAGTCTATTTTACTAAATCAGATACCATTGCTTGTCATGGCGTAACGGTACAATTCACGGATCTATCTGTTGATACAATTAACACCTGGTTATGGGATTTCGGTGACCCTAATTCAGGAACCGATAACACTTCATCTTTACAAGATCCAACTCATATTTTCCAGGATACCGGATGGATTATGATCACGTTAATTGCAGGTTTAAATGGTTGTAATGATACTTCAATTACGGATTCCATTTATATTTTACCTCCAAGACCCCTTTTTTCCGCAACACCAACCGTGCTTTGTTCTGTGCCGGATACTGTTTATTTTACAGATCTGTCATGGGATGCCGAATCATGGCTGTGGGATTTTGGTGATGCAAGTCCTGTTGATACCACGCAAGATCCTTTTCATATATACTCCTCACCCGGATTTTATCAGGTTCAATTAATTGTTAGCAATTCAAATGGCTGTACTGACACAATAACCCAAAGTGATTTTATTCAAATTCCCGATTTAGAGACAGATTTCTTCGCTAATAATACAGTAGCATGTTTTACAATTGACGTTTCGTTTACCGATATTTCAACTTCAATTGCTCCCTCTTCCGTTGAAAGCTGGAATTGGGACTTTGGCGATGGCAACACATCCACAAATGATGATCCACCTGTTCATAATTATTCAGATACCGGCACTTATGATATTACTTTAATAACAACAGAAACCTACGGTTGTATAGATACATTGGTAAAAACAGCTTATATCACAGTAAATGGCACATTCCCGAATTTTGTAGCTGATACCCTGACCGGGTGTGCTCCGCTTACTGTTAATTTCACGGATTCTTCCAGTGGCACTTCCCCGGTTTTTTCATGGTCATGGGATTTTGGTGATTCAAGCCCTGCTGATACTACTCAAAATCCTGCGCATACTTATACGACACGGGGTTTTTACAGTGTTCAATTAATTGTAATTGATTCCAATGGTTGTACCGATACATTGTTGAAAAGTAATTATATTAATCCCACCTTCCCTTATCCGGGTTTCAGTTATGATACAAATGTGTGTGTTAACGAAGATATAGGCATTGCAGATACTTCAACCGGAACCGGGCTTACATACTTTTGGAATTTTGGCGATGGTAATACTGATAGTATCGCAAACCCGGGTTTTACTTATGTCGATAGCGGAACTTACACAATTACTCTTACTGTTACAGACACCAATGGATGTGACAGCATTCTTTCCCGGATTATTACAGTTGTTCTCTATCCCGTTGCAGATTTTACTGTGGATACATTCATTACAGATTGCCCGCCACTTGTTGTTGAATTCACTGATCTGTCAACAGTTTATGGTGACAGTATTGTTAGCTGGTTCTGGGATTTTGGAGATGGGGCTAATTCTACCAAGCCAGATTCCGTTTCTCATACTTACTCATATCCCGATACATTTGATGTTATGTTGATCGTAATAAATTCAACAGGATGTGCGGATACACTGTTTATACCCGGGTTGATCATGGTTGGAGGTCCTAAAGGTTCGTTTGATTTTACGCCATCGGCAGGTTGTACACCATTAGAGATAACATTCGTAGCTTCTGTTGAAAATGCGACAGGGTTTCAATGGGATTTTGGCGATGGCATAATTGATAGTTTAGGCGGGGATTCCGTAGTACATACGTATCTGAACCCCGGTAATCCGAATCCTGCTTTAATAATGACAGATTCAGCCGGTTGTGTGCAGCAGGCAGATCCTCCTTCCCCCGGTTCAATTACCATTGACCAGCCAATTGTATCATTTGTCACAAATAATACAACACTTTGCGATCCGGGATCAATTGTTTTTGTTGATATGTCAACAACACAGAATATCAATACCACAATAGTTAGCTGGCAATGGGATTTTGGAGACGGGGATACAAGCAGTGCCGTAAATCCAATAAACCTTTATAATGATACAGGTATTTATATAGCTTCATTAACTATTGTTAACTCAATTGGCTGTACTTTAACAACAACCGATACCATTAAAGTATTTATGTCGCCAAATCTCAACATTTGGGTTTCTGATTTTTCAGGTTGTCTGCCTTTTACTGTTCAGTTTATAGATAGCTCTGAATATTTTTTCCCTTTAACTTATGGAGAATGGGATTTTGGCGATGGTCAAACATCAACATTGCAGGATCCAATACATGAATATTCAGGCAGTGGTGTATATGAGGTTAATTTCACTGCTTTTTATGGGAATGGGTTATGTAGTGCCAGTATCACAGCAGATAGTTTGATAAGAGTTTTTATTCAGCCGGTTGCAGGGTTTAATATGGATTCGTCATTATCTGACTTTGAAAATATTGTGATTTATTTTCAAAATAATAGTGTGATTGACAGCTCGGTTGGGGTACATGAGTATTTTTGGGATTTTGGTGATCCTGACAGCGATGATGACAATTATTCCACAAATGAAAACCCCGGTCACACTTATGGTGAATATGGTGAATATACCATACAACTGATCGTGTCGAATGAGGGATGCTCTGCTGATACAGTCTCTCACACTTTTGATATTACCTGGACAAAATTTTTTATTCCCAATGTGTTTACCCCTAATGGAGATGGTGTTAATGAAATTTTTAATGTTGAGGGAGTGGATGTATTGCAGGTTGAAGGGAAGATATTCACCAGGTGGGGGCAGAAAATATATGAATGGAATACTACACAAGGTGGATGGGATGGAAGGACATTAGCCGGGGTACTGGTTTCCGAAGGTACTTATTTTTATATATTAAAGGTGAAGTTGATTGATGAAATTTCCCTGGAAGGCGTTGAAGAAAAAACATATACAGGGACAGTTACATTGATAAGATGATATTTATTAGTATAGAAAATTAACAATATTACCGGTAATTATACTTAGCAAATAGATTTGAGTAAATATATTAAAAAAAATTCTTGCCTGCAATTAATAACTAATTCTGAGTCGCTTACAAAAAAGGTTATTAATTAATAGCTGCTTGTTTTTCTTTCCTGAAATTTGATTCGGTAATCTCTTCAAAATTCCTTTATCATAATATTTCTTTTTTGTTAATCTACAGATAAAAACAATTCACTTGAGGCGTTTCATTTTCCTTGAAATGTCATGAAGCAAAATTTGAATTGCTGTTATCCAGATAAAGAAAGAGATTTTATGAGTTGAGATAATTTTTTTTTGTTTTTATGAAACAAAATAATAGAACTAGTTTGAGTAAGCGTGAATGTCTTTAAAATAAAGGGGTTTTAGATAAACGAATATACAGAAATAATGCTGTTAGAAATAAGATAATAGAGAAATTTTGATTTGGATATAAAAATTGATTACAACATTATTGTATCCTTTTTCGAGAACAAAACATAATTTTAATATATAACAAAATTTAATAATCTATTTAATATAAAAATAAAAAGGAAGAACAAACTTATGAAAACAAAAAAAATTATTTCAAAAACATCTTTTTTGAATACAGGATTAATTCAAAAAGGGTTAAAAATATTTTACGCCTTTTTTGTCATTTTTTCTTTCATGCTCTCACAATCACATGCACAAGTAAATATTATTACTATTGATGCAGGTTATGGACATAGTTTAGCAGTTGGCGATAATGGTAATATTTGGACTTGGGGATTTAATGATTATGGTCAATTAGGAGATGGTACAACAATGAACAGAAACAGACCTGTTTATATAAGCGGAGGAGGTAAAGATGTTGCTGGTGGTTCACACCATAGCTTGGCTGTAAAAGCTGATGGTATGGTTTGGGCTTGGGGTAATAATTTTAATGGTCAATTGGGTGATGGTACAACAATAATGAAAACTATTCCTATACAGGTAAGCGGTTTAACAGATGTTATTGCTGTTGCTGCTGGATCAAGTCATAGTTTGGCATTAAAGGATGATGGGACTGTTTGGGCTTGGGGCTATAATGGAAGGGGACAATTAGGAGATGGTACAACAATAAATAGACATACACCCGTACAAATTGTTGGTCCTGGAGGGACAGGTTTCCTTACTGACATAATAGCTATTTCTGCGGGATGGATGTATAGTATGGCTTTGAAATCAGATGGTACTGTTTGGGCTTGGGGAAGTAATTCTTATGGAGAATTAGGAGATGGCACAAATACACCTAGATATACACCTGTACAAGTCATAGGATTAACAGATATAATTGCTATTAATTCAAAAGGTTTTGGAAATTATCATAGCATGGCATTAAAAAGCGATGGCACGGTTTGGACTTGGGGATTGAATAATTTCGGACAGTTGGGTGATGGAACAACAATAAATAAAAAGCTCCCGATACAAGTTGGTGGTGGTTTAACAGATGTTATTGCTATCTCAGCGGGCTTTTATCATAGTTTAGCGGTGAAAAGTGATGGTTCTCTTTGGGGTTGGGGACGGAATATGAATGGGCAATTGGGAGATGGAACTTCTAATAATAGACTTTTTCCTGTACAATCTATTGGTGTCACTGGTACTATGATCACAACCGGAGGAGGTTCACATAGTATTATACTTAAGGATGATTCATCAATATGTGCCGTAGGATTAAATTGGTGGGGACAAATAGGAGATGGTACAAATATTTATAATAGAAAAATATATACATGTAATATTTTCTTATCTGTTACTGCTTCTAAAAAAAATGTATCGTGTTATGGAGAAAATGATGGTTCCATCAATTTAACAGTTACAGGTGGTATGCCACCTTATACTTTTAGTTGGTCAAATGGAGCGACAACGGAGGATATTAGTAACTTAATACCAGATATTTATACCGTTACAGTAACTGATGCGTATACAAGTATAACTTTAAGTGTTACAATCACTGAACCGCCAACAGCATTAACCGCCAGTATGTCCGGCATTAATGCGAGTTGTAACGGATGTAGTGATGGGCAGGCAATAGTGTACATATCAGGCGGAACAACTACTTACTATGATTATATTTGGTCTAATGGTGTGTTCAATACAGCAGTTCCGGATACATCAAATACTATAACGGGATTATCAGCAGGAACTTATTCTGTTACTGTTACAGAGTCAGTTCCTTATGGTTGTTCTACACATGATTCTATAATAATAACCGAACCACCAGTAATGACCACCAGTATGTCCGGCATAAATGTGAGTTGTAACGGGGGCAGTGATGGACAAGCAACTGTGAATATTATAGGTGGATCTCCAAATTATTTTTATGGTTGGTCAAATGGGGTATATAGTTCCAATGATCCAAATACATCACATACCATAGCGGGATTATCAGCAGGTACTTATTCTGTTACGATTATGGATGCAAATGGTTTTACTGTATTTGATGAAATAACAGTTACTGAACCGGCAGTATTAATTGCTGATGCCGGGAATAATATAACTATTTGCAGTGGTGAAAACACAGATATTGGTGGTTCTCCCACCGCTTCCGGGGGCACCCCTCCGTATTCTTATTCATGGTCTCCTGCAACAGGGCTCAGTTCAACAACTATTGCGAATCCTACTGCTACTCCTGCTTTAACAACCACTTATACAATAACTGTATTAGATGCTAACGGATGTACGGAAACTGACTCGACAACTATTTATGTCAATCCAAATCCTATAGTAGATGCAGGTTATTGTCAAACCGTGTATTACGGATATGCACCTGAAGAATGCACAAACCTTTTTGCTGCTGTTTCAGATGGAACCCCACCTTATACCTTCTTATGGAGCACAGGTGAAACTACACAGGACATAACTGTTTGTCCCTCTGTTGCAACTACGTTTACAGTAGTTGTAACAGATGTAAACGGGTGCTCTGGCACTGATGTTGTAACTGTAGAAGTAGTGGATGTACGCTGTGGCAAAAACCTGAACAAAGTACAAGTTTGTCATTTCCCGCCCGGAAACCCGGGAAATGCTCAGGATTTATGCATCAGCCCGAATGCAGTACCAGATCATTTGACAAATCATGGAGACAGATTGGGTTTATGTGATGCCGGGGATCCTTGTTTTCAGGCAAAAATGGGAGAAATTGAGGATGAAGATATTATGATGAATGAATTTGTGGATAAAAATATTATAGCGGAAAAAATTCAACAGGAAATGATTTTGCAAGCGTATCCTAATCCATTTTCAGATTTTACAACAATAAAATTTAGTTTGCCAACAATTGAAAGCGTTTTCCTAAGTGTTTATAATATTTCCGGGAAACAAATTGCTGTATTATTTGATAATGTGGCAGAGAGGGATAAAGTGTATAATTTAGAATTCAATGCCAGCGATTTGTCGAGCGGAGTCTATTATTATAGACTTATAACAGAAAATGGAATTTATACAGAAAAGTTAATAATTCTAAAATAGTATCATTTAAATTATTTAATAATACATCTTTATTTTAAATAAAAAATAATTAAAGTTATGAAAATTACAAACATTTTTACGAAAACTTCTGTCCAAAAAGGATGGTGGATTTATTATGGACTTAAAACAATTTTTGTTTTTTCAGTTGTTGTTTTGTTATCCGTCTCTAAAATACATGTACAAGCCGGCATTATCGCTATTGCAGGTGGTGGTTTTCATACCTTAGCTTTACAAAGTGATGGTACCGTTTTGGCATGGGGGTTTAATAGTTTTGGTCAATTGGGAGATGGTACAATAATAAACAGAAGTACCCCTGTTCAGGTAAATGGATTGACAGGTATTATTGGTATCGCTGCGGGAGAACAATATAGCCTGGCATTGAAAAGCGATGGCACCGTTTGGGCATGGGGAGATAATAATGATGGTCAATTGGGAAATGGCACTCAAACTCTTGGTACTAACCCTACTCCCATCCAGATAAGCGGATTAACAGGCGTTATCGCTATTGCATCGAAATTTAAGCATAGTTTAGCTTTGAAAAGCGATGGAACAGTTTTGGCATGGGGAGATAATAAATTTGGACAATTGGGTGATAGTACAACAATTGATAGACTTAACCCTGTTCAGGTAAGCGGTTTGACAAATGTAATAGCTATAGCTGCAGGAAATGCACACAGCTTGGCTTTGAAAGGTGATGGAACAGTTTATAGCTGGGGAGCTAACAGATTTGGACAACTGGGTGATGGTACAATAATCCAAAAACTTATCCCTGACCAGATTGATGGATTGACGAATGTTATTGCTATCTCCGCAGGATTTCTTCATAGTTTGGCATTGAGAAATAATGGAACGGTACTGGACTGGGGAGATAACCAATTTGGGCAATTGGGAGATGGTACAACAATAAATAGAAACATTCCTGTTCAGGTAAGTGGTTTGACAAGTGTTATCGCTATCACAGGAGGAGGTCAACATAATATGGCTTTGAAAAGTGACGGAACCGTTTTTGGTTGGGGAAGTAATTCCTTTGGACAATTGGGAGATGGCACGATAATAATAAGACTCACACCTGTTCAGGCAATTGGTGTTATAGGCGTTATCTCTATTGCCGGTGGGGGACAATACAGTATTATTCTAAAGAGTAATTTGAGCACATGTTCTGCGGGAAGTAATTTTCGCGGACAATTAGGAGATGGGACAACTGCTAATAAAAGCTTATATACTTGTGTTGCATTAGGTGTATGCGGCAATGGAGTTATTGAAGGAATTGAACAGTGTGATGATGGTAACATAGATGATTTTGATGGGTGTACAGGCTGCCGATTGGATGCAGATCTGGACAGTGTGCCGGATGATTTTGATAATTGTCCTAATAATTTTAATTCCGGTCAAGAGGATTCTGATGGCGATGGATTGGGTGATGCTTGTGATAATTGTCCTTTGGATTCCAATCCTGGTCAGGAAGATATAGATTCTGATGGAATTGGAAATGTGTGTGATGCAACAGTGGATTGTGATGATTTTCCGTGTGGTAAAAATAAGGTTGTGATATGCCATATTCCGGCAGGTGATCCTGATAATCCGCAAGAGAAATGTATTAGTGTAAATTCCGTGGGGACTCATTTATCAAATGGAGATTACTGCGGGCCATGCAACTAAATGCTATTTAAAGATCAATTGATATTTTTTAATTTTAACATAAAATGATTTTCTTAACTTAAAATCAAAAAAAAATGAAAAAAATGTTTATAAAATCGGTTAACCTGGTATTTCTATTATGCCTTTATTATTCTATTAATGGATATGCAAGTGGTTCTTCAAAAACATTTTCCGGACCAGGTAATTTTAGTGAAACCAGTAGATGGAGTCCAAGCTTTCCCGTTGTGGGAGATAAATTAATAATTATAAACACCTGTACTTTGGATATTGAAACAAATATAAAATATTCGGATCTCATTTTAGGAGCGGCTGGAAATTCTGGTACAATAATATGGAGTGATTCTTATACATTGAATATTGATAAATTGAAGTCTGTGAACATCAACAGTACTTTGGATATGAATAATGAAGGTATCCTTATAATAAGGGCTACGTGGCAGCCTTTGGTTGGGGATGTTTTTTTTAATCCCGGAACCGGCACTGTTCATTTTACTACCGAACAGGGAGATGTTAGCTTACCTGATTTTACTGCATGGAATAATATAATAATTGATGGAGTGAATATTGTTACCATGACAACTGATATTTCACTGGCAGATCTAACAATAATTTCAACATTAAATTCTGATAATTATAATATAAACATAAATGGGAATTGGAACAATTCAGGAACATTTATTGCAGGAACAGGTACTGTCACTTTAGATGGTTTAGGAGATCAAACTATTGCAAATACATCAGGAGAAATATTTTATGAGTTAATAGTTAACAAGCCAAGTGGTACTTTAAATTTAATAAATGATGTTATTGTTTCTAATACATACACAATGACTGCCGGTGATGTTAATGCCGGATCTTCTATTTTAACGCTGGGAACAGATGTTACTAACGTTGGAACGTTAAATCATACAAGTGGAACAATAGTGGGAAAATTTGAAAAATGGATCAATGCCCCTGGAATTTATTTATTTCCGGTTGGAACCAGTACTTATTATCGCCCTTCATGGGTAACGTTTAATAGTTTAACATCGAATGGTTCTTTAGTTGTTCAATTTGTTACAAGTTACCCTGGAAAGAACGGTTTACCTTTAGATGATTCTGGCGTAGAACAATTCAATATTTTTACGGAGGGATATTGGGATTTCGCAGGGGCAAATAGTTTTGCAAGTACCGATTATCACCTTGAACTTAGAGGGGAAGGATTTACCAGTTATACTATAGATGCAGATACCCGGATTTTAAAGCGTGCTAATTCAGGCAGTGACTGGTTTGGAAATCCTCCATCAAGTAGCGGTATTCCCGGTTCTAATGCACCACCTATTGTGAAACGAACCGGTTTGAGTGGTGTGACAGCACAGTTTGCATTTAGTGATGATACTCCTTGTACTCCACCTGTTACTTCGTCAATTACCGGATCTATAGATGATATATGTACTAATGATGTTTTTGATTATTCCGTTACAGATAATCCATTAAATGAATATATATGGACAATTACCGGAGGCACACAAACAGGGGGAGGAAATACAAGTAGTATTACTGTTACATGGGGTTCAACGGGTCAGGTAGGAAATGTGAGAGTAGTGGAACAAAGTCTTACTCCTCCGGTTTGTCCGGGTGAGCCTGTTGATCTTGCTGTAAATATCCATACCCTGCCTACTTCTCCTATAACAGGTAAAGATAATGTAGCAGGAGGAGCAACAGAATCATACTCTGTAACCGAGAGACAAGAATATGTTTATGCATGGACTATTGTTAATGGAATGCAAACAGTTGGTGGTTTTACAAATAGTATAACAGTAGTATGGGGTTCTTCCGGTACCGGAGAAGTTCGAGTTGAGGCAACGAAGATTGGTTGCAGTCCGGCTGTAGAGGAAGTCTTACCTGTTACCATTTATAGTAGCATTGAAAGTATTGCAACAGGACCTTGGGATGATGAAAGAACTTGGGATAGTGGTGTTGTCCCACAAGAAGGAGATAACGCTATTATAAAAAACGGACATACTGTAACACTACCAAGTACAGGACCTACAATAACAATTAATAACTTTTCCATTGAAGCAGGTGGTGAATTGAATGGAGGTAATAAAAAAATGATCGTTAATGGAGGAGATTTTAATGTGGATGGGGTTTATACCGGAAGTAGTGACTTGGAATTGCAGGGATCGGGCACTATTGATGGTACAGGGACGATAAGTAATACAGGTATTTTAGAAATTAATGGTAACAGAACAATTTTATCAACCGCTGATCTTACAAGGTCTGTTGGTGATATATTAATCAAAACAGGTATTACTGTTACTAATAATGGAATTATGACATTGCAGAATGATTTAATAGAAGAAAATTCCAGCTCGATTTTTGAAAATGCAGCTAATGGTACTTTGAATATCGGCGGGGCATTATTTGCTGTTAACGGACAACTCAGAGCATCCGCCACAGGAAATACAGTGAATTACAATGGTATGATTGCTCAGGATATAAAAGATGCAAGTAGTTCAACTTATTTTAATCTTTCAACAAATGGTAGCGGAACTAAGAGTTTAACTGCCGGGGTTGATATAAAAGGTAATTTGGAGATTGGGGGGACCAGTCAATTAGATGTAACAGTTAATAACTGGAATATTAATCTTGCAGGAGATTGGATTACTTCAGGAAGCTTTATTGCTCAGGATGGTACAGTGATATTTGACGGATCAACAGTAATAAGCGGTCTGGCTACAACGAGCTTAAACAATGTAACTATATCCGGTACCTTAACAGGTGTATTGAGCGGTAATTTTAATATAGCCGGCAACTGGAATAATAGTGGAACATTTACGCATAATGACGGAACAGTAACTTTTAACGGATTACAATCTCAAACCATGCAGGGAACGGAAATTACTGCTTTTAATAATTTGACTATAGATAATAGCATAGATGTAGATATTATTTCGGGAAACTATGAAGTAATTAATACTCTTACGCTTAATGCCGGTACATTTAAGACGAATGATCAGTTATTGACATTAGTTTCTAATTCAACTAGTACAGCAAGAATAGCCCAGGTTCCACCTGGTGTTAATATTACAGGAAATGTTATTGTTCAAAGGTTTATCTCATCCAGACCAGCAGATTGGGGTATGTTGTCTACCCCGGTTAGTAATTCAAATTTATCTGATTGGGATGCAAGGCCTGATGGATCCAACGAAATCTACATGAGCGGGGTCGGAGGTATCAATGGAGATGCTTGTTGTCCAATTTTTGTGTCTGTAGAAACCTATGATGAATCAACGAATAATTATGTGACAAAAACTGTTTCATCAGCTTTAGTTCCCGGAGAGGGTGTCTCCATATTTTTAGGAGATAACCTAAATACTCTCTTTAATTTAACCATGGATACGAGGGGTACTCCAAATTTTGATGATCAAGCATTTACAGTAACAAACACTCCCTTTCCCGGAGGTGAGGGATGGAATTTAATGGGAAACCCTTTTGCTTCTCATGTATCCTGGAGCGATATTTTAGCCAATTCACCAACTTTAGATCCTATCCTTTATATTTTTAATGCTGATGAGGGAAATTATAAAACCTTTGGACCGGGATTTGAAATTCCACCATATCAAGGATTTTTTATTTATACCAGTAGTACAAGCACTATGTCAATTCCTGAGTCTGCTAAGACAACTGCCACTTCCAGCACTTTCTGGAAAACAAGTAATAGTGACATGAATAGCATGAAATTAAAAATCACGAGCGATATAAATTCCTATTTCCATGAAACTATTATTAAATTTGATGCAAACGCTTTAGAGAACTACGCTTCTTATGAAGATGCAAGGTTTTTGAAAAGCTTCATTAAAGAAGCACCCAGTTTAACTACATTTTCAAAGGATAATATTGAATTGGTTAGAAACGGACTGCCTGATTATGATGATCATGTCACGGTTCCACTCGTAGCTAAAACCGGAATCATAGGCAATTATGAAATTAGCGTAATTGATATGGAAATGCCAAGTAGTTACAGATGTGTATTACTTGAAGATCTACAAACAGGAAGAATCATTGATCTAAGTAATACAGATACATATTCATTCTACATATCAGACAAAACAAAACCCTCAAGATTTTTGCTGCATTTCAGCAAATCAAATACTGATTGCAATACACTTACTTCAATCGAAAATCCTGTTGTTGCTGAAATGGCACACAACATTAATATTATTTATACAAACAATGGACTTTTTGTTGAGTTTAACTTTTCTGAATTAACTAATGTTAAAATTTCAATGAAAAATCTGCTTGGTCAAAAAGTTAAGAATGACATTGTTGGACCTATTACAAATAACAAAATTAAATTATTAGAATCATCTCATAGTCAAGGGCTTTACATTTTAAAAGTTGAATTTGACAATCAACTCATATCCAGGAAAATAGTTTACTGATTGTTTATTCTCACCTTTACCTGATTTATTAAATATTGAATGGTTAAATTTATTGCTTACTGGTAAACAAGTGGTATTTATTATTACAGACAAATAATAGAATCGGGCACCTACCTAAAAAGTTAGTTATATTAACCCAACTTGCAATCCCACCTTTGCAAAGTATGATTAATTAAGGATTTACATTTTTTTTTCTTTTCAGGCAGGACTATGGTGTTTCTTATAAACAGGCATTCAGTTTGTATTTATAGTAAACAAGGTTTAATTTGGAAGATTATTTGAAAATCGATATTTATTTATATGAGATGTGATTTAGTTAGTAAAAAGATAACAAAATACTATAAAAACACGTATAATGTTATAAAACAATCTATTTGCTATGAAACCAAGAATTGTTACCCTGCTGTCATTCATAGCCCTATTGAATCTGTGCATTTGTTTCTTTCATGCAAATGCTCAAGTAATTTTTCAAGAAACCTTTGGTGGGATAGGTAGCGATTTTGGAGAGTCTGTTCAACAAACTGCTGACGGGGGGTATATTATCACAGGCGTTACTTACAGTTTCGGAGCGGGAGGCATGGATGTTTACCTGATAAAAACCAGCAGCACCGGAGACACCCTGTGGACAAAAGCCTATGGCGGAACAGATGAAGATAAAGGCTGGTCCGTCCAGCAAACCTCTGATGGGGGGTATATCATCACCGGCTATACCGGCAGTTTCGGAGCAGGAAGCTTTGATGTTTACCTGATAAAAACCAACAGCAGTGGAGACACCCTGTGGACAAAAGTCTATGGCGGAACAAGTGGCGATGGGGGTTACTCCGTTCAGCAAACCGCTGACAGTGGATATATCATCACCGGCTATACCAACAGTTTTGGAGCTGGTAGCTATGATGTTTATCTGATAAAAACTAATAGCAGCGGTAATACCCTGTGGACAAAAACCTATGGCGGGACAGATTGGGATGAGGGTCACTCAGTTCAGCAAACCGCTGATGGGGGATATATCATCACTGGCAAGACTGGCAGTTCCGGAGCGGGAGACTGGGATGTTTACCTGATAAAAACCAACAGTAGCGGTGATACGCTATGGACAAAAACCTATGGCGGGACAGATGGGGATGAGGGTTACTCCGTTCAGCAAACCGCTGACGGGGGGTATATAATCACTGGCTCTACTTACAGTTTCGGAACTGGACAGGAGGATGTTTACCTGATTAAAACCAACAGTACAGGAGACACCCTATGGACAAAAACCTATGGCGGAATAAATAACGATGTGGGCAACTCGGTTCAGCAGACATTAGATGGCGGGTATATTATCGCAGGGTGGATGTATAGCACTGGAGCAGGAAGTTATGATGTCTATTTAATCAAAACCAATCCCAATGGAGATACTTTATGGACAAAAATCTTTGGCGGGATAGGTTTTGATGGGGGTTCTTTTGTTCAGCAAACCGCTGACGGGGGGTATATCATCACAGGAGGTGGATTCGACAGGGTTTATTTAATAAAAACCGATGCCTACGGTAATGTTGGATGCAATCAATCTGCAACAACCACAATCGTTGGCAATACTGCTACCCAGGTTGGTAATCCCTCAACAATTATTGGTTCAGGAGCAATGGTTAATAATACTACAACCATCGTCAGTAACACAGCTACTATTGATAGTGTACTATGCTATTCTTCCTGTAGTTTATCCATATTGATAACAGCAAATAGTGTAATTTGTAACGGAGTCAGTGATGGTAGTGTGGATTTGACTGTTTCGGGCGGAATACTTCCTTATACTTTTACCTGGTCAAACGGGGATATTAGCGAAGATATTGACAGCTTGCCAGATGGCACTTATATTGTAAATGTTACCGATTACAATGGATGTATGGCTACTGACTCAATAACAATTAATGAACTACCAGCTATATACACAACCATAGTTAGTACAGATGCAAACTGTTTTGGAAGCAATGATGGTACTGCCATAGTAATCCCAACAGCAGGGATAGCATCATATACTTACCAGTGGGATGCAAACGCAGGCAGCCAGACAGATTCAACTGCAACGGGTTTATCAGCAGGAATTTACTTTGTAACTGTTACTGATTCAAACGGATGTGACGTTGTTGATTCAGCTATTATTGGTGAGCCCTCGCCTTTGTCTGCCGGTATCACCGGCACAGATGTAAGTTGCAATGGAGACAGTAACGGGATAGTTACGGTAAACCCCGCAGGTGGCACTTTGCCTTATACCTACTTGTGGTCAGAGGGACAAACAACAAAAACAGCTACAGGGCTATTGTTTGGGACTTATTCTGTAATTGTTACTGATTCATGCGGGGATGCAATAAACGATACTGTGATCATTAATGAACCCACTGCTTTATCTTTACCAACCGGGTCATTTCTTGATACCGCTGGAGGCGGTGTTGGGATGGCTTGGGTAACCGTATCTGGCGGTACTCCGCCTTATGAGTATATATGGGATGACCCTGTCTCGCAGACAACAGGCATAGCGTATAATTTATTGGCAGGTAGTTATAATGTTGTAGTTACTGATTATAACGGATGTGAAGATAGCATTAATGTTACGGTGGGGAATTATACCGGCATTAATCAATATTTAAACAATAATCAGAAATTTATTATTTATCCTAATCCCTTTATAGAAGGAATAACTTTACAATTTAACCTCCCCGGTATGGAGGATATTCAAATCAGAATATACAATGTACTTAGTGAAATGATTTACGAAGAAATTATAACGGCAAACCAGCATAGTATTAACCTTTCGGATTTACCTGGTGGAATTTATTTATTGCAACTGGAGGGAGAACAAATAATTAGAAAGAAGATTATAAAACTTTAATAGGGGGAAATATTTATCAGGCATAAGGAAAAAACATATAACTTCAGACTGTTTTAATAGAAGTCTTATATATTTAATTTAGTATTAGCCCTTGTCGCTTTATGTGGCAAGGGCTTGTTTGTTGGGAATAATGAGAATGGTGTTAGTTCTAATAATGATGATGAAGAGCTTTATAATAATTTGAATGATAGAATAAATATTTTGTCAACTTTTTCAGAAGGAGTTTATGTCCAATTTAATTTTGATGGAAGAACTAAGATAGTTATTTCGGTTTATAATATTCTTGGTCAAAAAGTTATGAATGATATTGAGGAATATATGACAAGTGACAGGATAAAATTGAACTTACCTGATGATTCTAAAGGAGTATATACTTTAAGGATTAAAGTTAAAAATCAATTTATATCCAAGAAAATAGTTTACTGATTGTTTATTCTCACCTTTACCTTATTTATTAAATGTGAATGGTTAAATTTATTGCCTACTGGTAAACAAGCGGTATTTATTCTTACAGATAAATAATAGAATCGGGCACTTACATTGAAAAGTTAGTTATATTTTAACTCAACTTGCAATCCCACCTTTGCAAAGTATGATTAATTAAGGATTTGCAATTCTTTTTTCTTACCAGGCAGGACCACTGTATTTCATATAAAAAGGCATTTGGTTTATATTTATAGTAAACAAGGTTTAACCTGGAAGATTATTTGAAAATCGGTATTTATTTATGTGGAATCTAATTTAGTTAGCAAAAAGATAACAAAATACTATGAAAATACGTATAATACTTTAAAATAATTTATTTGTTATGAAACCAAAAATAGCTACCCTATTGTCATTCATAACCCTATTGAATCTGGGTATTTGTTTCCTTAATGTAAATGCCCAGGTAACTTTTCAAAAAACTTATACAGGTATATTGGGTGGAATGCTTGAGAAAACTTCTGATGGAGGGTATATTATTTCTGGAGCTACAAATAATTTTGGACCAGGTTTATATGATGTTTATTTGATAAAAACCGATGCTTATGGTGATATATTATGGATTAGAACTTATGGAGGAGCAAGCTATGATGCTTGCGGTTCTGTTCAGCAAACTCTTGATGGCGGATATATTATCGCAGGAAGTACGACAAGTTTTGGCGAAGGGGGCATGTGTGCTATGTTTCTTTGTCCTGATGTTTACTTGATAAAAACCGATGCTAATGGAGATACTTTATGGACAAAAACTTACGGGGCAGGCGGTTTGGAGTTGGGCTATTCGGTGCTACAAACTGCTGATGGTGGGTATATTGTTGTAGGAGAAAGAGGAAATCTTGGTGGAGCAAGCAGGGATGTTTATTTGATCAAAACGGATTCTATAGGAAATGTAATTTGGTCAAAAACATACGGAGGAACAGATTACGATGGGGGTTATACAATAAAGGAAACAAATGACGGTGGATATATTGTTTCAGGTTATACGACTAGTTTTGGGAGTGGTGATAAAGATATTTATTTAATTAAAACAGATGTCAATGGTGATACTTTATGGACAAAAGTTTTGGGAGATTCAATTGATGATTCTGGTTCTGCCCAGCAAACAATTGACGGAGGTTATATAATTGCAGGACAAAAAAATTTTAGTGTACCGCCTTATGTTTCTGCTTATCTGATTAAAACAGATGCAAATGGTAATAGCGGATGTTACCAGTCAAACACAAATACAATTGTCAGTAGTATTACTACTGTCGTAGGTTCGGGAACAATGATAGATTCGGGTGTAATAGTTAATAATACGGCAACCATTGTCAGTGATACAATAGTTGTTGACAGTGTGATATGTTATACACCCTGTATATTGCCTATATCAATAACAATAAGTGATGTAAGCTGTTACGGAGACAGTGATGGTATTGTTACTACAATAATAAACGGAGGCATGCTACCATATACTTATTTGTGGAATTCAAGCGATACTATCGCTTTGAGCGATAGCATCGCTAATATAACAGGTTTATCCGCAGGAGTTTATTCTATAGATGTTATTGATTTTAATGGATGCATAGCTTATGATACAATTACTATTGCTGAACCGGATGTCTTTAATTCCAGTATCACATCTTATGATGTTAGCTGCAATGATGGTGGCAACGGAACAGCCACAGTAATACCTTCAGGAGGCGCTTCACCCTATAGTTATCAGTGGTCAGACGGGCAAATGACAGAAATTGCTACGGGGCTATTGTCAGGAACTTACACTGTAATTGTTACCGATTCATGTGGGGATGAAATAAACGATACCGTGATCATTAATGAACCCCCTGCTTTATCTTTACCAACCGGACAATCTCCTGATACTGTGGAAGCCGGTGTTGGTATTGCCTGGGTAACCGCATCTGGTGGTACTCCGCCTTATGAGTATATGTGGGATGATCCTGCCTCGCAGACAACAGGTATAGCGTATAATTTATTAGCAGGTAGTTATAATGTTGTAGTAACTGATTATAACGGGTGTGAAGATAGCAGTAGTGTTACGGTGGGGAATTATACCGCCATTAATCAATATTTAAACAACAATCAGAAATTTATTATTTATTCTAATCCCTTCATAGAAGAAATAACTATAAAATTTAACCGGTTCGTGAGAGAGGATATTAAAGTTAGGATATTCAATGTTTTAGGAGAATTGGTATATGATAACAACATCCGGTCAAATCAGGATAAGATAAATCTTTCGGATTTATCTGGTGGAATTTATTTATTGCAACTGGAGGGAGACCAAATTATCAGGAAGAAGATTATAAAACTTTAATTTATGTGATATAAACTGTTTTCTCATTTTCCCGGGAAGTGTTTTTAATAATATTTTTAACCTCACATTTTTAGGATGAATTTAACACTAAAAATTGGAGGTTTTTATTTTCTTAACTTGCTAACTGTAATTAGAAAAGATATTGACAAATAATCATTAATAGATATTTTTATAAAAAATTTGGTGTGTTTACTTAGATATATCCAAACGTAAAAAAGTGATAAGACAAAATAGAAAACGACAATCAGGAAAGTCATTTATTATTAGAAAAGGAAGAAGCACTTTTAATAATAGTATTATTTTATTAGTAATCTTATTTGTAACCTATCTTTCATTCTCGCCATCACTGGATAATGATTTTACTAACTGGGATGATCCGAAATACCTTACAGAAAATATTCAGATAAAACATCTTTCTTTAACGAACCTGAGAAATATTTTTTCAGGCAAAGACTTAAAAGGTAAATCATACGTGCCTTTATCTCAACTAAGCTTTGCCTTGGAATACCATTTCTTTCGTTTAGATCCCAAGATTTATCATTTCAATAATCTGTTACTTCATTTGCTGAATACTGCCATGGTTTTTTGGTTGATATTATTATTATGTCAAAAATTAGAAGTTTCTATTATTACTGCTTTATTATTTGGGATACACCCTCTACATGTAGAATCGGTTGCCTGGCTTACAGAACGTAAAGATGTTCTATTCTCTTTTTTCTACATGGCTTCACTTATCAGCTATGTGTTATATTTTACAAAAGATAAATATAAACCATTGTTTTACTTTTTAACATTGCTATTATTTATACTGTCATGTTTAGCAAAATCTTCTGCTGTTATCCTGCCTGTTATATTATTGGTGATTGACTTTTTTTTAAATAGAAAGTTTAACTTTAAAAGCATTATTGATAAAGTTCCACTTTTTGTTTTTTCATTTATCTGGGGCATTATTACTACGATAAAAAATAAAGAGAGTATTGGCTCATTTGAAACATTCACATTTTTGGAAAGAATGCTATTTGCATTCTATGGTATAGTGAACTATTTATATAAATTGATTGTTCCTGTCAATCTTTCCTGCTTTTATCCTTATCCCAATTTGATTGATGGAAGATTACCGATCATTTTTTACGTAGCACCCTTTATTGTATTGTTCCTGGCATTTCTGGTATATAAGTCTGTAAAACATACTAAAACTGTTATGTTCGGTGCTTTATTCTTTTTATTCAATGTAGCATTAGTATTACAATTATTGCCGGTTGGGCCCGCTGTTGTGGCTGACAGATATACCTATATTCCGTATATTGGTTTGTTTTTTATTATCGGGCAGGGTTATAGTTATTTGCAAAACCAAAAGGCAAAGAAATTTTTGATTTTAAAGCAAGTTTCATTAATTGTTTTAATCGGTTATATCGGTACTTTATCTTATTTATGCCATGACAGGTGCAAAGTATGGAAGAACTCGCATACATTATGGACGGATATGATAAAAAAATACCCTGATAATCATAAAGGTTATTTAAACAGGGGAGAATATTATACAGATAT
>JBDRNO010000263.1:0-2656 GCA_043811005.1 Bacteroidota bacterium | reverse complement strand
CAATTTGCAGATTTTCTCAGACCTAAACTGCACACTGCAATACGGGCACTTTGAGCCTAATGATGCATTTCCTGGTTCGACCAGTGACAGCGAAGATTATTACTCAGTAAGCTTAAGCCTTACATTTTAATTGAGCACTAGGAGATGCGATAATAATTAGTGCCCAAATAGCCCTTCCATATTTTATTTTCTAGAATTTCTGTTTCCATGTTATAATTTATTTAACAAGAAGTGCAGTAATGAAAAATGCGCAACAACGTGATATATATTTCTTTAAATTAAAGTCAAAAATGTTAAACATATTCAGAACATTACCTAAAAAACATCCTCAATTCTTTGCATTATTATTTGGGATTATTTTGTGTATAATATTCCTTTTTGTGTTGGAATCATTTTTTTATTTTTTAAATAAGACAAAACCTGATATTGAAACTGTTTATTCGAAGCCGTTTTATCGAATTGATGAATTTGGCCTTTGTTCGGCCAACCCAGGAGAGTATAAGGTTGCTACAATCAACAATGAGAACAATAAGGTGATTTGGCATGTGAATTATTCTATTGATGAATTTGGGAAACGCAAAACTCCTATAGAAAATGAAGAAGGCAGAGATAAATTCTTGTTATTATTTGGTTGTTCATTTACATTTGGAGTAGGCCTGCAAAACGATCAGACACTGGCATATGAGATTGGCCAGAGGACTCACAAATACAGGCCTTATAATTTTGGATTTGGAGGGGATGGGCCTTTCGATGCTTTGGCTAGAGTTGAGACCACTGATTTTAAAAGTCAAATTGCAGAAGATACAGGGATTATAATATATGTATTACCTATAAATGTGCATCTAGAACGTATATTTGGCTCCCTAGATGTTTCCAGGTGGAACGGGCCCAGAGCTTATTATCAAAAAGGTAAAGACGGTTTGCTTGTGCGCAGTGGAACATTTTCTGAGCACAGATCTTTTTTAAAACGACTTTTACTTAAAAGCCAAATATTAAAATATAATAATATTAAATACTTATTTTCAATTACAGAAAATGATATTAAATTTGCAGCCCTGGTAATTAATACATTCTTTGCAAAATTTAGGGAAAAGTACAGTAATGCAAAAGTTTATATTCTAATATATCCCTGGAGCAAACACAAAGATCTTCTGGTAAAATATATTAATAAGGATTATATAAAAATATTGGATTACACTGGGTTATTAGATAATTACGAACCTAAATATTATCTCTCAGAATACGATAAACACCCTTCGCATCTTTTAAATACAATTCTAGCGGAAAAAATTATTAAAGATTTAGATTTAGAATAGCTTGTATAGGATTATCAAACCAGCAAAAAAATACTTATATGAGAAAAGAACATTTTATTTTAATAACAGCAATCTTTTTAGCGCTTTTCTTGGTTTCTAGCAAAGATTCAACCTTAGGATTTGAATCAGCAGAAAAAGAATTATCTATTGAGCAAATAGGCGTTGTTGCGCCAGGTGCTAAATTACAGAAATTAGCAGGTGATTTTAAATATTTAGGAGCAGCAGCAGTTGACAGTGATGGCAATGTTTTTTTTACTGATATGCCTGCAAACCTAATTTATAAGTGGACATTGCAGGGCAAACTTACAGTCTTTCTGGAATACTCAAATTGTGCAAATGGCCTCTATTTTGACAAAAATGGCAACCTGCTAGTCTGTAAGTCTGGTAAAAGGCAGTTGGTATCTATTGATCCCCAGGGAGAAATTACAGTACTGGCTGATGGATATGATGGTAAAGCATTTAATTGCCCTAATGATCTATGGATAGACCCAGCAGGAGGAGTTTATTTTACTGATCCTCACTACTGTCAATCTAAAGAGCAAGATGGCGAGTATGTCTTTTATCTCTCCAGCGATTATAAGAAATTGGTTCCTGTAATAGATTATATAGTAAGACCTAACGGAATAATAGGTACGCTAGATGGTAAGTTGCTGTATATAGGTGATCCAGAAGATGGAAAGACCTATGTATATTCCATTATTAATGATGGGACGCTGTCCAAAGGAAGGCTATTTGTGTCTATGGGCTCTGACGGCATGACTATTGACAGAGAAGGGAATGTTTATCTAACCGTAGGCTTTGATGTATTTGTATATGATGTTTCAGGCAACATCATTGAAAAGATTAATTTTCCTGAACCTGTTACCAATCTTTGTTTTGGTGGACAGGAGAGGCAGACACTTTTTATCACAGGGAACACTTCATTATATTCTATGCGTATGCGGGTTAAAGGGTTTTAACAAAACAGTAATAATCTTACGCCTAAATAACGCTTCCATCCTATCTTATTTCCCATTGACCAAATAGCCCTAGAGGAGTATGCTTAACCTTACCACAAAGGCATAGCGAAGGATGTCAAAATATAGCTTTAAATAAAATGTGAAGAAAATCTTATGGAGGAAAAGATGAAAAAGATATTCCTAGTGGCTTTAAGTTGTTTATTTTTATTTGGATGTGCCAGTGTCCAACCTGTCCAAAAGGGCAATTTAACACCTGGCATGGCAAAGACTAATATAATCAAGGGGGTAACTACACAGAATGAAATTTTAGAAGTGTTTGGTGCTCCCAATATAATAACTCGTAACAAAAGCGACAACGAAGTATGGACTTATGATAAAATG
>JBDRNO010000262.1:0-7381 GCA_043811005.1 Bacteroidota bacterium | reverse complement strand
GTTGTGGTTGGCAATATAACACTGATAGAAATATCGCAGGATTCCTGCATTGGTGATACCATTGCTTTAACAGTTTTTGTCAATGAGGTACCGGGCGCAGTTTCTATTAATGGTGATTTTATATTATGTGAAGACTCAATTTTAATTTCCTATTATGTGTCAGGATTATCAGGTTCCTGGTTTATCTGGCTGCTTGAAAGTGACACGGTAGCAAGCGGAATAGATATAGACAGCATTTCCCTTATTTTGGACAGTGCGGGAATTTACGAACTTGTAGTTATTGAAGTAACGCCAAACTCCTGCAGTGATACTTTGTCGGATACCGTGATTGTTTATGAGACACCTCAAACATCATCAATATATGGAGACACTGCGATCTGTTACGATTCATTAGCTGAATACATGTATTACGTCACCGGTTTATCAGGTTCATCATACCAGTGGAACGTTACCGGAGGCACGATCACAAGCTCACCCATTACCAATGACAGTATAACAGTACATTGGGATTCGGTGATTACAGGAAATGTTACGGTGGTAGAAATATCTCAGGATTCCTGTATTGGCGATACTATAGGTTTAACGGTTTTTGTCAATGATATGTCAAACGCAGTTTCTATTAGTGGTGATTTTATATTATGTGAAGACTCTATTTTAATTTCTTATTATGTTTCAGGATTATCAGGTTCCTGGTTTATCTGGCTGCTTGACAGTGACACGGTAGCAAACGGAATAGATATAGACAGTATTTCCCTTATTTGGGACAGTGCAGGGATATATGAACTTGTGGTTATTGAAATAACACCAAACTTCTGCAGTGATACTTTGTCGGATACGGTGATAGTGTATGAGGCACCTCAAACGATTTTAATAAATGGAGACACTGCAATTTGTTACGGTCCATTTGGTGAGTACCTGTATTATGTCACCGGCTTGACCGGCTCATCATACCAGTGGAATGTAACCGGAGGCACGATCATTAGCTCACCAATCACAAATGACAGCATAATAGTAAGCTGGAATTCACCTGGTGTTGGCTATATAACAGTAGTTGAAATATCCCAGGATAATTGTATGGGTAATACAATAAGTCTAACAGTCAATGTTTATGAAATACCTGTTGCAACTGCCATCAATGGCGACTTTGTCTTTTGTGAGGATACCGTATTGAGTTCATATTCCATCACCGGCTTGCCGGGTTCATATTTTATATGGATGATTAACAGTGACACGGTTGCAATCGGAATAGATATTGACAGTATTTCTATTACCTGGGACGGTGCCGGAATATATGAACTTGTGGTTATTGAAGTAACTCCAAACTCCTGCAGTGATACTTTGTCTGGTACTGTCATAGTTTATGAAACACCCCAGACCTCTTTAATATATGGAGACACTACAATCTGTTACCAACCGCTTAATGAATACCTGTATTACATCACCGGTCTGACCGGTTCATCATACCAGTGGAATGTGATTGGCGGAACGATCACAAGCTCACCCATAACCAATGACAGCATAACTGTTCAATGGGATTCACTGGGGATTGGATATATAACAGTAGTTGAATCACAGGGTAATTGTATGGGAGATACACTAAGTTTAACGATTGATATAAGTGAAGGACCCGAAGCAACTGCTATCTACGGAGAATTTGAATTTTGCGAAAAGACTGACTCATATTCCTACTTTATTACAGGTTTGCCGAATTCATATTTTATTTGGATGATAAATGGAGATACTCTTGCCAGTGGAACAGATCTGGACAGCATTTCAATAGTATGGGACGGTCCCGGCGTATTTGAACTTTCGGTAACAGAAATAATGGTCAATGGATGTATCCAGGTTTTAACCGAAACGGTTGAAGTCAATCCTATTCCGGCAATCTCGATGATAATGGGAAATTTGAATGTTTGTCCTCCTTTTAACCTCAACCGGTTGTATAGTGTTCAGGGATATGCCGGATCTTCGTTCTATTGGACTATAGTCGGTGGGGAGATTATCAGCGGACAGGGGACGGATAGTATTGTTGTGAACTGGGATACAACCGGTTTTGCAAGCATATCAGTAATTGAGACATCAGAGGATTCCTGTATTGGTGATACGGTGTATAGAAATATAACATTGGATTCCCCTTCTATATTCTTAAAAGTGGTTTCTGATAGAGAAGAAGATGATACCAAGGTGGGGATAGAGTGGGAGATTAGAAACTCCATTGGTTATCCCGGGATTGTAACTATTTTGAGGAGGATTCATTTTACTGCTGACAATTGGGATTCGCTGGTTGGCGTACCTGCTTTCGATCAGATTTATATTGACGAAAGCGCTATGACTCACGATTATAGTTATGATTATAGAGTGACAGGAAAAAATGCATGTTCAGTACCGGTGATGACAGATGTTCATAACACAATTTTACTCGGAGGATTGCATGATGAGAGTGATAACAAGATTGACATAAGCTGGAACCATTACAATGGATGGCAGAATGGGGTAGAGAGTTATGAAGTTTTGAGAAAGAAGGATGATGAAGCTGATTATACTTTTTATGAAAACACGTCTACAGATACTATGATTAATGATATAAGCGGCAAGGATGGATTTTTGTATTGTTTCAGGGTATTGGCTTATGAGGATGGGGGAGGAGCAGAGGAGTCATGGTCAAACGAGTTTTGTGTTGAATTCATGCACCTGATCAATATTCCGACTGCGATAACCCCCAATGGGAACGGTTTGAATGATACCTGGGAGATCGGGAATATAGAGTTTTACCCTGATTGTGTGGTTGAGATATATAACCGCTGGGGAATGCAGGTGTTCAGCTCGAAAGGATACCCTGAAGAATGGGATGGGACTTATAATGGCAAAGCATTACCATTAGGTCCCTATTACTATGTGATCGATCTGTTCTTAGAGGGTGTTGAACCCTATACGGGGTCGGTGTCAATTATTCTTGATTATGAATAAAACCATATCCTGAAATATTTATGCCTGGAAAATATAAAAATAAATTCCATTTCCATGATAATCAACCATTTCAAAGGCGATGTAACAAAACGTGTACGTCCGGAATCCCCGGAATTCCATTGGCAATACCTGTTTCACGACCACATTATCCGCAACGATGCCGAACTAAACCGTATCCGTAAATATATCATTGAAAATCCCGAAAAATGGGAGACAGATGAACATTACATAAAATAAGACCCGGGAAAGGTGAAAATTAATTATCAAATAAAATCGCACTTTATAAAACAACAAAACAATGAAAAAATTCGCAATACACCAGTTCCTACCATGCTGGGGTAATTCGGCAAAAACCTGTAGTGAGATTTTCGAACCATTCGTAATTCGTATGATCTTACTTTTTATTTTCTGCTTTTTCCTTTTCCCTTTTTCCTCGTCCCATGCCCAACAACTTCAACAATACAGCCAGTATATATTGAATGATTTTGTGTTGAATCCTGCGATAGCAGGCAGCCAGGATTACTATGAGCTTAAATTGAATGGCAGATACCAGTGGGTTGGCATTCCCGGTTCGCCCAAGACGTTCACTTTAAGTATGAACATGCCTCATAAGAAAAAAAATGTGGGTTTGGGCGGGTATATATATTGCGATGATGCCGGGCCTTTTACAAGGACTGGGATCAATTTTGCTTACGCATATCACATTCATTTCAGCGAAGATCCCGAACGGTCAGGAGTAAAGCTGTCATTGGGGCTGTTTGGGGGTTTAATGCAATACAAAATTGATGGTTCTGAGATCATACTTGCACATGAAGAAGAAGAAACATTTATATATGATAAAAAACAATCCGTTATTGTTCCGGATGTTACTATGGGGTTTTACCTGTACTCAGATAGATTTTTCATTGGCTTATCCAGCTACCAGATATTTCATAATAACATCAGGTTACTTGACAATGAATTTCCCGAAGATAATTTAGGCAAATTGGCAAATCATATTTTTATTACAGGCGGCTGTAGATTTAAGATCAAAGAGGATTTTAAGATTGAGCCATCTATACTAATTAAAAGCCTTGGCACCAACGAGTTTATTTTTATTTCAGGTTTCAGTTCACCTATACCTCTTCAGTACGATCTGAGTGCAAGATTTTTTTACCAGGACCAGGTATGGCTGGGATTTTCATACAGGACGTATGATGCCCTTTCTGTCTTGTTGGGATATGAATATAAGGAGTACATCTATTTTGGCTATTCCTATGATTTCACCACATCGAACCTGAAGAAATACAGCTCGGGAAGCCATGAGGTTATGATAGGGTACAGGTTTGGAAAACTCAAAGAGGAGCAAACAAGTGATATAAATAAGAGTCTTTTTTAAGGACATAACTTTGTGATTTGATTAAAAAAAGTAATTATAAAGCATTAAGTTAAGTATAAATAAGATAATGTTACTGGGTACTGGCCTTCGCCTGCCAAAGCAGGCTACGGCCTGCGTAGGCTGGTAGCTGGGTACTGTGTGGTAGGTATTGATTACAGAGTCTGAGTATATAAAAACAACCCAGAACCAAGAACCCAGAGCCTAGAATCTGATTATTAAATCCGCCAGCTGGCGGACAAAATGCCAGTATATCAGGTTAAAACATTTAAATGGACCGAAGCGGAATTCACGAACACCTTTAAATAAAAACAAACAATATAGTGAGTAAATTCCGATACTGTAAAATGATTAAGCATAAGGAAACTAATATTATATCACATGAAACATCTTATCTTGTAGGATTATACTTTTTCGTTTTTATTATTTTTTTTAATATAAATATTGCCTGGGGTCAGATTATTATTGATAATTCTTCTCCGAATAATTCTCCTTCCTATCTTGTTCAAAATGTATTGATGGGTCTTGGTGTAACTGCCTATAATGTAACATTTAACGGAGATGCTGCATTTCAGATAGGATATTTTGACGGAACGGCTTCCAATATCGGCATACCAACAGGAATAATACTTTGCAGTGGTGATGTGAATGATGCAGTTGGACCCAACGATGAATCGGGTTCAGGTACTGGTTTAGGCGGTGCCGGAGATGTTGATCTAACAGCTATCGTTTCTCCTTCAATAACAAATGATGCAGCGGTTTTGGAATTTGACTTTGTGCCAATTGGGGATTCCGTTATATTCAGGTATGTATTCGCTTCGGAAGAATATCTTGAATATGTGTTTGCCGGATTTAATGATGTTTTTGGATTTTTTATCAGCGGACCCGGTTTTGCAGGACCTTATTCAAATGGAGCTGAAAATATTGCATTATTACCAGATACAATTACTCCGGTATCAATAGATAATGTAAATAATGTTGTAAACCCCGTATACTATATTGATAATGGGGATGGTTTTAGCCCACCTCAGAATACCGACCCAACAGTAGTGCAGTTTGATGGTTTTACCGTGGTTTTGGAAGCCAGGGCGATTGTCCAATGCGGAGAAACGTATCATATAAAACTTGCCGTAGCTGATGCCGGGGATGGTGTTTTAAATTCTGCAGTATTTCTTGAATCAGAAAGCTTTTATTCACCGGGTGTTTCAGTTACTGTTAATACTCCCACAATTTTAGCAGGGCAACCGGCTGTTGTAGAAGGATGTGTAGATGCTACATTTACATTTAACCGCCCTGATGCAGATGATACTGTTACTTTTAATTTTGATATAGGAGGAAATGCTATTAATGGCACTGATTATGTATTTATAGCTGATAGCGTAACATTATTACTGGGGGAGTTTTCTCAGGATGTTACAATTACTCCCATCGCAGATGGATTAACCGAAGGAGTGGATACTATCACAATAACCGTTTATAATGTTACTCCTTGCGGTGATACAATTCCTCAAACAGAAATAGTGTATATTTATGATGATTATAATTTAATCGTTGTAGCCAATGATGTACAGGGTGGTTGTCCCGGTGATCCGGTACCTATAAGTGCATCTGTTTCAGGAGGTTATGCTCCATATACTTATTCCTGGAGCAGCGGAGATGTGGGAAATCCTGTAATTGTTACCCCTGCCTCAACTGATACATTTTTTGTTGATGTCAATGATGATGCAGGTTGTTTGGGATCAGATACTATGGTGGTATTTGTTTATCCTTTACCTGTAGTTGATGCCGGGCAAGATACTACTGTTTGTATTAGCAGCCCTGTTATGATCGGGGGCTCTCCAACCGGTCCCCCGGGTTCGATATATTCCTGGGTACCTGTTTCAACACTAAATAACCCTGCCCTCGCTAATCCGACAGCTACAACAGCAGTATCCACCACTTATACGGTAACTGTTACTGATATCAATGGTTGTGTTGATACAGCCCAGGTAACAGTGTCTGTAACTACAGCTGTACTTGCAGATGCCGGTCCTGATACCACCATTTGCAGCGGTGAATCAACTGTTATAGGAGGAACGCCAACAGGAAATCCCGGTTCTGCTTATTCGTGGTCTCCTGCTACGGATTTGGATGACCCTGCTTTAGCAAATCCAACTACTACAACCAGCTCAACTATTACCTATATAGTTACAGTCACTGATGCGTATGGCTGCCTGGATTCGGATAGTATTGCAATTACTGTCAATCCATTGCCTTCAGCAAATGCCGGTGCTGACACTACCATTTGTTTTGGAGAAAGCGCTCAATTAAATGCTAACGGTGGAGTTACTTATAACTGGTCACCATCAACAGGATTATCTGACACCACATTACCCGGTCCATGGGCTTCTCCCGCTTCTTCAACAACCTATACCGTAATAGTAACCGATACTAATGGATGTGTAAACACAGATAGTATTACTGTTTTTGTTGATGTTTGGGCTATTTCCGATGCCGGTGCAGATGTAGGTATTTGTTCCGGTGAAAGTGATACAATAGGAACATCCCCGGCACCTAACTGTACTTATTCATGGACTCCGGCAACAGGGCTAAGCAATTCTACGGTTTCAAACCCGGTAGTAATTTTAACTAATTTTGACAGTATTCCCGATACTGTTGATTATATTGTCATTACTGGCGATACTACAACTTCTTGCATATCAAGTGATACTGTTCGGGTGATTGTATATCCCTATCATGTATCAGATGCGGGAACAGAAGTTAGCTTTTGTTCAGGCGATAGTGCGCAACTCGGTACAGTGTTCACTCCTGGCTATAACTATGCCTGGTTACCTGTAACAGGATTGAGCGATCCCGCTATTTCCGGTCCCGTTGTAACATTGACCAATTTCGGAAGCGCTCCCGATACAACAGATTATGTGGTTACAACAACGATCTATGTATGTTCATCGAGTGATACTGTCCAGGTAGTAGTGCGTCCATATCCTATACCTGATGCCGGGGCGGATGTGGGCTTTTGTTCAGGTGATACTGCCCAGC
>JBDRNO010000261.1:0-19328 GCA_043811005.1 Bacteroidota bacterium | reverse complement strand
TTCCATAATTAAAATGGTAAAATTGATAAGACGCTCTTCAATATCATATTTTCTGTTTTTATTCATTATTCTATTGTTCTAATGTTCATTATTCTATATTCAAATCCTAATAAAGCTATATATTATTGATACTGATTGATTTCAATAATGATTAGGTTATTTCGTTACAGTCCCATAGCGAATTATTCAATTCAGGATGGGAATTGCTGAATGGCAAAGTCCGTATAGAACAGTAGTATTTTCAGATGTATAAAACATGATTTATGATGAAATACAACCCTGAAATACATAACAGAAAATCATTACGTTTAAAAGGGTTTGATTATTCCCGCCCTGGGGCATATTCCATTACATTATGCACACAAAACAGGGAATGTTTGTTTGGGGAAATAATGAACAACGAAATGATTTATAATGAATATGGATTAATTGTAAAACAAGAATGGATAAAATCCGAAGAAATAAGGAATGAAATTAAATTGGATGTTTATCAAATTATGCCAAATCATTTACATGCCATTGTTTGGATAATAAATGTCGGTGATGATATTTATTGTAGGGATAAACGGCCGTTTATCCCTACAATAAATAAACCCGGCACAAAACAAATACCCAAAATGCGTCCGCGTTCATTGTCATCATTAATGGCGGGGTTTGAATCATCCGCAACCAAAAAAATCAATCAATTACGATCATCGCCAGGTTGCAAGGTATGGCAATACAATTTTTATGACCATATTATACGGAACAAACAGGAATTGTACCGTATAGGACAATACATTATAGATAATCCAAAAAATTGGAAGAATGATGAACACAATCCCAAAACATACAGCAAGCCTTTGGAAAGGGATCCTGGTTTAAGAAATTGTCTTAAAATGAGTTATTAAATCATGAAAAAAAGATTAAAAATGATATTGATCATTACTTCGGTTATTATAGCAGTACTATGCTTTTCATTCGTTGCGTTTTTCTCGTACGCACAGCAGCTTGGCGCCTCAGCAGAGGGTCAGCGATTAGCCACAATGAGGAAATCTGTAAATTACCTTGATGGTAAGTTCATTAATCCCATAGAAACCAATATGAGTATGCCAAAGGGCCAAATGCTTAAAACATTTTGGGATTTTTTCAAAGGTCATAAATCCAGAGAACCTGCCGGGGAGATCTACACAGTCCCTTTTGACAGGAGCGCATTTGAGCAGCGAAAGGATCTAACGATATCCTGGCTGGGACATTCCACCATCCTGATCAGGATAGATGGCAAAGTGATCATTACCGATCCTGTTTTTTGCAAGCGGGCATCCATGGTTTCTTTTGCCGGACCTAAAAAATTTGCCTATGCCAACCCTTACAGGATTGAGGATCTTCCCAAAATAGATGCAGTTGTAATATCTCATGACCATTATGATCACCTGGACTATAAAGCTATATTAAAACTCAAAGATAAAGTGAAACGGTTTTATGTGCCATTGGGAGTAGGAGCTCACCTGGAAAAGTGGGGAGTTCCGGTGGAAAATATTGTTGAATTGGACTGGTGGGAGGCTTCCACCCTTGAAGGAATTGAGCTGGTTTGCACCCCCACCAGACATTTTTCAGGAAGAAGGTTGACCAACCGTTTTGCAACACAATGGTGTTCATGGGTAATTAAAGGAAATGAACAAAATGTTTATTATAGTGGTGACTCAGGATATTTTCCTGGATTCAAAGAGATTGGAGCGAAATATGGCCCGTTTGATCTGACATTTATTGAATGTGGAGCTTATAATGAGAGATGGTCCGGTATCCACATGTTTCCGGAACAAACCGTACAGGCTCATATGGATGTACAGGGAAAGGTATTAATACCCATACACTGGGCTAAATTCAACCTGTCATTACATCCATGGAAAGAGCCGGTTCAAAGAGCAACTATTGATGCGCAAAAAAATGCTGTCACATTAATAACACCACAAATAGGAGAGGTGTTCAACCTGGATACTCCTGCCGGCAGTTGGTGGGAACACCTGCAATAATTAAATATTGCATTGCTTATCCATGTTCAATCAACGGAGATCACTACCGGATTATTCTCGGTAGCTAAAAATATCTTTTCGCTACTGATATCCGCCCATGCTGCATTTTTTAAAATTATTTTCATCATATATATCCAAATACGCAATTCTCCCTATAACATTATGTTAGATAGGAAATTAATTTCAGGGTGAGAATGCCTAACACACAAAGTTCTTAAATATCTGTTGTCATCATGGTAACCCCGTCATCCCGCTGGCGCGTGATTAGGATGACAGTAGAGTGATTTTGCACTTATCAATGTTTTAAATCCCTTTTTATAATTTATTTATAAAAAATGACATTTGTTATGTTTTTTTACGTTATTTTGCTATTTTTGTAATCCAAAATATTTTTATATAAAAAAATTTACAAGGAGGAACAAAAAAATGAAAAAAAATTTAAATGTAATTTTCACACTGTTGTTTGTTTTAGTATTACCACAAGTTAATTTTGGACAAATTACTGGTTCTGCGCACGATTTTTCTGGTGAAGCATGGAATACTACAGGCAAAATTTGTATCGTTTGTCATACTCCACACAACGCGGATGTTACCATAACAGGTTCTCCATTGTGGAACCATGAGATAACCACAACAGCCGCTTTTACTCTTTATAACACTACTACATTTGATGGTAGTGGAACTATAGGTCAACCTGATGGAGCTTCAAAATTATGTCTTAGCTGTCATGATGGTACAGTGGCTCTTGAAAATTTCAGTGGTACTACTACAGGCACTAATTTTATAACAGGTAGTTTTTTATTAGGGACTGACCTGAGTGATGACCACCCTGTTTCGTTTACTTATAATACTGCTTTAGCTACAACTGATGCTGAACTATATGACCCATCAACAGCTAACTCTGGTTTAGGAAGTACAATTGATGCTGATATGTTATTTAGTAATAAGATGGAATGTGCTTCTTGTCATGATGTTCATAATACTGCTGGTATTGCTAAGATGTTAAGAAAAAGTAACGCTGTTAGTGCTCTTTGTTTAACCTGTCATAATAAATAATTTGATATAATAATTTATATTTATTAATTTGAAGGGCGATTTAGAGTTGCCCTTTTTTTTATTTTAATATTAATGTTAATAAAATGTCCAATAAATTATATTCCATATTTCTTTTAATTGGACTCTTGTTTTTTCTTTTTGTGTCATGTTCACGACATCTTAATACATTAACCAAAACGAATAAAATTGTTATCTTTCCTTCCCCTCCTGATACTGCAAAGATACAATTCCTTACAAGCATTAGCAATTCTTCAGATGTAGTAAGGAAGCAATCAAAATTTAAAAAATTTGTTTTAGGTGAAGAAACGGTAAAGCCAATTAACAAACCTTATGGCATTTTTATTCGTAATGGCAAATTATACATTTGCGACACCTATCTTGATGGACTTGAAATAATTGACCTGGAAAAAAACACGTTTAGTAATTTTATTCCTTCTGGTAAAGGGCAATTGAAATTACCTCTTAATTGTTATGTTGATGAGAATAATACTTTATATGTTGCAGACGGAGGCAGGCGTCAAATAGTTATTTTTGACATTAATGGCAATTATATTAATTGTTTCGGTGAAGCAGAAAATTTTAAACCTACCGATGTATTTGTATGTAAAAATAAAATATGGGTTTCCAATATTAAAAATAACAAAATAAATGTATATGATAAAGATACTTATAAACTGCTTAATTCTTTTCCTGAAAGTGAGGTTGGTAGTAATGAATATTTATATTCACCCACAAATATTTATGTAACGGATGATAAAGTTTATGTTAGTGATTTTGGAGATTTTAAGATTAAGATATTTACTCATGACGGAGAATTCGTGAAATCTATTGGAAGTTATGGCAAAAATCTTGGTCAATTTGTACGTCCTAAAGGAATTGCTGTAGATAGTGAATTAAATCTTTATGTAGTTGATGCAGGTTTTGAAAACACTCAGATATTTAACAAAGAAGGAAATTTATTAATGTTTTTTGGTGGACCTTATCAAGGTCCAGGTTATATGTGGTTACCAGCCAAAGTGATAGTTGATTATGATAATTTAAAATATTTCCAGAAATATGTAGACATAAGTTTTGATTTAAAATATTTAATTTTTGTTTCAAATCAATATGGTCCTGATAAAATAAATGTATATGGCGCTATTGAACCAGCGAAATCTGAACGAGAGGTTGGTGATTCCGAAATCAAGAAAAAGGGAAAGAAAAAGTTTTAAAAAACGTTTTAAGGCAAAGTTTTAATTGAACATACTTTAAAATAATGTTAGAATTTAAATGCATCTGTGGGGAAAAAAAATATCTATTTTTTCGGTAGTAATAATTGTATTACTTTTTGTAGGTTGTTCACCCGAATTACGTTACAATTTATTGTCTTTTTTATTTGATGGCGTTCCTGACCCTAACAATAAAGAAATAATTAATTCTAATGATTCTTTAAGTCAGTTGGATAGTGCTAATATAATAGAAGCCCCAAGGAAAAATTTAATATCTAAAAAAAGTATTCTTCATCCTCCTTATAAGGAAAGAGAATGTGCTAACTGTCATGATAAAAGCGTCATAAGTATGCTCCTTCATCCACAACCGGGACTTTGTTATGGGTGCCATGAAGATTTTGATAAAATGTACAATTTTGTACATGGACCTGTGGCAGGAGGATATTGTACATCCTGTCATAATCCCCACATGGCAAAATTAGAAAAATTACTTTTACGGTCAGGTCAACAACTATGTCTTTATTGCCATAATTCTACACGGGTTTTCAAGAATAACATTCATAAAGATATTGGAGATATCAATTGTTCCGAGTGTCATAATCCACATGGCGGCGAAGACAGGTATCTATTGAATTGATTTAGTATTATTTAATTTGAAAAAAGTAAAATTTATATATTTATTTTTATTATTGTCTTACGAGTGTTTTCCGCAAGAAGTAACCACTTCATCTAAATTTTGGAATCTTACATCTTTATCTGGTGAAATGAAAATAAAAGGACTCTATAGAGAACTGGAAGGAGTTACTAACAGTATATATAATTCTCAACATAGTTCACATTTTTCGGGTGGGGTACTTTTAAGAACGAAGAGCTATTTTTGGCATCCCAATTTTTTATTACTTGATGTTGATGCTGAGTATAACCCTGAAACACGTCAGGAACTATACTTGATAATTCCAGACCGTTCAGAAACAAGAACATTGAAAAAATTAGATTTAAGGACAACATTATTTATGCAGAAATCAATTACATTAAGTGCATTTATTAATTATAATCAAAATTATTTTAATCGTGAGAATTTAACCAATATGGAATCAAATAGTAAACAATGGGGCAGTGTACTTTCTTATAAAAATAAGATTTTTCCTCTTACTGTTAATTATCTTCAGAGAAAATGGGATCAAAAAGAAATACAGACAGGTCGTATTTTCAAAATAGAGCAAAATAATTTTCAGAGTAAAATTACAAAATCTTTCGCCACCAGGGATAAGCATGAATTAAGTTTTTCTCGTGATGAATATTTACGACAGGATGCCAATAGCTATCAAGTAAGAAACACCATTGATAATATATATCTTAACAATGATATTTTTTTTGATTCTAAGAAAAATCATTATTTTAAGTCAATAATTTCAAATATCAATCAAAAAGGAGAATTTAACTTCAAAAGGTTTCAAACATTTGAAAATTTATCATTCAAATTGCCAAATAATTTTGATTTTACAACTAACTATAGTTTTGTTAATATTGAACAAATATCACAAAAATCAAATCAAAGTAGAGTAAAATGTGATATAAGGCATAAACTTTATTCAAGTTTTAATTCAGGTATATTTTATGAATATTCTAATCGGAATCATACTTTATACAATGAATCTAATAATAAAGCAGGGTTTAATTTTTTTTATTGTAAAAAAATACCTTTAAATGGAAAATTGTCCCTTTCATATAAATATTTTCGTCATTATCATCATACAAATAGCGATCCTGCTTTATTGCAAGTGATAAATGAAGAACATGTTTTAACTGACGGACAGGTTGTATTGCTAAACAAGGCATATATTAATCCTGAAACTGTGGTGGTAAAAGATGTAACAGGTACAATTATTTACCAACTAGATTTTGATTATATATTAATTGAAAGGAGTAACTATGTAGAAATTCAGCGTTTTCCAGGTGGGCAAATTGCAAATGAGGCGATTGTATATGTTGACTATACGGCTACTCAACCGGGATCATATCAATATAATACAAATAATCAGTTTTTTTCAGCAAAGGTTTTACTATTTGGTCAATTAATAGAATTTTATTTTCGGACTAGTAGACAAGATTATATAAATATAGTACAAACAGAATACCTGACTTTAAATTATTTTTCTCAAAATGTTTATGGCAGCCGTATTGTTTTCGGTTTTGCCAGTGGCGGTATTGAATTTGATAATTATAAAAGTAATATTATTCCTTATCAAATGATAAGATATTATATTAATTTTCAAAAAAAATATAAAAATAAACTATTGGTTTCATTAAATGGAAATATGAGATATTATCAAATGATTAATGAAGAAATAAAGCAAAAATATTCAGATATTTCTGGAAGGATTGCCTATAATATTAAATCACACACAAAACTTAATTTAGAAATTGGATACCGTAATCAGAAAGGGCAGGGGATAGATTTGGATTTATTTACAGCAAGAAGTGAATTCACAACTATTGTTAGACAAATGTTTTTTACAGTTGGGTTAGAGATTTACCGACGCAATTATTTAGGTGAACAATTTGATTTGAACGGAGCTTATTTTCAAGTTGCAAGAAAATTTTAAATATAAGCTAATACATGAATAGATTACTGTTTTTAATATTAATTGGGATTTTATCCTTGAGTTTTATTTTTTTAAATCAAAGTGAAATTAGTGAAAAAAAGTGTACAGATTGCCATGGAAAATTAATTGAACAAGAAGTAATTCATGCATCGGTAGAAGCCTGTGATAATTGTCATCAGGCTACAGGGAAAGAACATCCTCAAAGTAATGTTAAAGGATTTATTTTATCTGAAAAAGTGCCTCTGCTATGCTATTCTTGTCATGATGAGAAAAATATAAAAAAGAATGTACATCCTCCTTTGAAAGATGGTAATTGTATGACTTGTCATTCGGCACATGCATCCTCTGAAGAAAAACTATTATTATTAGAAGGAAGAAAATTGTGCTTAAATTGCCATAACAAATCCACGTCAAAAGAAGGTGAAAAAGTTAGCAATATAAAACAACTATTAAAAAAGAGTAAAATTATACATGGAGTAATAGAAGGTGACGGATGTGTTCCTTGTCATAATCCTCACGATTCAGAGAATCCTTTTTTATTAATTAGCCCCTTCCCTGTTGGGAATTATGCTCCGGCAAAAATAGAAAGCTTCGCTTTATGCTTCAATTGTCATGATAGTGAACTGCTTGAAATACCAATAACACAAACTGCAACAAATTTCAGAAATGGGGATAAAAACCTGCATTATATTCATATTAACGGAAATAAAGGCAGAAATTGTAATAACTGTCATAATGTGCATGGCTCTTTGCATGAACATCTTATTGCAGATAAAGTCCCATTTGGAAACTGGGAAATGCGGATGAATTTCATATTACAGGAAAATGGAGGTTCTTGTTTACCAGGATGTCACGCTGAGAAGAAATATCAAAGATAAATATTTTTGTAGCTGTTATTATTTTTTTAAAATTTGTAAGATTATGGAATCTTTTAAATTTTTATTTTTTTTCTATAAGTTAATAATATTTGGTCTTTCCACAATCTTTATTTTTAATATTGCACAAGCACAAGATACCACAATTATTGGAAATACTAAAATCACTTATATTCGTTGGGTAAGCCAGTTTCCTCCATTACCCCAAAATAAAAATAAAGTACTAAGCATTACAAATAGTATTGCTAAGTTCTTTTTTGGCAAACACACCCCCGTATTAAGCAAACCTGTTTCTGTTTTAGCAAATAATCTGGATACACTTTGGATTTTAGATCAGGGAAATGGAACTATTCTTCAAATTTATAATAAATTAAGTGAAACTCCTCAATTTCTTGATAAAAAAAATAATAATTTTAAATCCTTAATAGGATTTTGTTTTATGCCCAATAACGAAATGCTATTTACCGATTCACGTTTAAATAAAGTTTTTATAATTAGTGCAGATAAAAAGGATATGCGGGTTTTAAACGATTCGCTTTTATTACAACAGCCGACAGGGATAGCGTATTCAAGTGTGAATAATGAAATATGGATAGTAGAAACCAGCGCCCACCGCATATCCGTGTTAAATAAAAAAGGAGAATTAATTAAAAGAATTGGAGGTAGAGGCAGCGATCCGGGAGAATTTAATTTTCCAACATTTATCTGGAGTGATAGATTAGGTGCTATTTATGTTGTAGATGCCATGAATTTCAGGGTACAAATATTTGATAAAAATGGAGAGTTATTATCTGTTTTTGGTGAAATTGGAGATGCAACAGGATACTTTGCCAGGCCCAAAGGAATTGCTACTGATTCTTATGGTAATATTTATATTGCAGATGCATTATTCCATGTTGTTCAGATATTTGATAAGTCCGGAAATTTCTTATATAAGTTTGGTACGCAAGGACGCGATAAAGGACAATTTTGGATGCCAACAGGTATATATATTGATGATAAAGACTACATTTATGTAGCAGATAGTTATAATTCTCGAATTCAGGTATTTCAACTTATTAATGGAGGATTATAATGAAAAAAACAGCAATTATTCAGTTATTTATTTTGTTGTGGTTTCCTTCTCTCGTGAACTCACAATCTATTGTTACTACAGTTCATAATTTATCTATAAGCGGTACGGGAGGAATTAAAGCTACTAGTGAAGCGGAAATCTGCATATTTTGTCATACTCCTCATAACAGTAGACCTGTAGCCCCTTTATGGAACAGAAATGACCCTGGCTCATCTTATACTTTATATAACAGTTCAACTATGCAGGCTCTACCTGGACAACCCGATGGTGCTTCAATTTTGTGCCTATCCTGCCATGATGGAACTATAGCATTAGGAAATGTAGTCAGCCGGACTTTGGATATTACTTTCGGTGGAGGTGTAACTACAATGCCAATATCTAACAGCAATCTTTCTACTGACTTGAGTGACGACCACTTGATTTCATTTATATATAATTCTCCTCTAGATGCACAGATTAAATATCCACCATTATCTCCTATAGCATTGGAAAATGATAAGGTTCAATGTACTTCTTGTCATGATCCACATAAAAATATTTATACTAAATTTCTTGTTGCCACAAATGAATATTCCGATTTATGTTTCAAATGTCACGATAGAGATTATTGGCTTGGTTCCAGTCACGAAACTTCAGCTGCAGTATGGAATAGCACGGCTCCAGATCCTTGGGGTCATATTGAATTTCCATACCCTAATGTTTCGCAAAATGCCTGCGAAAATTGCCATAATCCGCATAATGCCGGAGGTAAACTACGTTTGTTGAAATCTAATTTTGAAGAAAATAACTGTTTTGACTGCCATAATGGAAATGTTGCTGCCACAAATATTCAGGCACAGTTATCTAAAACATATATCCATAATGTGTATGGTTATAATTTGATTCATGATCCTACTGAGCCTGCAATTGTCCTGACACAACATGCTGAATGTGAAGACTGTCATAATCCCCATGCTGTAAGAAATACGGCAGCCAGTGCCCCACTTGTAAAAGGAGCTAATGTGTACGTACAAGGAGTTAGTCAAGCTGGAGGTTCTTTATCATCAGTTACAAATGAATACGAATTATGTTACCGTTGTCATGCAGATAGTCCGAGCAAACCAGCCAGTCCTTCTGCCAGGGTAATTGTACAAAATAATGTCCGACTGGAATTTGACCTGGCTAATCCTTCCTATCATCCTATAGCAGGTCCTGGTAAAAATGCCAGTGTTCCGAGTTTGATTGCGCCTTTAACCGAAGCGAGTACCATTTATTGCACCGATTGCCATGCTAGTGACGGAGTAGGCTCCCCATCCGGGCCTCATGGCTCAATATATCCTCAGATATTAAAGTATAATTACAATCGTGATGGTAATACTTGGATTACAATATATGATGGTTATGCATTATGTTATCAATGCCACGATATGGCTATTATTTTTAATTCGCATTGGAACATCCGTCCTTCTCACGCTCAAAAGACCTCCTGCAATACTTGCCATGACCCTCATGGTATTAGCAGTTTACAGGGAAATAGTACTAATAACGCGTATTTGATTAATTTTAATACGGCTTATTGTACACAATTTGGAGGTGTAATACAGTATATTGATTTAGGACCAGGAAGTGGACGATGCACTTTAAGATGCCATAATCATAATCATAATAATTCTTCTTATTAAAACCGTGGGTTTATAAATTTAGACGTATCTGAAATTTTATCAAACTTTTTTCAAAATAGCCGACTTTATGGACAAACTAAATAGGGTAGGGTGGTGATATCATCCGTCAGAGAGAAAATGATGGTATGGCAGGAGGAAAAAAAGATATCTCCATGCACAATCCTTTCGTGTTGAGGGATTTTTTATTTTATAAATCTGTATATTTGTGAACATATAATCAAAAAAAAAAAGATAATGAAAAAATTAATAACCCTGATACCGGTTATCGTAAGTGCAATGATGCTTATCAATAAACCGGGTATTGCCCAGACAAAAGTGTTTATACCGGACACTAATTTTAGAAATTTTCTTAATACCAACTATCCTGCTTTTATGGATATATCGGAGGATAGCTTAATTACCGACTCAGCAGCTACGGTAACCGGCTCTTTTCTTTGCGCAGGTCAAAATATTGCTGATCTAAGCGGAATAGAATGGTTTTTTAATGTTCAATGGCTCTATTGTTATAATAATCTATTGACCACTTTACCTGATCTGTCTGCCTTTACCAATTTGAAATGGCTGCATTGTTATGACAACCAATTAACCTCTTTGCCGGATCTGTCAGCAAGTACAGGTATACAACAACTCTCTTGTTATAATAATCAATTAACCGCCTTGCCTAACCTTTCAAGTCCTAATTTTTCTTTGCAAAGGTTATATTGTGAATATAATCAACTTACAGCTTTACCCGATTTTTCTTCACACTTTGCTTTGCAAAGATTATATTGCAATGATAATCTGTTAACCAGCTTACCGGATCTCGACATGACAGACTTAGAGAGGCTTTATTGCTGGAGAAATGAATTAACAACTTTGCCTTCTCTTCCTGATAATTCTTTAAAGTTACTTGGATGCGATCAAAATCAAATAACCAGCTTACCTGACTTCTCAGGTTTCACGGTTTTAGAGGATGTTTATTGTTATAGTAATCAATTAAGTAGTTTACCGGACTTCTCAACTAACACAACATTAAAGGTTTTTGCCTGCAGATATAATAAATTAGATTTTTCCGATGCCAGGGAATTAAGAATAATAAATACCTTGCCATTACTAACATCAATTTCTTACGATGAACAAAAACCATTTGGGAATCCTGCTTCCTACGTTTTATGTGAAGGTGACTCAGTTGCCCTGAACATTGTTTCACAGGATTCGGCATTAAGCTACCAATGGTTCAAGGGAACAGATTCCATTATCGGGGCAACAGACACGATCCTGGTAATCCCGAATATAGCTGTAACCGATAGCGGAACATATACCTGCAGATCATACGGCACCGCATTATTGTTTCCTCCAATGCTTTTTGGGCCGGGTATCAGCGAATTTGTGTCTGAACCTTTCATAGTATCAGTAGCTCCAAAACCTACGGTAGGCTTCACTTCTTTATCTGCTGTGTGTGAGAATGCAGCAGCATTTACATTAACAGGTGGCAGCCCTGTTGGTGGTGCCTATTCGGGAACAGGAGTCGATTCCGGTAATTTTGATCCGGGAATAGCAGGTACCGGTATTCATATTATTACCTATACTTATACTGATACCAGTGGGTGTCTGGATACTGCAACTCAATCTATCAATATTGTTACAGCTTATCTGACCGGTACCCCGGATACAACCATCTGCGATGGCGATAGTGCTTTTATATTCGGTTCGTACAGGACCTTGGCGGGAACCTATTATGATACGCTTACGGCTGTGAATGGCTGTGATAGCGTTGTATCTAAGGATTTAATAGTTATTTCGGGAACTGCCTGCTCAGGCGGAATATGTATAATTGCAGACTACCCTCTCAATGGAAACGCAGATGACATATCGGGATATGCTAACCATGGAACAGTAAATGGCGCTACATTAACAACTGACAGGTTTGGTAATGATAGTAGCGCTTATTATTTTGATGGGGTGGATGACTATATAGATCTGAACGCACCATTATTGATTGCCAATGAAAGTGCAACAATAAGCGCGTGGATATATTATGAAAATATTGCTGTCACCCAGCAATTATTTTATCAAAGTTGCCCTGATAATCCGAATGTAATAATTCAGTTCAGGTTTGATGATTCGGGATTTCAGATACACTTCGGAAACAACGCTACATGGCTTACACCTTATTCTTTTACGACCTATGAATGGTATCATGTGGTTATGAAATGGGATAATTATAATACTGTGACTCTATATGTAAACGGCATACTTGTTGACTCTAAAATTTATACAAATCCTCTTACTTCAAATGCAGGTGATTATATCTACAATTCAATAATAGGAAGAGGGAAAGGAACAAACGGATGCAGTTTTGATTATTACCAGGTCTTTGACGGTATTATAGACGACATCCGCATCTACAACTGCGCCCTCGACTCATCCCAAATTAACAGCATCTACCAAGCCGAATGTGTCCCTTCCTATGATACAGTAGCTGTTACAATCTGCGATGGCGACAGCATCCTGCTCGGAGGTGCATACCAAACCACCGGAGGCACATATTACGACATACTTATTGCAACCAACGGCTGCGACAGCATCATATCCACCAACCTCATAGTAAGTTTTAACTACAACATCAGCGACACGCTTGTTTCTATTTGTGATGGCGACAGCGCCCTGATCTATGGAACTTACAGAAGTATTGCCGGTACTTATTACGACAGTTTAACATCTGTTGATGGATGCGACAGCATCTTATCCACCAACCTCATTGTTGGTTCAAACTACAACATCAGCGACTCAGCCATTACTATCTGTGACGGTGACAGCGCCCTGATTTACGGAACTTACAGATTCGCAGCAGGAACGTACAATGATAGCTTAACTACTGTTGCAGGATGCGATAGTATTCACTCAACAATGCTTACGGTCATCCCTGCCTACATCATTAGTGACACACCTGCTGCTATTTGCGATGGCGATAGTGTCCTGATCTATGGGATTTACAGATTGGCTGCAAACACTTATTATGATAGCTTAACTGCCATAAATGGCTGTGACAGTGTTCGCTCAACAGTGTTAACTGTCAACCCATCTTACAGCATCAGCGACACACCTGCTGCTATCTGTGATGGCGATAGCGCCCTGATCTATGGGATTTACAGATTGGCTGCAAACACTTATTACGATAGCCTAACTTCTATTGGTGGCTGCGACAGTATTCACTCGACAGTGCTTACAGTCAATCCATCTTATTCCGTCAGTACATCAAGCGAAACTATTTGTGATGGAGACAGTGTAATGATATTTGGAGTATACCGCAAAACTGCCGGTACTTATTATGATACTTTAACTACTGCAAATAGTTGCGACAGTGTGATCGCCACTACATTACTGGTAAATCCTTTGCCATCCGTCAGCTTCAGTGGTTTAGACACTGGTTATTGTACAACTGATGTAGCAGTAACCCTCACAGGTACACCGGCAGGAGGCACATTCAGTGGTACGGGTATCAGCGGCAACCAGTTTGATCCTTCCGTTGCAGGAGCAGGAACACATACTATCTCCTATATTTATACTGATACAAGTGGTTGTACGAACAGTGTGTCCCAAAATGTGACAATAAATCCATCATATGTTACAACATTGTCAATGATTATATGTGATAGCAGCGGTACATTATCCGATACAACGTATAATGATACTTTGGTCTCTATGCTAAATGGCTGTGATAGCGTAATTATAAATATAATAACGGTTTATCCGGCATATAATGTTAATTTATCAGAGGATATCTGTGATGGTGATAGCTTATTTGCCGGCGGTGCCTGGCAAACAGCACCTGGAACTTATTATGATAGCTTAACTACTTTAAATAGTTGTGATAGCGTGATCACCACTTCAATGCTGGTAAATGCGTTGCCATCAGTCAGCTTCATCGGTTTAGACACAAATTATTGTACAACTGATGCAGCAGTAACCCTCACTGGCACACCGGCAGGAGGCACGTTCACCGGTACGGGCATCAGCGGCAATCAGTTTGATCCTTCCGTTGCAGGAGCAGGAACACATACTATCACCTATTCTTATATTGATGGAAATAGTTGCACCGATAGTGCTCAACAGGATGTAAATGTTAGTGCTTGTACCGGAATTGAAAACCTTGAATTCATAAATAACTTCAAGATATATCCTAATCCCAACACAGGTGAATTCACATTAGAAATGAAAATACCTGAAATGCAGGATATACAAATAAACATCACCAACATCTTAGGAGAATCAATATATGCCAAAACACTGGACAATATTAAAGGCAACTGTAAAAAGCAAATTGATCTAAGAGCAATCCCAACAGGTATATACAACCTGCAATTGATAAACGATAAGGAAGTAATCAACAAAAAGATAATAATTGAATTACACAACTAATCCGGTGTATTTGCCTACCTTTGCGGCTCATTTAACAAATATATATTGAATAACTTCAGCAAACTGGGACTCTCACTATCGATTATTGAAGTCCTTGATCAACTCGGTCTCGAAAACCCAACTCCTGTACAAGAACAAGCCATTCCGATGTTATTGGGTAAGGATCCAACGGATTTTATTGGAATTGCACAAACAGGAACAGGAAAAACAGCTGCATTCGGCCTGCCATTAATTGACCTGATCGATATAGATAATTACGCTACGCAGGCGCTTATTATGGCTCCAACGCGTGAGTTAGGACAACAAATAGCTCAAATGTTAGTTGATTTTTCCAAAAACAATAAAAAACTCAACATAGAAGTGGTTTATGGTGGTGCGCCCATTATTAATCAAATAAGAGCACTTAAGAAACCTACACAGATCATAGTAGCCACTCCGGGGCGCTTGCTGGACCTGATCAAACGAAAGGTGGTAAAGCTTGACAGTGTCAAATACGTAGTGTTAGACGAGGCAGATGAAATGCTCAACATGGGTTTTAAAGATGATATTGATATAATCCTGTCGCATACCCTTGAAGACCGGGTGACATGGCTGTTTTCTGCCACTATGCCTCCTGAGATCCGAAAGATCGTCAACAAATACATGGATGCACCACTGGAGGTATACATCAATAAAGAGGAAAAGATCAACAAGGATATTGTCCATCAGTATGTAACTACCAAAACAACCAATAAAATACCGGCACTTAGAAGATTCCTGGATATGCAACCGGACATGCGCGGGGTCATGTTTTGTCGTACCAGGTGGGAAACACAGAAGATCTCGGATGAGCTTGGCAACCTTGGTTATGCCGTAGAAGCTCTTCATGGGGAACTTTCACAAGCACAAAGGGATGCAGTAATGAAGCGATTCAAAAATCGCTCGATGCAATTGCTCATTGCAACGGATGTTGCTGCGCGGGGTATTGATGTCATTGACCTGACACACGTGATTCATCACACTCTTCCCGACCAACTGGAATATTATACGCACCGAAGCGGTAGAACAGGACGCGTTGGAAAGAAAGGTATTTCCCTTGCTTTTATCAATCCACGTGAGGGAAAACGAATCATAGAGCTGGAAAAGAAAAACCAAATCAAGTTTGAGCGCATTGACGTACCGGGCGTTGAGGAGTTAAGATCCAGTCGCATTAACAACTGGGCAAACCTGATCATCAATACCAGTGTTGATTATCAGTCTGAAAAAATATTGCATGACGTTCACGGCAAGTTTGCCAATCTAAGCAAGGAAGATATACTGAAACGGTTGATCACAACCCAACTGAACCATTTAATGATCCATCCCGATAGTCATCGGGATGGGGACGACACAAATCTCAACGAAACGCAGGGAGAATCGTCCTGCAAACAGGATAAGAAGAATGTTCATCGTTACTTTGTTAACATAGGAACGATTGATGGGATGACGAAAGCTGATCTTATTCATTTTTTGTCAGACATTTCGGGCATAGAACGTAAGTTTTTCGGGCAGTTGGCGTTGAATAAAAACTGTGCCTATTTCGATGTGGACAATGCATACGACAAGGGACTAAACGAAAGTTTCAAGGGAATTGAAATTGAAGGCCGTAGCATTCGTGTAAACAGAGACGATGTTGGAAATAAGCGCCAGAAGGAATTTTCGTTTAAGAAAAAGTTCAAAGGTAATCGCAATATGTCAAAACAGGATTTTCACAGAGAAAAAAGAAGACGATAAACATACTACACGGTGCGGAGAATAATCTCGTTTATCTCTGCACTTTTTGCGGAGAATAATTTGTTCTGCGAAGAATAACATGTATATTTGCCGTATAATTTGCGGAGAATAGCTATGTACATACATCAGAACTCAGCTTGGCCTGACCTTATCTGGGACGATAAATCATTACTAATTCCTTTGGGTGAGGTTAGGAATTTACAAGGAAAACTAATAGGCAAAATGGAGGCAATAGGTTTTTCCTTAAGGGAAGAAGCTATGCTTGAAACCCTGACAATTGATGTAATCAAATCAACCAGGATTGAAGGCGAAAACCTGGACACTGACCAGGTGCGTTCATCCATTGCCAGACGGCTTGGTATGGATATATCCGGATTAATTTCATCCGATCGTAATGTAGAAGGTGTAGTAGAAATGATGTTGGATGCAACTCAAAAATATGATCAACCATTGACAAAAGAGAGATTATGTAACTGGCATGCTGCACTGTTTACAACAGGAAGAAGTGGAATGTATAAAGTTACCGTAGCTGATTGGCGGAAAGATGAAACCGGTCCTATGAAAGTAGTTTCAGGCACTATGGGAAAGGAAAAGGTATATTATCAGGCACCGCCTGCTGAATTGGTGGATGATGAAATGAGTCGTTTTATAAACTGGTTCAATAGTGAAAAAGATGTTGAGCCCGTAATTAAATCAGGGCTTGCACATTTATGGTATATAACAATTCATCCATTTGATGATGGTAACGGGAGAATTGCCAGGGCAATTGCAGATATGCAGCTTGCCAGAGCAGATAAGACCAATCAGCGTTTTTATAGTATGTCAGCACAGATAGAACGTCAGAAGAAAGCGTATTACGACATTTTGGAGAAAACCCAAAAAGGATCAATGGATGTTACAGATTGGCTTCAGTGGTATTTAAAATGTTTAATTGGGGCGTTGGAAGCAACAGACGTAACATTGGCAAAGGTTTTGACTAAAGCAAAGTTTTGGGAAAAGCATGCATCTACCATTATAAATGAACGGCAGCAATTAATGATCAACAAATTGCTGGACGACTTCTATGGTAAATTGAATACTTCAAAATGGGCAAAAATCACGAAATGCTCACAGGATACAGCGCTAAGAGATATTCAGGATTTAATCGTTAAGGAATTATTGCTTAAAGAACCAAGTGGTGGCAGAAGTACAAGTTATGTATTAAATCATGAGTAATTTCGATGTTATAGTGGTAGGAGCCGGCCCTGCCGGTTTATTGGCAGCAGGCAGAGCAGCAGAGTTGGGCGGTAATGTACTGATACTGGAAAAAATGCAGCAGGAAGGACGCAAACTGCTGATCACGGGAAAAGGTCGGTGCAACATCACAAACGATGCAGCTATTGGCGACTTCATCACACATATATACCCCAACGGACGCTTTCTGCGAAATGCCTTCTCACAATTCTTTTCGAAAGACATCATTGACCTGCTTCATACATACGGTGTAGATTCAACCTTAGAACGGGGTGGACGCTACTTTCCTGCCAGTAATAGATCAGCGGATGTGTTACTGGCACTGTTAAAATGGGTCAATAAATTGAAAGCAGAGATACGTTGTGGCTACCGGGTTGAGAAACTGATCGTTGAAAACAGCGCCATACAAGGCGTTCAGGCAAACGGACAAAAATTCATGGCAGGGAATGCCATCCTCGCAACAGGTGGCTGCTCCTATCCCTCTACCGGCTCAAATGGAGAAGGTTATGAACTGGCAAGACTGGCAGGACATTCAATAGAAAAGGTCAGGCCATCACTTGTGCCCCTGGAAACCGAAGGTGACGTGGCACAAAAACTACAGGGTCTTAGCCTGAAAAATGTAAAGGCAGTAGTATGGGTAAATGACAAGAAAAGGGCTGAAGGCTTTGGCGAGATGCTCTTTACTCACTTCGGACTATCCGGTCCCATTATCCTGACCTTAAGCAGGATTGTTGTTGATGAATTGCATAAGAAAAATAAAGTGGAGATCACCGTTGACCTGAAACCTGCCCTTGATGAGCAAAAACTTGATAAGCGTTTGCTTCGCGAACTGGATGAACACGGCAAGAAAAAGATCAGCAATGTTTTCCGCTCCTTGTTACCGGCGTCCATGATTCCTGTTTTCATAGATCTTTTAGAGCTTGATCCTGAAAAAGAATGCCACCAGATTTCATCAAAAGAACGGAAACAGATCCGGTATCTCCTTAAAAACATGCGTTTCAGGATCACCGGTCATCGCTCTTTCAAAGAAGCTGTCATTACAGCCGGTGGTGTCTCCACGAATGAAATATCTTCTAAAACAATGGAATCGAAACTGGTTTCAGGGCTTTATTTTGCCGGTGAAATGATAAACCTGGATGGTGAAACGGGTGGTTATAATCTGCAGATTGCATATTCTACCGGGTGGCTGGCGGGTAATTCGTGTACGAAAAACCGGTAGCTAATTAACGCAAGTTGCCACTTATTACTTTTTATTTGATAAGATATATAATTGCTATTAAAAAACTGTTGCTGGGTACTGGCTTTCGCCTGCCAAAGCATGCTTCAGCCTGCGAAGGCTGGGTAGTATGTACTGGTTACGGAGTCTGAGTATAAAATCAACAACCCTGAACCAAGAACCCAGAGCTCAGAAACTAGTATAACGTTTCAATAAAATAGTAACATATAATC
>JBDRNO010000260.1:0-100385 GCA_043811005.1 Bacteroidota bacterium | reverse complement strand
CATGTCCCAATTATTCCTCTTTTTTTATAATTTTTTCAATAAACACCGGGTAATATTTATACTTCTAATAGTTGGCATTGTTTTTTTTGCCGGATATTTTTCTTTTCAATTAGAGTTGGAAGAAGATATTACCAAAATGATGCCTGCGGATGAGAAAGTAGAAATATCATCCCAAATTATCAGGACTAAATTCATTGACAAGCTGATCGTAAACATCTCGTTATCCGACACTTCCGTACAGCCAGACCCTGATAGACTAATTTCCTATACCAATGATTTTGTTGATATTTTACAAAATGATCCCCGTTTTACGGGGATCAGGGAGATCACATATAAGATCCCGGAAGACCTGATGTATGAGGTCTATAATACTTTTTATGAAAATATGCCTGTTTTCCTGGAGCAGAATGACTATAAGGAAATTGATAGTTTGATCTCGGAATCCGGAATTAATAATACCTTAAAAAGAAACTATAAAACTTTAGTAACTCCGGCAGGTGTTGTTTTAAAGAAATTTATAATTCAAGATCCCATTGGACTGACATCGTTAGCTTTAAAAAAATTACAAACCCTCCAATTTGATGAAAATTATGAAATTCACGATGGTTATATTTTAACCAAAGACAAAAAGAATTTACTTATATTCATTACTTCAACTAATCCTTTTAGTGAAACGTCACAAAATGCAGAATTGCTCAACGGGATAGATGATGTCATAGACAGCTTGTCAAACCAAGCCCAAAACAAAAATCCCCTCTTTATCCCCCTTATCAAAGGGGGTCAGGGGGATGTTGGGGGCAGGGGGGATTAAAGCAGAATATTACGGTGCATTAGCAGTTGCAGTTGGCAATGCCAACCGAATAAAAAAAGACATTACTTTAACGGTAACCATTGCCTTGTTTGTTCTGCTGATATTCATAAGCTTGTTTTTTAAAAGAAAGAGTATCTTTTTCATCATCTTATTACCAGTATTATTTGGTGGGATTATCTCTCTCGCATTTTTATTTTTCCTGAAAACAAAAGTCTCGGTAATTGCTTTGGGAGCAGGTTCGGTTATCCTCGGGATCACTATAGATTATTCTCTTCATGTTTTTACTCATTTCAGAAGTAAAGGTTCGGTTAAAACAATTATTAAGGATCTTACTGTTCCCATCACTATGAGCTGTTTAACTACCGCCTCTGCTTTTTTATGCCTGGTGTTTGTTTCATCGGAAGCATTACGTGACTTAGGCCTGTTTGCAGCAATAAGTATAATTGCCGCTGCCATGTTTTCATTAATAGTACTGCCGCATTTATTAAGATCCAAGAATGATAATTGTTCTACTCATGAGAGCACCTCCCATTTACAAGGTTTACACCAAAAAGCAAAGTTACTTTGGGGTGGATGGGGGGGGATAATTGACAGAATTACCTCATACAGTTTTGAAAAGAACCGTTTTTTGATAATCGTTATTATCATTATTTCAATTGTTTGTGCTTTCATCCTGGCAAATACCGGCATTGAATTTGAAAGTGATATGATGAAGATAAATTATGTTTCTGAAGAATTACAGAAAGCAGAACAAAATTTGATGAAAATAAGCAGTTCCCCGTATCGATCAGTCTATTTAGTATCAAGCGGGAAAGATCTTGACGAGGCATTGGTTAATAATGAGAAAACCATTAACAAGCTGGAAGAGCTGAAAAATAAAGATATAGTCAAAAAATATTCATCTGTAAGTTCACTGCTATTGTCTGATTCATTACAGAAGAGAAGAATCCAGCTATGGGAAAAATACTGGACTGATGAAAAGAAACAATTATTAAAGAAAAGATTGATTGATAAGGGAAAAGAATACAAATTCAAAGAAACCGCCTTTAATGGATTTTATAACCTTCTCAATAAGGATTTCAAACCACTGGAGATTAATAAATTCGATAAGATCAAAGATATTTTTCTCGATGACTATATTGTTCAATCAAATGATCTAACATCTGTTGTAACATTATTAAAAGTCAAAAAAGAAGACAGGGAAAAAATTTATTTGTCATTCTCTGAAAATGATGATATAATAATCTTCGACAAACAATTTATAACCGAAAAATATATTGATATTCTTAAATCAGACTTTAACTTATTGGTTAAATTATCCCTGTTTTTAGTCCTGTTCATCTTAATATTTTCTTATGGCAGGATAGAATTGGGTTTGATAACTTTTATACCGATGTTGCTTGGTTGGTTATGGACTTTGGGAATAATGGAGCTGATAGGATTAAAATTCAACATATTTAATATAATAATCTCCACCTTTATTTTCGGTCTGGGGATAGATTACAGTATATTTATTATGCGGGGTTTGCTACAGGAATATAAATACGGTTACAAGAATCTATCATCCTATAAAACAGCTATTTTTTTATCGGCATTTACAACCATAACAGGCATTGGAGTGTTGATCTTTGCAAAACATCCAGCATTAAGATCAATAGCGCTGTTATCTATTATCGGTATTCTTTCTGTAGTAATTATCTCTTATACAATTGAACCGGTACTTTTCAGATGGCTGATGTATAAGGGAGGAAAAAGACGGACTGTTCCTGTTACTTTCTTTATTATAATATATTCATCTGTCTTTTATCCATATTTTTTCATGGCTTCCCTTATGACGAAATTTTTAGAGATGACAATTATTAGAATAATGCCCTTGCCTGAGAAAAAAAGAAAGTTATTATTTCATAAGCTCATAATGTATGTCACAAGGTCAACAATATACATCATGTTCCTTGTCAGGAAAAAGATCATCAAACCCCCGTCAGAAAATTTCAAGAAACCGGCAGTGATAATTTGCAACCATCAGTCTCTTATAGATATTCCGTTGGTTTTAATGTTTACTCCTAAATTAATTCTCCTGACAAATGATTGGGTATGGAATTCACCCTATATAGGCGGTTTTGTTAAGTTAGCCGATTTTTATCCCGCTTCTTCGGGAATTGATAAAATTCTTGACAACCTCTCTGAAAGGGTTAAAGAGGGGTATTCTATTCTTGTTTTTCCCGAAGGCACACGTTCTGTTACAACCAAAATAAAACGTTTTCATAAAGGTGCATTTTATCTCGCTGAAAAGCTAAAACTCGACATATTGCCAATGGTTATTCATGGAACAGGTCATTATGTTACCAAAGGAGAGATCTTTGGAAAAAAAAGCAGGATAACGGTAAAATTTTTAGATAGAATAAGACCAGTTGACACTGAGTATGGAGCTGGCTATTCTGAACGCACAAAAACAATTGCAAGATATTTTAAAAATGAGTTTGAGAAAGTTAAAGATGAATATAAAACAACTGATTATTATAAGGATAGACTAATAAAGAATTTTATCTACAAAGGACCTATACTCGAATGGTATTTAAAAGTAAAATTAATGCTGGAAAATAATTATAAGTTATTTAATGAGTTGATCCCGGGAAATGCCGACATTGTGGATGTCGGCTGCGGATACGGTTTCCTGGCTTATATGCTGAGTTTTGTTTCTGAAGACAGAAAGATCACTGGTATTGATTATGACAGCGAGAAGATCAGGATTGCTGAGAACTGCTTTTCTAAAAATCAAAATATTAATTTCATTTGCAGTAACATAACCAAAGATCCCCTGAAAAAGAGCGATGTCTTTATTTTATGTGATGTCTTGCATTATTTACCGAGACAACAACAAGAACAGCTTATTGTAAAATGTATAGAAAATTTGAATAAAGTCGGAACCATTATTATTCGCGATGCAGATAAGGATTTAAAGAAAAAGCACTGGGGTACCAAATACACCGAGTTCTTTTCAACAAATTTCGGATTTAACAAAACAACTAATAAGCTGGAATATATGTCGAGAAATGATATTTTTGAAATTGTATCAAAATACAACATTAATGTAGAAGTTATTGATGATACAAGATTTACTTCAAATATTATTTATGTTATAAGGAACTGAAGCGTGGCACGGTTCTAAACCGTGACACGCTTTAACCTGCTTGAGTTTTCCTAACTGGCTCGATCCATATTAGAAGTCCGCTGAAGCGGACTCCGGTGAGGTTAGGTGGGATGTTCAATAACACCACGATAAATCGTGGTGTTAGTCTGATGTTTATGAACTAAAGGTTGTGTTTTGAAATAAAAAATTTTTCATTCGTAAATCTTCTAAGAACGGGTATACATTGCATCCTTTTGATCAGAAGTTAATTCTTGTACCCAGGAATTATCATATGGCTTGAAGCAGGAAGAACTGTTTATTTCATCTGGTCTCGCTTTTCCATCTATATAATTGGCTAGCAATTTGAATGCTTTTTTATTTTTATTTTTTAAAATAAGCAATGTTGTATTAACCGCTGATTTGACCGCTATGGGAACCCCGCCTCCAAGGTCTGCCCAATGACCACTTAATAATAAATTAGAAACAGGTGTTTGATAATGTGCTATTTTTGCTTGAAAGTTTTCGCGGCACGGTTTGGCTCCCATCATGGAGCCGTTTTTGTTTCCTGTGTATCTCCAATAGGTGATGGGGGTAGCAACATCATAAAAAAGTATATGATCTTTTAATCCCGGTGCTATTTTTTCTTCAACCCGGTCTATCATTATTTCTGCGCATTCAGATTTAAGTTTTTTATACTCTTCACCCCTGATGAAATTTCCGTTTTCGTCTTTACCTGTAAGCCAGTAATTGTTATAATCAATAAAGGCAGGTATAAATATAGTTAAAGTACCATGGTTTTTAGGGGCTAATGATTCATCTCTTATTGATGAAGCAAGGATAATTATCCTGCTTTTTTCTGGGTTCCCACTAACTTGCTCTTTTTTTTGTAGGTCATTGCGAGAAAGATAAATAAGCTCTTCATCAAATCCCAAATCCTCAGATGGGCAATCTAATCCTAAAGATACGGTGACTGCTGAACTATATAAGATCGCATTTTTAAGTTTATTCTGAAGTTTTGATGAAATAGTATCTGCCGGAAGCATCTTTTCATAAAGCGTTTCAACATCACATGCCGCAATTACATAGCTGCTGTTAACTTCATGCTCTATACCCTGATGCTCAAATGTTACACCTTTACACTTGTTTTCCTCTAAAAGTATTTTTGTCACTTTACATTTAAAGAAAATGGAATTATTATAATAATTAACAACATAAGACAACCATTCAGGAAAAATCTTACTCCCTCCTGTTGGTGGAATCTGATAGTCTCCAAAATAAGCCCAGGCAATTGGGATCAAACAGGATAGCAGATCCGGTTCCGAACAAAATATTTGGTGTAACCCCTTATCTTTAAAAAAACGATTAAGACCTTTCGTAACGCCTTTATCTCCAGTGTACCTGACATAAGGAATAAATGGAAGCGCAAAATGTAATATCTTAAGTTTATGATGAACTTTTTCAAGAAACGACATGGTTTTCTGAGATCTAAAGAGTTTATTGAAATTATCAAGGGATTTTCCTATTTTTTTTGCTGAGTTAAAAAATTTCTGAATTCCTTTTTTTTCATGTGGAAAATCGGCAATCAATTTATTCTTTAGTTCATCGGGATTATTTGTAAGTAAATAGTCGAATTTATCTCCTGTTAATCTGCGGATACGTGTTTGTGATTTCGCCTTGGGATAGTCAGAACCTATGAGGTTAAATACTTTACTGACTATACCTTCCGGACCACACTGGTTTAACCAATGGATGGCTGTTTCAAATCGAAAATTTTTCCTGCTATAGCCGGCTAAATAACCCCCTGGTTTGCTTTCCATCTCTAATACACAGATTGATAATCCTGCTTTGCTTAAAAGGGCTGCCGAAGTCAGACCACTTATTCCTGAGCCTATTATTATTACATCATAATTGGGTTTTATTATTGTCTTTTGCATAAATCAGAAATTAAGCCGTAAATGTACAAACATCTTTAAAATCATCAGGGTTAAAAAGGTTTTGCTATTTTTGTGTTATGAAATTCCATCTAATTTATCCAAAGTGGAAAAAGATGAAGCGGCAGACCGAATTTCACCTTCCACCACATGGTCCTGCAGTTTTTGCAGCTACTATTCCTGCAGGTGTTGAAGTTGTGTTTACTGACGAAAATGTTGAAGATATAGATTTTGATGAAGCCGTTGACTTTGTTGGGATATCTGTGATGTTAACTTGCCAGGTCAAAAGGGGCTGGGAAATTGCCGGTATTTACAGGGCAAAAGGTATAAAGGTGATATTTGGCGGAATAGGAGCAATGCTCCATCCTGAAGAAACCGGTGAACATGCCGATTCGGTGTTTCTCGGAGAAGCAGAGGGCAGGTTTGAACAGGTCATTGAAGATTTTAAAAACAACAAGCTGAAAAAAGCATATAACTATCTTACAGATCAACCGCCAATTGAGATCGTTGGAACAGCGAGAAGAGACATCCTAAACAGGGGCCTGTATAATTATAAGGGCACCCAGATGGTTGACCTCGTTCATGCATCCAGGGGCTGCAGGTTCAATTGCTATCCCTGTTGTGTCAGTTATCTTGGTGGCAAGAACTTCAGACCCCGCCCCTACGACAAATTCATAGAAGAAGTGGAAAGCATTGATAATAACAGGTTGTTTCTTGTTGATAATTCATTGGCACAAAATACCCAATGGGAGTTGGGGCTTTTTGAAGCGTTGAAACCCCTTAAGAGAAAGTGGATAAGCCATCCCCTTGAGAATAACGAGAAGGTGGTCAAGGCAGCCGCTGAAGCAGGATGCTGGTATGTCTACCAGGCAATATTTGACGACTCCAGGCATATCAGGGATAGAATAAAAATGCTAAAGGATTACGGAATAGGCATTGAAGGTACTATACTTCTCGGTCTTGATACGCAAACCGAGTATGATGTTAAAAAACTTATAGATTTTTTGTTAGAGGTTGATCTCGACATGGCTGAATTTACTGTCCTTACCCCATTCCCCAACACCAAACCATTTACTGAGATGATGGCTCAGAATAGAATTTTATCTACCGACTGGGATGACTATTCAGCAGATAAGGTGGTTTTTAAACCAAAGAACATGTCGGCTGAAAAACTTCAGGAACTATTCGAATACGCATGGGATACATTCTATAATGACGAATCACAACCCCATAAGATGTTTAAATTATTCAAGAAAGTTTTATTAAAGGAAATGGATGACGGAACCTTCAAGCGGGGGAAAGGGGAACGGACTTCTTTTAAATTTGGGAAAAAGTAATTAATAGAGTCATAGATTTTTTAATAGACAGCATATTGCTACGAAATACGAATTTTGTGCGAAAATACGAAATTCAACTTTTTAAAGCCATAAAGCTATATAAATAACGATCCTCTGGCGGATACACCATTCGTATATTCGTATATTTTCGTATTTCGTAGCAAAAATCTATTCATATGTTTGATTGTGTATCATCTACTTTATAGTAACAGAGTTTATCAATGACAAAACACGACATAGTAATCATCGGCAGCGGATTGGGTGGTTTGCTTTGCGGATATATATTGAGCAAGGAAGGGTATGATGTGTGTGTTGTAGAGAAAAATAAGCAAATTGGCGGGTGTCTTCAGAGCTTTGTGCGCGACCGTTGTATTTTTAGTCCCGGACTTAATTATACCGAGAGCTTGGATGAGGGACAAATCCTGTACCGCTATTTCAAGTATTTTGACCTGATAGGAAAATTGAAATTAAAAAAGCTCGATGAAGATGGTTTTGATAAAATAATTTTTGACGATGATGATCAGGAATACAAACATGCGATGGGGCATGATAATTTTGTTAATACCCTGTTGCAAAGCTTCCCTAAGGAAAAGCAAGGATTAATAAAATATGTAAACAAGTTAAAAGAAGTAAGTGATTCTTTTCCATTATATCATCTCAGAGAAGTTGATTCACTTATGATTGATGGCGATTTTTTAAAGGAAAGCACTACTGGCTTCCTGAAATCAGTCACATCAAATGTAAGATTGCAAAATGTTTTGGCAGGTACCAATTCGTTATATGCCGGAGTGCCTGATAAAACCCCCCTTTATATTCATGCCCTGATAAATAATTCTTTTATACAGAGCGCCTGGAAACTTGTGGATGGAAGTTTCCAAATTGCAAAATTCATTGCTGATTCAATAGTACAGCATGGCGGTACGGTTTTAAGAAATCGCGAAGCCAAAAAATTTATCCCAATTACTCGTGATAAAAAATTAAGATTTGTGGAATTGGCTGATTCACAACGTGTTGAATCAAAATATTTTATTTCCAATGTTCATCCTGCAAAAACACTGGAAATGATAGAACCAGGTAATATCAGTAAAATATACAGAAACCGCATCATCAATTTAGAGAATACAATGTCTATGTTTATTTTGAATATTGTATTGAAAAAAGACACATTTCCATATTTGAATTCTAATTATCATTATTATAAAAACAATAATGTATGGACCGCTGATTATATAGAAAAATCATGGCCTGAGAGCTATCTGTTGGTCACACCTGCATCTTCGAAATCCGATGTCTATGCTGATTGTATTGCTGTTATCACATATATGAAATATGATGAACTTAGGAAATGGGAAAATACAACAATTGAAAAACGCGGGGATGATTATCTTGAGTTCAAAAGAAATAAAGCAGAGAAATTATTGGATTTGGTTGAAAGGAAATTCCCGGGTTTAAGGAAAAATATAAAAGCTTATTACACTTCAACTCCCTTAACATTCAGGGATTATACCGGGACAGTAAACGGCTCTGCTTATGGAATTTTAAAGGATTACAAAGAACCGTTTAGATCTATAATATTGCCAAGGACGAAAATCCCCAATTTGTTTTTTACCGGTCAAAACCTCAACCTGCACGGAATTCTTGGCGTAACCATCGGGTCGGTATTAACCTGTTCGGAATTTGTAGGATTAAAGTATTTGATAAGAAAAATTAAGAATGTATAGAAAAAACATAATTGCATTCTTTTCGTGTTGTCATGTGTTTCCACCTGACAACATGGAAAAGCAAGCAAAGCAAATGCGGTAATTAATTAGAGGGAGTATCAAAATATTGTGTCGTGAGAAAACTCCAGACACCACACAAAAACCGGCAAACCGATTAACCGAAAACTGACAACCGATACCCGATAAACTGAAAAGATCCCAGGTTATTTGATTTCAAAACAACCATCCAACTATGCAACCATATAACCATTCAGCTATTTATGACATAGTAATCATCGGTAGCGGTTTAGGCGGCTTACTTTGCGGATATATTTTAAGCAAAGAGGGCTATAATGTTTGTATTGTTGAAAAAAACAAAAAAATCGGAGGGTGCCTCCAAACCTTTGTGCGTGATGGTTGTGTTTTTGATACTGGAATGCATTATATTGGAAGTTTAGAGGAAGGCCAAATTTTGCACAGGTTTTTTAAATATTTTGACCTTACGAATAGATTAAAATTAAAAAAACTGGATGAAGATGGATTTGACATTATAAATTTTAAAGACAAAGAATATAAATATGCGCAGGGATATGATAATTTCATAAATACTCTTTTGCAAAGTTTCCCGGATGAAAAACAGGGATTGGTTAAATATACCGATAAACTAAGAGAAATAAGCAATTCTTTGAATTTATACAATCTCAGGGAAGTTAAATCACATAATATTATTGAAAATGAATATATTGTGGATAGCACAATGGGATTCATCAGGACAGTTACGTCAGATACGAAATTGCAGAATGTGTTGGCAGGGTTAAACGCTTTATATGCAGGCAAACCCGATAATACTCCATTGTATATTCACGCGATGATAAATAATTTTTTCATAGAAAGCGCCTGGAGGTTTATTGATGGAAGTTTTCAGATCGCCAAATTCCTTGCTGATTCAATAATTAATAACGGTGGAACGATTTTAAAAAACCGTGAAGCGAAAAAATTTATCCCGGATACCCGGGATAATGAGCTGAAATTCGTTGAATTATCAAACTCTGAACGCATTGAATCCAAATATTTTATTTCCAATGTTCATCCTGTTAGAACACTTAATATGTTAGAACCCGATATGATGAGAAAAGCATACAGAAACCGCATTGACAGTTTGGAAAACACCATTTCAACATTTACAGTATATATTGTGCTGAAAAAAGACACATTCAGGTATCTCAATTATAATTATTATTATTACGCAACAGATAATGTGTGGGGTGTGACATCCTATTCGGAGAAAACATGGCCTGAGGGTTATATGCTTTATACTCCTGCAACTTCAAGATCAGATGTGTATTCAGACGGTATTATCGTAATAACATATATGAAATATGATGAAATGAAAAAGTGGGAAAATACAACTGTTGGAAAACGCGGAGATGATTACATCGAATTCAAAAAAAATAAAGCAGAGAAATTATTGGACCTTGTGGAAAGGAAATTTCCGGGTTTAAGAAAAAAAATAAAAAGCTATTATACTTCAACCCCACTGACATACAGGGATTATACCGGCACAAAAGAGGGATCAACCTACGGGGTTTTTAGAGATTGCAACGACCCATTAATATCCTATATTCCTCCGAGAACAAAAATCCCGAATCTGTTTCTTACAGGTCAAAACGTGAACCTGCACGGGGTCCTGGGAGTAACTATCGGTTCATTATTGACTTGTTCTGAGCTTCTGGGCTTGAATTATTTAATTAGAAAGATAAATGATGCTTAATAAAACTATATGATAAAGAAACTGCTATATAGTATTGTATTTATAATCATTGCCTTCATCATTGCTTTCCTTATTTATTTCAAGCTTGCAATAACTATAAATCCTCCCACCCCCAATGATCTCAGCCCGCTTGAACTGAAGAGATTAAAAATTGCAGATGATCATTATACATGCGGCAGTAGTTGGTTGAGAAGAAGTAATACAGGGCTCTGGGAATTATATGTTGAGGGAAGTGCATTTGAACGAGGTGTTATAATAGGTAAATTAACCAAAGAACTGCTAAAAAAACAGGAGGGCGCTTTTGTTGGCCAAATAAATAAAATGATCTCTTCAAAAATATATTTATATTTTTTAAAATATTTTGTCGCCTGGTTTAACAGGAATATTGATTCATATATTGATGAAGAATATAAGCTTGAAATTTACGGAGTTTCTTTTTCTGCATCTGATGAGTATTCATTTGTAGGACCTAAATATCAGCGAATCCTGAATTACCATGCCGCCCATGATATAGGACACGCTTTACAGGATTTGAATATGGTTGGCTGTACTTCTTTTTCAGGCTGGGATCAAAAAACGGATGATAGCTCCCTGATCGTTGGAAGAAACTTTGATTTTTATGTTGGTGATGAATTTGCAGAGGATAAGATTATCTACTTTTACAATCCTGAAAAGGGGTATAAATTTATGATGGTCTCATGGGCAGGGATGATCGGAGCTGTTTCCGGGATGAATGAAAAGGGCTTGACCGTTACTCTTAACGCAGCAAGATCCGAAATTCCCGAAAGTGCGGCAACTCCAATCTCAATAGTAGCGAGGGAAATACTGCAATTTGCAAAAAATATTGACGAGGCAGCCTCTATCGCGGCAAAACGCAAAACTTTTGTTTCGGAATCTATAATGATAGGTTCTTTTAAAGATAATAAAACAGTAATAATTGAAAAATCCCCGCATAAAACAGGGTTGTTTTCCCCGAAAAACAATTTTATTATCTGTACAAACCATTTCCAGGGTGATGCTTTTAGTAACGATAAGCGGAACATTGAAAACATAAAGGAAAGTTCTTCATTATGTAGGCATGCCAGAGTATTTGAACTAATTAATAAATATCAAAAGATCAATGTTAAAAATACTGCTGAAATATTAAGAGACCAAAATGGTCTGAATGATAAGAATATTGGTATGGGTAATGAAAAGGCAATTAACCAGCTTATTGCCCATCATTCAATAATTTTCAAACCGTCCAAGCAATTAGTATGGATTTCTACAAACCCTTTTCAGTTAGGGGAATATGTTGCTTATGATTTAAAAAGAATTTTTAATGATCCTGGTTTATTGGAGAAAAAAGAAGAAATTTATGAAAAAGGATTAGTTATACCGGCTGATACATTTTTAGTATCAGATGATTATCGAAAATTTTTACAATTCAAAAAGATCAAGAAACGCATCAGGGATTGTATTGGTTCTGATGAGATAATTATTTTAAATGAAGAGATTATTAATGAGTTCGTTTCAACTAATCCGGAATACTATTTGGTTTATTCTATATTAGGCGATTATTATAAGAAGATTAATAAATTTGCAAAAGCAAAAAAGTATTACGATATTGCACTTACTAAAGAAATTCCTGCTGCCAATGAGCTAATTCATATAAAAAAAGAATTAAATACAATCAATTAATTACTAACTCTTAAAATTTTTTAATCATGAAAAATTTAAAAATTTATTTACTGCTTGGTTTATCCTTTATCTTAGCTACAACACTCCATGCCCAGTATTATGGTAATCCATCAAAAGTTATCAAGAAATCAGGAGACATAAACTTCCTGAAAGGACAAAAAGCCATAAATATAGAATATGATTATAGTGATTTTAGTGTGGGTGCATTTGATACAGAAGAGGAGTATACCAGCAAAAAAGTTGAAGAGTACAACAAAAAGGAACCAGGCAAAGGAGATAAGTGGTTTGAGGGTTGGGTCGGTGCCAGAAAACAAAGATATGAGCCGAAATTTGAAGCTTTGTTTAATAAAGTACTTAAAGCGAAGACGGGGGTATATGTAGAACAAAATAAAACCGAAGCAAAATACACTCTTATTGTTAAAACCACATTTATTGAGCCTGGGATGAATATCGGGATAGCAAAAAAGCCGGCTTATTGTGATTTTGATTTTATATTTATTGAGACCGGAAATCCTGACAATGTAATTGCATTACTTTATATCAAAAATGTTATTGGAAGCCAGTCCATGGGCTACGACTTCGATGTGGGTTCCAGGATAGCAGAATCATACGCCAAAGGGGCTAAAATGTTCGCGGGCTATTTATATAAGGAGGTATTGAAAGAAAAAAAATAGTATAAGAAGTAATTATTGTTTTCTCAGTATAGTATTTGGTCTCTGTTTCCTTATACTTCGCATGGTCTTTATAAATTCATGAAGTGTTTGTTGTCGCTTACCGAAATTGTTAAGTTTCCTTATTTAATTTATTGTTAATTTAAACCTCCAAGGTTTTTGAAACCTCGGAGGTCTTTATTAATAATTTTTAAAATTTAAAATCATGAAAAAACATGCAATATTATCTACGATCATATTTTTAATTCCATTTTTAGTTTTTGCTCAATTATCAAAAGATTTTAGTTATTCGGTCAGTAAGCCATATAAAGTGGTAGACGCGAGCGAGAAACATTATTTTCACCGTGGAGGTGAAATTTTAAGTATTAAAATAACCGGGAAACGTACAATTATACATAAATTTGATTCTGAAAAATTAATTTTCATTAAAGAGAAAGTATATGAAGATATGCCAAAAGGTTTTAAAGTTGAAAAAGTGACCGAATTTAATGACAGATACTACTTCTTCTATTCGCTGTGGGACAAGCCTAATGAAAAGGAACAATTATTTTATAGAGAAATAGATTTTGAAAGTGGTACCTTTATCGGAGAAGGTAAACTTATAATCAAAGTAGATGGGAAAATAACAGGTTCACCCATTGGATCTGTTTATGTTTACTGGAGTTTCGGTGTAATTGACAAATTTAATTTTCAGATTTCGTATGATGAATCCAAATTACTGATTCAATATAGAAAAAAACCAAAGATCAGGGATGATTCTAAAAATTATGATGTGATCGGAATGAATGTTTTTGATAAAAATATTGAACCGGTTTGGAGTGAAGAAGTTAAAATGCCCTATACTGAAAAAAAGATGAATAATTTGGATTATTCCATTGATTCGGAAGGGAATACTTATATATTATCAACTGTATATGACGATAATACAACAGATATAAAGAAAAGCAGAGATGGTAAAGCTAATTATCATATAGAATTATTGAGAATAGAAGCAAATTCAGGTGAAATTGATAAAACACCAATTGAAGTAGGCGATAAATTCATTAATAATATATGGTTATTTGAAAGCCCTGAAAATTATATGGTTTCTGCCGGATTTTATAGTGATGGCAAAGATCTGGATGATGCAGACGGGGTGTTTATATTCAAAGTAGAAAAGGAAGGTGAAATATATGACATGGCTAGCTATGAGATACCTGTAGAAATCTTAAATCAATATGTGAAAGGGAAGGTACAGAAAGAAAATATAAAAAAAGAGGCTAAAGATAAAGCTGAATTTGAAGAGTTGGAATTGAGAGAATTACGAATAAAAAAAGACGGGAGTATAATATTAATAGGTGAGCAGCATTACATCATATCGCATACAACTTATTCAAATGGGAAATCCAGAACTTACTACACATATCATTATAACGATATGCTTATAACTAAAATTGAAGCTGATGGAGAATTAGCATGGATGAAAAAATTACCAAAAAGACAAACAGGGAAAAAAGGTCAGGGAGGAATGTCTTATCAATATATTTATAGTGAAGATAATCACTATTTGCTGTTTTTAGATAATGTGAAAAATATGAATTTGTCTTTAAACAAGGTGCCAGCCGGGCACACCGATGGAGCTGGCGGCTTTCTTACTGCATATAAAATAGATGATTCTGAAGGGCTAGTTAGCAAAGCTTCAATTTTGGATACAAAAAATGTTAAAGGAATGCCGGTTTATCAGTTTGAAACAAATAAAATTTTTTCAGTATCTTCAAATGAATTTGTTTTTGAGGTATATAAGAAAAGTAAAGAAGATGTTTTGATTAAAGTTGCTGTGAAGGAATAATGAAACCACAAATTTGTAAACCCAAAAATCATGAAAAATTTAAAAACTTATCTGTTGCTAAGCTTAATATCCCCATTGTTAAGTTTTAATCAGCCCCTATTCTCACAATCTGCAAGCGACATTTTCAGTTCTTCAGAGATCGTATGGTGCGGTCTTGATTATTCACATGTTAAACTGGTTGGTTCAATAGGCTTTATAGATCCGTACGAAATAAAAAACAAATTTCTTCAAAAACCGTTCTTTTAACTGAAAGGATGAGCGGAGAATCCGGTGGATTTGGAATGAGGAACTACTGGATCAGCCCGGTTTTCATTGTGCTGGAACAAATTGGATCGAGAAAGTATCGTAAATGGGAAAAAGAATATGGTGAGTAGTCCTAACCAGGGCAATCGCATTAAAAAATAATAGCTCAGCTTTAATAACTGTTAAACAGAAATTTTCTCACAAGACCTGCCGGGTACATTCAATTTTCACCCATCGCGTTCAGAGCATGGAATTTTATCCGTTGAAAAGAATAGAATGTAGTTTTGGTACGGAGAAGAACCACTATTCATTACCCTAAAACGCTGTCATTCCGAATGTAGTGAAGCACAAAGGAACGAAATGAGAAATCTGCCTCTTAAATTAAGTGAATTTTTCTTTTTAGCTCCTTTGACCGGCTTACCCGTCAATTTGACGTGCAAACGTATCCGCTACTTTCGTAGGAAAGCACACAAGACGCATGGACGGCTCGCCTTCCACAGCATTCGTGTGTATCGGAATAGTATCCGCTATAAGTGCAAGTTGAGCACTTTGTACAGGAACTTAAATTGACTGTCAGAAAGGTAGCTATCCCTGCGATTAACAAAGTAATTTTTTTCATAGTTGTAATTAATAAATAATTTAGGGAACAAATGTATAAAAAAAATACTATCAACAACAAAAAAATTGTAACTATTCAGCCAAAGTGGAAAAATAAAACATTGCCACTGATTTTAAAAAATCACAAATTTTTTTGAACTGCGTCCGTATATTAGTCTTTCAGCTCATTTACTGCGATCCAAGCCATCAGCCCCATGCCGGTTTCAATGGCATTTTCATCTATATCAAAAGTAGAGGTATGAACCCCGGAAGTTATTCCTCTAGCTTCATTTCTTATTCCTATGCGGTAATAACAGGAGGGAACCTGCTGGGAGAAATAAGCGAAATCATCTGCCGTCATTCTTAATTCCATGTCTACTACGTTTTCTGAACCTAAGTATTCTTCTGCATACTTCCTGGCTCTTTTTGTGGTTTCTTCATCATTTACCAAAAAAGGGTAACCTTTAACTATCTTAAACTCACAGCTCCCGCCCATCTTTTCAGCAATTTCCTTTGCTGTTTTTATCATCTTTTCGTGAGCTTGGGCTCTCCACTCTTCATTCATGGTTCTGAAAGTGCCTTCGAGCTTTACTTCATCGGGGATTACATTGGTTGCCCCTTCAGCAATAACCTTACCAATGGACAACACCGTTGGTATATCCTGTGTTACGACTTCATCACTGATTTCCCGTTTCCCTGCAGACGAGATATTGCGATAGGAGGGAGGGACTATTTCTTTTAATGCAATAATGATATGGGAAGCAATCTCAATGGGATTAATGGTTTGTTGAGGCATAGCTGCATGACCGCCTTTGCCTTTTACCGTGATATATAGCTCATCATCAGAAGCCATATACATGCCATATCTGAAACCTGCTTTTCCAACATCCAACGAAGGCAGGACATGCTGTGCGAATACTGTAGATACACGATCCCCTGACATGTTACTGTCGGGGTGAGAAATCGTGTCTCTACTATGTGTCCTCAGCACCCCTTCTTTTATCATCAAAGAAGCCCCCCCGGGCAACTTCTCCTCACCCGGCTGAAAAATAAGCTTTACAGTCCCTTCAAATTCATGTTTTAATTCTGATAAGATCTTAGCCACTCCCAATAATGAAGCAATATTAGCATCATGCCCGCAGGCATGCATTACACCATAATTCTTTGACTTGTACTCAATATCGTTTTTCTCAACTATAGGAAGGGCATCTAATTCGGATCGTAAAGCAATAATTTTTTTAGCAGTTGGAGCAGCTACATTTCTATTCCCCTTGCCTTCAATAACTGCTACGATTCCAGTTTTTGCTATCCCGGTATGCAGTGTTTTAACACCATATTCCCGAAGTTTGGAAGCTACAAATTTTGAAGTATTGTATTCTTCAAATGACAATTCCGGATTAGCATGGATATACCTCCTTATCGAGATGACCTCCGGAAGATACTTTGCAGATAATGCCTTTATTTTTTCTTTCTGTATCTTCAAATAGCAGTTTTTTAACAAATTTGTAAAGCTATGTCCTTCATTTACTAAAAAAAATCATTTTTAATGCTACAACCAGCAAGATCACACCAAATATCTTTTTTACTGTCGCTTCAGCGAGATTGATTGATAACTTTGATCCTAAATATCCGCCAATTATAAAAGCAATTGAAAGAAGTATGGCATACTTAATGTCACCATACCCGGCTTTATAATAATTATAAGCGGCAAGAATGCCTATGGGTGGAAGCATAAACATGATACTGGTTCCTTGGGCATTATGCTGGCTAAAACCAAATATAAACACAAGAACAGGAACGACTATGATCCCTCCCCCTACGCCTGCGACACCACTTACTATTCCTGCAATAACACCTATTGCTATTAATAACACTAATGTTCCGATGCTCATGATTATTTGGTGAATTGGTAAAATTAGTGAATTATAATTGTTAATCGGTTTTACTTTAAAAATCCAAACTTAAAGACCAGTAAAAAATACGAGGTAACAGAATGCCATCTTCAATTCCCCTCGCCCAATCCACTCTTATAAAATACCCCCACAACCGGCTTCTCAGTCCAAAGCCATAACCGGCAACGATCGGTTCTTTTTGATGAGTTAAAATAATTGTTATTGGACCTTTTTCAATGACATCAGTATTGAACGAGTTGTCTGTCGAATAAGGGTTTCTTCCGGTCCAGGCAGTTCCAATGTCAGCAAATCCAACAATTTGAAAATTCTCCAAAAAATCGGATTTAAGTGGTTTGTTTGAAAAGTATTTAATAACGGGCAAGCGAAGTTCGCTATTGATCAATGCAAAACTATTGCCATTTCTCACATTCTGATAAAAGCCGCGCATATTGGTTGCAAGTGTCTGGTATGCATAAATCTGCTCATTTGCAACAGGAAGTGATTGATCATAGGCAGGCTTAAGCCATCCATCCACTCCACCAAGATAATAGATCAATCTCTGTTCCCCAAACGAAGTGCTTGCAGCAAATCGGTTTGCCCAAATAATATCCCTGTGGATTTTTAAATAATTCCTAAAATCAATCCCTAAAACATATAAATTTGTCTCCTTCTCATCAAGCTGTTTGTACCACTCTCCAAAGATCTTAAAGCGAGACCCATTATAAAGATTTAATCCTTTATTGATAGTATTATCAAAAATGAGCTCCGCCTTCAACCCACCCCAGGTATCATAAATATCGGGTTCCTGTAAACTCATATAGTCGGTTGAGAGAAAAACAGACCTGTCGTTTCTCAAACTACCGGTTCCTTTAATGCTTATTATTTCATTAAATGGCCATTTCAATACATATTTAATATCGTGAGTATGAACGCGGATCCCTGTTCCATTGCTTTGAAAAGTAAGAAAACCCTGCCTGTGGAATACGATCTGCTTATCAAGACGTTTTTTTAGGTTCTCAAAGCTTAAAAAGTACTCATTGCTGTTCAGATTGCCAGATAAACGAACACCACCTACAATCTTGTAGTCTTCAAACAAATCGCTGATGCCTATCTTAAACAATAAATTTAATCCCGGATTAGTAAAGATAGCGCCACCCCCGGAAAATTTCTGATATGTTTCATTAAGATAACTATTGTCAAGCTGGCTCACAAAATAATCTGTTGAAAATGCTATGTTATAATTCCACTGTTTTGCTTGTTTGAAAATGTCAGGGAAAAATTGAGATGTTCTATCCTGTGAAACGGAGGAAAGATCAGATGTATCTGAAATTTCAAAATTATCAGTGGATGTAGTGTCTACTGGAATCAACTCAGTTTCCTTGATTTTTGAACTAATCCCGTCTTCTTCGCGAGCCATTTCACCGGCAATTTTACTTTTTTCAACAGGTTTTTTATTTCTTAATTGTGCTGGGGAATTTTCAATTTCAAAAATATAGTTATTTATGTCAATTTTCCCTTCACCTGTAATATCGGTATATTCGGATTCCCGCTCAAATAAATCAGTAGTGTTATCTTCGGAGAATCTTTGGATAATCAAACTATCTTCAATTGCAGTATTCATTTCCTCCCGGTGAAATGGTTCATCACTGGGGGGTATTTTATTTTCACCGGATTCAGATATTTTAATATCTGATTGCTGCAATATATTTTCCACATACATCCTATACTTTCCATTAGAATAAATTATCTCTGAATATTTTTTCGATTTTGTATTTATATCATGTTCAAGAATGTTTCTCGAGTAATTCGTAATTGGGAAAGATGTTGTTACGGCCCTGTAATGGGCAATAGTGTCAATATGACTGATAACACTGTCGAAACTTACAAGGTAACGATTGATAATGCCATCTTTAATACTAAGATAACTTAGATGAAGATCGTCATATTCTACAGGATGAATTTCGTCAATAAAAGGAGTATTAGTAATTTTTTGTAAAATATTTGTCTGTGCTGAAATTTTTATGTCTTCGGTTTGGTAAAGGTTGACAGGTAGGGCAGATTTGTATTTGTAATCATATATGAACAAATCTTTTCCAGTTGAGGTACTTAATGCGTTGTTAGTATTGATATTAATACTCCCATCCGCCAGCTGGCGGATGGTTTGTGCGGGTGAATTGTGAGCGGGCTCTCCCACTCTATCAAGAGGGGGGCGTGGTGTGTGTCCTGCTCCACCTTCCCCAAAGGATCCTTTATGGATATATCTTATTGTATCACTAACTCTATTGGAGCTAAAAACAATTTCTTTCGAATCATGAATAAATATAGGATATAAATCATCGTATATATCATTTGTTATTTGCTCATACATATTCGTTGCAGTATTATAAACAAATATATCTGAACGTCCTTCCTGAACAGCAGAAATGATAAATTTTTTCCCGTCATTTGAATATGAAAAATCAAGAATCTTCTGGAAGTGATGTAACTCTCTTACTTCCCTGCCTGATCGAAATAGCCGGATATGTTTTTTTTTTGATGGAAGTGTATAATACGTCAGTAATATCCTGTCTTTTTTCTCTGTTATTATTGACAACAAATCAGCAGAAGGATGCCATGCCAGCATTGGATAAGAATAATCATTCAATCGTTCCAACTTAACACCTCCTGATAATATGCGATGTTTTTTCCCGGTATTAAGATCGAATAGCCATACTCTATACTTCCCTGTTTTATTTGTAACATAAGCAGCATACCTGCCATCAGAGTTTACAGTTAACTGGCTGTAAACCCTATTGGCTTTAGGTTTTATAAGCAATGAGTTTTTATCAGGAAACTCTCTGAATTTATCAGAAACATAAAATTTGTTATAGTAATAATCAAGCCAATCATTTGTTAAGTTTTTAAGAGAAGAACCCAAAACAAACAGAAACCCACTTTCTATATTCCTGCTGGTTTTTGTCATGTATAATATACTGGGGATTAATGATTTTCCGTATCTCTCAACTATGAAATTCCATATAGAATGTCCTGCATAAACAGCATCATCACCGGTTAAACGGTTAAAATTCTTATATCTTCCGGAAAGGATTCCGTCTCTCACACGATTTTCTATCTCAACATTCCATGCGATTGAAACATAAGAGATAAGTCCTTGTAAATACCAATCAGGCAAAGACAAAAGTGTGGAGTTTTTAACCATATCTTTCCAGTTACCACCATACATCATCTGGCTTATAAGCACTTCGGTAATCCCTGCCCTGATCTGTTGTTTAAGCTTTTGATGGTCTCCTTCAAAATACAGAAATATTTTCGATCCCACTATATGCGTTACTCCACCTACATTGTACTGCTCTTCAGTAGCAAAACCAATATTACTCTGTTTTAAGTCTGAAAGTTTATTATAGATGACAAACTGTATCTTATCCTCCAACCCGAAATCAAAGAAATCTTCTATTTCCTCAATTATCATATCTGCAGATTTTGCTGTATATATTGCAATATCTTTTCCCCCAGTATAAAAATAAATATCATACTTATTATATTTATAAATAAACCATAAAAATTCCCTGTACTGAACCCTGCTTTTTCCAAATTCCTGATGAGAGCCATTGTAAAATTGCGCAAACAAATGCATCCCGGCAAAGTCGGTAACAATATGTAAGCTGAAAAATAAAAGAAAGAAAATAATAAATTTTCGCATTTTACAAAGATATAACAAGTTTTCGCTAAATATATTACTTTTGTCATTAGTTATGATTAATATCCATCCATTCATATTCAACCCTTTCGAGGAAAACACGTACGTTTTATTTGATGAGACCAAAGAGTGTGTAATTATTGACCCTGGTTGTTATGAAAAGCATGAAAAACAGGAATTAACTGGCTTTATCGAGGAAAATGAGCTAAAACCGGTTAAATTGGTGAACACTCATTGCCATATTGACCACGTTTTCGGGAACCAGTTTATTGCCGAAAAATACGATTTGGATTTGGAAATAAACAAGTTGGAATTGCCTGTTTTGCAAAGCGTTGCTTCTGTAGCTCAATTATATGGAATTCCAAACTTGGAAAATTCTCCAGATCCGGTTAATTTCCTCAACCAAGGAGATATTGTTGAATTTGGTAATTCAAAATTAGAGATTTTGTTGATCCCCGGTCATTCTCCGGGTCACATTGTTCTTGTTGGTTATAACGCTCCACGAAGAAACTATCCGTCTCCGCAAATGAGCCGGGAGTCATTTGGATTGGCGGAAGATAGGACTTTCAAGAATGTCTCTACAAGCGCTTCTTACGAAAGAGAACAAAAGTTCGTCATTACGGGAGATGTTTTATTTTACGGCAGCATTGGCAGAACAGACCTGCCGGGGGGCGATCATAATACTTTAATTGAAAACATCAAAACCAAATTGTTCGCCCTGGGAGATGATTTCCAGGTGTACTCAGGACATGGACCTGTAACGAATATGGGATTTGAAAGGAAAAACAATCCTTTCCTGCAATAATTTTTTGAAAGTTAAAAAAATATTTATATAAATTATTTGTTATATTTGCAAGATATTATAAAATAAATCGTATTATTGCGTCTGTAAAGGAACTATACTTATGTTAAAACGGCTGATATTTGCAATAATAATAATTTCGGCAATTAGCTTTGGGAATTTTTCATTTGCTCAAGATCCTGAGTTTACACAGTTTTATGCCAATCCCCTATATCTTAACCCAGCATTTGCCGGAACTGCAAGATGTCCGAGGATGATCATGAATTACAGGAATGAATGGCCTGCTATCTCCGGAACATTCGTTACATATGCTGCATCTTACGATCAACATGTTGACGGACTGCAAGGTGGCATAGGAGTGATGATCCTTAATGACCGTGCCGGAGAAGGTACATTAAATACAACTACCGGAAGTCTTATCTATTCTTACAGGTTAAATGTAAACCGTAATTTTTCTATAAAAGCCGGTTTCCAGGCGGGCTACATACAAAAAAAATTAGACTGGGAGAAGCTTACTTTTGGAGATATGATTGATCCACGGTATGGATTTATTTATGAAACAAAAGAAACACAAGTTAACAATTCCATGGGTAATCTTGATCTCTCAGCCGGTATATTGGGATTTAGCAAAGAATTTTTTGGCGGCATTGCAGTACATCATTTAACACAACCCAAAGAAGGTTTTATCGTTACAGGTGCCGCCAAATTACCTGTAAAGATCACTATTCACGGTGGTGCAATTTTTCCATTAGACGAAACAGGCGAAGAATCCAACATTTCTCCTAATATATTATTTCAAAAACAACAGGATTTTCAACAATTAAACATAGGGATATATATGAATAAAGGCCCTATTGTTGGTGGTCTATGGTACAGACAAGCGCAGAAAAATTCAGACGCATTCATAGTTCTGATTGGCTTCCAGCAAGGCATGATCAAATTTGGATACAGTTATGATATAACCCTTTCTAAGTTAAGCAATGCCAGTGCCGGGTCTCATGAGTTCTCTTTCGCATTGCAATTTGATTGCAGACCTAAAAAGAGAAAATTCAGAACAATAAGTTGTCCCTCATTTTAACCTGATTTATTCCTAATATCTAAAATCCAATATCATTTTCTTTTAGTTATTCATAAAAATTTACAAATAATTCAACCTATTTTTTTAAACAAGTAACCTTTTTTGGTTCATCTACGTTAAACGTAACTCCAAAAGAGATTTAACCCAAAAAAATATATTATGAAAAAGATAGTTGAAAATAGTGTCTGTCTGTACCCTGCGCTTAGAAAGGCAAAAAAAATAATACCTGTCATTGGATTAGTATTGATGGTATCATGTGGTAAGGAAACATCTCAAATGACGGGTTGGAATTATAATGACCCTAAAAATGGGGGGTTTGAAGTTACATATTATGAAGAACAAGAAACAGGTCCCGGTTTAATTTTGATCCAAGGTGGTACATTCACCATGGGAAGAGTAGAACAGGATGCTGGCTACAACTGGGATAATGTCCCTCGAAGAGTTACTGTTTCTTCTTATTATTTGGATGAAACTGAAGTTGCTAATGTTCACTATCGGGAATATTTATATTGGATAAAAAGGGTTTTCGGATTAGATTATCCTGAAGTATATAAAAAAGCCAGACCCGACACATTGGTTTGGCGCTCAAAATTGGCCTACAATGAACCTTATGTTGAGTTATATCTCCGTCATCCTGCATATCAATGGTACCCTGTTGTAGGAGTTAACTGGCTTCAGGCAAAAGATTTTTGCTCTTGGCGTACCGACAGGGTGAATGAATACCTGCTTATCAGAGAAGGACTTATTGATGTAAATCCCAACCAAGTGGCAGACGACAACTTTAATACAGATGCATACTATGCCGGACAATATGAGGGTTTGGTGATTGTTGACATACCTGACCTCGACCCCAATAAAGATACTAGAAAAGTTAGAATGGAGGATGGGATACTGCTTCCCAGATACCGTCTTCCTACAGAAGCTGAATGGGAATTTGCCGCATTGGGCTTGATCGGCACTACATATTTTGAAAGAGTGACCGAAAGAAGAATATTCCCATGGAGTGGTCATTATGTTAGAAATCCCGGACCCAAAAATATGGGAGATATGATGGCTAACTATAAAAGAGGAAGAGGTGACAACATGGGCGTTGCTGGGCGCCTTAATGATAATGCCGATGTTACCGCTCCAGTATATGCATACTGGCCCAATGATTATGGTTTATATAATATGGCGGGTAATGTAAGTGAATGGGTAATGGATGTTTACAGGCCTCTATCCCCTGAAGATATGGACGACTTTAGATCTTACAGAGGTAATGTGTATAAGACGCAACTTAGAGATGAAGAAGGCGCAATTGCAGAAAAAGACACACTTGGCAAAATTATCTGGAGAGACGTTACCGAAGAAGAGAACCTTGATAGAAGAAATTATAAAAAGGCAGATAATATTAACTTTCTTGATGCTGATAAGGAATCAAGTGTACAATACTTACAGGAAACTCTATCTAATGATGAATTACAAAGGGTTATGTATGACACAAAAGGATACAGTAAAGACCCCTCTTCTTTAATAGATGACCGCGCTAAGGTATATAAAGGCGCTTCATGGAAAGACCGGGCTTACTGGATGAGTCCGGGTACAAGAAGATTTCTTGATCAAGAACAAGAAACTGCTTATCTCGGGTTTAGATGTGCTATGGTAAGGGTTGGAAGCCCTGTTGGGTTTTAATTCCATATATCCTGATAAATCTGTACTGTGCAGACTTTAATAGGGAATTTTATTAGAACATTGAAAAATACCCCGCATTCGTCACCCAGCTGGTGGAAGAATGGCGGGGTATTAAATTTTAACTAGTGTTATGCCTGAAGACATTTCTCTGCTATATTCTATTTATCTCAAACATCGATTAATCTGCATTGATAGTCGTAACGTACAAAAGAATTCAATATTTTTCGCACTTAAGGGGGAAAACTTCAATGGGAACAAGTTTGCAAAAGAAGCTATTGATAAAGGTTGCCCTTATGTTATTATTGATGAAATCAATTATAAAAAAGACGAAAGATTCATCATTGTTAATAATGTTTTGGAAACCCTTCAAAAGTTAGCTCTACATCACCGGGAACAATTAAATATCCCTGTTATTGGAATTACTGGAACCAACGGGAAAACTACTACTAAAGATTTGATAAAATGTGTTTTAAATAAAAAATATAAAACTTTCGCCACCAGGGGCAACCTTAATAATCACATTGGGGTTCCTCTATCAATACTTTCTATCTCTAATGATTCTGAAATTGCGATTATTGAAATGGGTGCCAATCATATTGGGGAAATTGAGCAGCTTTGTAAAATTGCACAACCTGATCATGGTATAATAACCAATATTGGCAAAGCACATTTAGAGGGATTTGGAGGTGAAGAAGGGGTAATAAATGCTAAAAAAGAATTATATTCCTATTTAAAACAAAACAAAGGTGTTTTTTTCGTCAACTCTGATAATGAACTTTTAATCAAAATGTTGAAAGAACAAAATATTACTAAGGCGTGGCAATATACATGCTTTACATATGGCGCCTCAAAAGCAGCAAATTACAGAGGGAAAATAATAAATATCAATCCAGTACAACTTAAATGGGAAACCTTTATTAATACTCAGCTTTTTGGCAAACACAACTTTGAAAATATTATGGCAGCTATCTGTATAGGAAGTTATTTCAAAGTGAAGGGATCAGAGATCAAACAAGCTATTGAAAATTACAAGCCGGCAGATAACAGGGGACAGATTATTAAAACCAAAAAAAATAAAGTACTGTTGGATGCATACAACGCCAATCCAACGAATATGGCGGCTGCCATCAGTAATTTCTCTCAAATTCAGGCAGAAAATAAAATTATAATTTTAGGAGACATGCTTGAATTGGGATCATTTGGGTTAAAAGAACATAAAGCAATAATTAAATTAATAAAAGATCAAGATTTCATACAGATAATACTTGTTGGTGATAACTTCTCAAAAGCAAAAAGAAGCGTTAAGTGCACCCACTTTGCTGATGTTAATGCAGCTTACAACTGGCTCAAACACCGGAACATCATAAATTCATTTATCCTGATTAAAGGTTCGAGAGGAATTCAACTGGAAAAATTGATGGAAGTATTGTGATTTGTTGATTGGTTTATTGGTGAATTGGTTATTCGTCATTAGTATTAATTCGTATATTAGCATCAATCATATCATCTCAACAGCGCCCTTGAAATGACAATTTTCTGAATTTCAGAAGTACCTTCATAAATCTGGGTTATTTTTGCATCCCGCATCAACCGTTCAACATGGTATTCTTTAACATAACCATAACCCCCGAGTATCTGTACTGCATCAGTAGAAATCTCCATAGCTACTTTAGATGCAAACAATTTTGCCATTGCACTCTCAACTGTGTAATCCTTGTGAATATCCTTTAGCCACGCTGCTTTAAGACAAAGCAACCGCGCTGATTCGATATCAGTTGCCATTTCTGCCAGCTTGAATCCGATTGCCTGATGCTCGCAAATTGGTTTGCCAAATGCTCTTCTTTCCTTTGAATATGCTAATGCCAACTCATAAGCGCCTGATGCAATTCCCAATGCCTGTGCAGCAATACCAATTCTTCCGCCCGACAATGTCTCCATTGCAAATTTAAAACCAAAACCATCTTCTCCAATCCTGTTTTCTTTGGGTACTTTAACATCTGTGAACATCAATGAAGTTGTATCGGATGCCCTTATTCCCAATTTATTCTCTTTTGGTCCAACAACAAAGCCATCCATCCCTTTTTCTACTAAAAGTGCGTTTATCCCTCTGTGACCTTTTGATGAATCTGTTTGTGCCATCACTATATATACCGATGAACAGTTTCCGTTGGTGATAAAGTTTTTTGTGCCGTTCAACAGGTAATGATCCCCCATATCTATTGCAGTGGTACGTTGTGATGTAGCATCTGATCCTGCTTCAGGTTCTGACAAGCAGAAAGCCCCGATTATTTCTCCTTTAGCCAAAGGTACCAAGTATTTCTGCTTTTGTTCCTCTGTTCCATATTCTTCTAACCCCCAGCAGACTAATGAATTCACAACCGACAAAACTACAGAAACGGAAGAATCAATTTTTGATATTTCCTCCATAGCCAATACGTAGGAAATAGTATCCATCCCCCCTCCTCCATATTCAGGGCTGACCATCATTCCTAAAAATCCCAGCTCACCTAATTTCTTTACTTGTTCTTCGGGAAATTGTTTTTTTTCATCTCTTTCAATTACACCTGGTAAAAGATCATTCTGTGCAAAAGCTCTTGCAGCTTCTTTAACTGCTAAGTGTTCTTCTGTAAATTCGATATTCATTTTTAGATATTTTTAATGGAAATTATTTAAGAATGGCAAATATAATTTTTTGCCCTGTGAAAACAAAATTTTTTAATAATTCGTTTTCTATCATAATACTTTTTGCGTCCTTTGCGTGCATAGCGGGCTTGGCTGGAGAAATTTTATGTTTTTTATTCAATGGGTTCAACAAAACAATATAATGTAATTGGTTTAATGTCAGGTACTTCATTAGATGGAGTGGACATGGCATATTGCCGGTTTAGCAGATTGAATGATAATAGTGAATGGAGATATGAGATAGTTGAAGCAAAGACGATTAAATACAACAGCAAATGGATTAAAAAGCTACAGAATTTAGAATTACAAAACGCATTAAAATTTGTTCAAACCCATGTAGAATTCGGCCATTACTTAGGTGGCATCACCAACAATTTTATCAATGAAAACAATTTAAACGTTGATTTTATTTCGTCACACGGGCATACGGTTTTTCATCAGCCGGGTAAAACTGCCCGCTCTGCCGTGCATAGCTCATTCGGAGTAACATCCCAAATTGGCGATGGTGCAGCCATTACAGCAAAGTGTAACCTGCCTGTTGTTTGCGATTTCAGGTCATTGGATGTTGCTCTTGGCGGGCAAGGAGCGCCATTAGTACCTGTTGGCGATAAGCTGCTTTTTCCTGAATACGATTTATGCCTTAATTTAGGTGGATTTGCAAATGTTTCTTTTGATAAAGATGGAAAAAGAATTGCATTCGACATTTGCCCGGTGAACATTGTTCTGAATAAATTGGTGAAAGAAATCCCTGATAAGTTGAATACAGAAGGGATAGATTATGATGACAAAGGTAATATTGCTGCGTCAGGAAAAATTAATAATGACTTGCTCAAAGAATTAAACCAGATTTCCTTTTACCAAAAATCCCCACCTAGATCACTCAGTAAAGAATGGTGTACCGGATTTTTTTTTCCTGTCATAGAAAAATACGATATTCCAGTAAGAGACAAACTGAGAACTGTTTGTGAACATATTGCTGTTCAAATCAATAAAATCAGTCAATCGTCCGCTGTTAACTGCCGAATGTTAATCACAGGCGGAGGAGTGTATAATGTTTTATTAATTAACAGGATAAAAGCCCTTTCAAACTATCAAATCATAATTCCTGAAAAAAACATTATTGATTTCAAGGAAGCGTTGATTTTTGCTTTCTTAGGTGTTTTGAGAATGCGGAATGAAATTAATTGTTTAAAATCTGTTACAGGCGCTTTGAAAGATAATATTGGAGGAGCTATTTATTAGCTCTTTTTATTAATTTTTTGCCGACTGCCAACTGCCTACTTGTTTATTTACATCAACAAAATTATCATTAACGACTTTTTTAATGACCTTATTCTAGTTAAGCTCCAATCATCTTCTCCGGCTGTACCCACTCATCAAATTGCTCATCTGTAAGATAGCCAAGCTTAATTGCTTCCTCCCTCAAGGTAGTTCCGTTTTTATGGGCTGTTTTAGCAATTTCAGCGGCTTTTTCATATCCAATATGAGGATTCAAGGCAGTTACGAGCATCAATGAATTTTCCAGATTTTCTTTTATTGCATGGTGGCTTGGCTCAATACCAGCCACACAATTATCATCGAAAGAAACACATGCATCACCGATCAAACGCGCTGACATAAGCAAATTAAAGATCATTACGGTTTTAAATACATTCAACTCAAAGTGACCGTTCATTCCACCTATGCTGATCGCAACATCATTGCCAATTACCTGTGCACACACCATTGTCATTGCCTCACATTGAGTAGGATTCACTTTCCCTGGCATAATTGACGAACCCGGTTCATTGGCTGGTAACATTATTTCCCCGATACCGCATCTCGGTCCAGATGCCAACAAGCGAAGATCATTGGCAATTTTCATTAAGCTAACTGCTAATTGTTTTAATGCTCCCGATGTTTCTACCATAGCATCATGAGCAGCCAATGCTTCAAATTTGTTTTTCGCAGACACAAAGGGTAAACCGGACAATTCAGAGATCTTTTTAGCAACCAATTCAGAATACCCCCTGGGGGTGTTTATTCCAGTTCCCACCGCAGTGCCTCCAAGCGCTAATTCAGAAAGATGTGCCAAAGTGTTTTTCAGAGCATTTAAACCGTGATCCAATTGAGAGGCGTATCCCGAAAACTCCTGTCCAAGGGTTAACGGAGTTGCATCCATAAGATGCGTTCTTCCGATTTTCACAACATCTTTAAATGCCTCGGTTTTTTGTTTTAGGGAATCTCTTAATTGCTCAACACCGGGGATTGTCGTTTCCATGATCATCTTGTAAGCAGCAATGTGCATGGCAGTTGGAAATGTGTCGTTGGAGGATTGCGATTTATTGACATCATCATTAGGATGGATGAACTTTTGTCCTTCCCCCATTTTATACCCTTGCAGTACATGCACCCTGTTGGAGACAACCTCATTGACATTCATATTGCTTTGTGTGCCTGAGCCGGTTTGCCAAACAACCAAAGGGAAATGATCATCCAACTTGCCTTCTAATATTTCATTACATACCTGGCTTATCACATCGGCTTTTTCCTTGGGTAATACACCCAGTTCGCAATTGGTCTGAGCCGCGGCCTTTTTTAAATAGGCAAAGCCCCTTATTATCTCAAGGGGCATTATCTGGCCGCCTATCTTGAAATTGTTTCTGGATCTTTCTGTTTGAGCACCCCAGTATTTATCAGTAGGAACCTTTACTTCGCCCATGGTGTCTTTTTCTATTCTGTATTCCATTTTTAGTAAATTTATTATACATGAAACTGGATAAATTGCTGCATTTCTATCCTGGTAATTTAGGAATGGCAGAGACGCCCAATTTGGGCGTCTGTACATTCCTCGGTACCTTCCTGCAGCAGGCATGGCAGAGTATTAGTTATGCGGAAATTTATCCCGTTCACAGTATAAGTTAATAGATAAAGTTTATTGTTAGATATAGTACAAAAGTATTAATTTCTATATAAAAACAGGAATGATATAAGTCATGTCTTAACGGAAGTTTCGCATTTACAAGATCAATATTTGGAAATTTTCATGTAAAGAAATTTGTTTGTAGCTTCGTTACGCTAGGAATTATCGGGATTAATTCGATTATGCCCGAATTCCATCAGATATGCCTTGATAAATCTATCAATATCTCCATCTAAAACTGCCTGCACGTTTGATGTTTCCACTCCTGTCCGCAGGTCTTTCACCATTTTATAGGGGTGTATCACATAATTCCGGATCTGTGACCCCCACTCTATCTTTTTCTTGCTGCTTTCAATCTTTTTCTTCTCCTGTTGGCGTTTTCTCAGTTCAAGCTCATATAATCGTGATTTGAGAAGGTGCATTGCCCTATTCTTATTATCAAGCTGTGATCTTGTTTCCGAGTTTTCAATGATAATCCCTGATGGTTCGTGCTTTAGACGTACAGCAGTTTCCAATTTATTAACAGATTGCCCGCCTGCACCGCCGGATCTGAAAGTGTCCCATGTAATATCAGAGGGGTTAATTTCTATTTCAATTGAATCATCAATAAGCGGGAAAGCAAACACCGATGCAAAGGAGGTGTGGCGTTTTTTATTGGCATCAAAAGGGGAGATGCGCACTAACCGGTGGACACCATTCTCACTTTTCAGGTATCCATAAGCAAAATCCCCTTCAATTTCTAATGTAGCTGATTTTATTCCCGCCCCTTCACCGGATTGATGATTCACTTGTTTCACAACAAAATTGTTCTTCTCACCCCACATGATATACATACGCATCAATATTTCTGCCCAGTCCTGACTCTCGGTGCCGCCTGCACCGGAGTTTATCTCCAGTATAGCATTGAGACGGTCTTCCTCACTTGAAAGCATGTTCTTGAATTCCAGATCTTCAATAAGTTTCAGGGATATATTGTATTGTTCAACCATTTCCTGTTCGGAAGCCTCACCCGTTTTGAAGAAATCGTAAAGCACAAGAAGATCCTCCAGACTGCTATTGGTTTTATTAAATGCAGATGTCCAAATTTTTTTATTGCTTCTCTGTTTGAGGAACAGTTCGGCTTTCTTAGGATCATTCCAGAAATCTACTGCCTGGCTTTGCTGTTCTTCTTCGGCAATCTGTTTTAGCTTGACGGCAATGTCAAAGATGCCTCCTTAGCGCAGCCAGGCGTTCCTTTAGGTCGTTGAGCTGGTCGGGGGTGATCATTTTGCGATTTGGTTATTTTGTAATTTGGTTGGTTGATTTAGTTTAATAAATTGAAATTATCTCAATGTGTATATAAATGGGAAAAATTAAGTAAATATAAATTATCACAAAAATAAAAAAAATAGTTCAGGTTATGAATTAAAAAAAACGCAAATTCTATTAATCCCCTATTAAAACCTTCCACACAATCTCCGGCTCAAAACCTTTGTTAATAATATATTTAGCAATTTTATCTCTTTTTATATACTCGTCAGTTTCATTAACTAATCTGGCTTTCTTTTCTGATATTTCTTTCAAGGTTTTCATGTAATCTGCCTCATCAATCTCATCAAACCCTTTCCTGATACAATATTCAGAAATATTTTTTGCTTGTAACTTTTGCCTGATCTTTATCCTGCCCCACTTTTTGATCCGGAATTTTCCGCCTGCAAACATTTTAGCATAACGCTCTTCATTAATAAAATTTTCAATGATCAGTTCAGCAATAATACTCTCCACTACATCGGGAATTAATCCCCATTCATAGAGTTTATTTCTCATTTCCTGCTGGCAACGCTCACTGTAAGCACAGTATTCCCGGGCTTTGGAAAGGGCTTTTTTTGGGGTAGTTATTTTATTGCTTTTGTTATTCATACATTTGCTCATTCACATTTTTAAAATAACAGAACCTTGTAGATTAATTAAATAATCTCAAGACAAATTAATTTACTTTTTTTTCTCTCGCAAAGCTCGCCAAGAACGCAAAGTACGCAATAATTAATAAATGATAAACAAAAAAGCCATATATCTATTGTTCACGGCAAATACAATTTCCGGTTTTGCACAGGGCATTAGTATGATAGCGATTCCATGGTATATTATAAATATTTTCGCCAAAGCTTCATTTTTCGGAGTACTTTATGGAATAGTAACATTCTTTACCCTCTTTTGGGGCCTTTATGTTGGAACATTAATAGACAAATATAACAGGCATAAGATATTTTTATTGCTATCAATAGTAGGAGGGCTGATTTTATTAACATCCTCATTAACGGGATATTATACAGGAAGCATACATCTTTTTCTTGTAGCCATGGTTTTTGTTTCTACATACTTTATTTTTACTGTATATTATCCCAACCTGTACGCTTTTGCCCAGGAAATCACAGAACGGAAAAACTATGGCAAGATCACTTCGTATATTGAAATACAGGGACAGTTAACGAGCATGATCTCCGGAGGGATTGCTGCCGTTCTTCTTTCCGGCACAGTGAAAGGAGAGACAAACATGATCGGGTTCATGATAGAATTTCCATTTGAGATAAATAAATGGGAATTACATGAAATATTTTTAATGGACGCAATAACCTATTTCATTGCTTTTATCCTGATACTTTTTCTCAAATACAAACCTGTTGCAAAGAGAGAAACCGAAACCGGCAACGTATGGTATCGTCTTAAAGCAGGATTGAATTATTTAAAAAGAAATCCTTTATTATTCATTTTCGGGAACACATCTTATGCAATTTTTATCACCATCTTAGTAATAATTTTTTTTCTCACCCCTGTTTATATAAATAATCATTTAAAAGCAGGTGCGGGTGTTTATGCTGTTTCGGATATGTGTTTTGCTATTGGTGCAGTAATAGCGGGTGTCGGAATAAGTTGGATTTTCAAAAAGGTTGCACCCGTAATGGGAATTATTGTAATGATTGCCATAACCGCATTTATTTATTTCTTTTATATATTCAATACAATTATTCTGCTGTTTTATTTAACTTATTTCTTGCTGGGATTATGTAATTCAGGGACGCGAATAATGAGAATAACTTATTTATTTAATCATATTCCCAATGATATTATTGGCAGGGCCGGAAGTATTTTCAATATGATAAATACTCTGTTCAGGTTATTGTTTATCTGGTTATTTAGTATTCCTTTTTTCTTTGAAGCAGACAATATTGTTTATGCATATATGATACTGGGTGCATTTTTGTTTTTATCAATGATACCGCTTATTTATAAGTATAGGGCGTTAGTTAAATAAAGTGGATGGTGAAAATAATTTATAAACACACATAGTTTTCAAATTTTTCTTTACATTAAATTACATCTTTATCTCCTCATCATTTTTATTAAAGAAGCGATATTCAAGAAAATGGTAGGATGAGACAGCCCTGACCTTGATCCGCCTCCTGAATTTCAAAAACCATTTTCTTTGAACCGACATAAGCCCTTTGGATAAATATGCCCAAATGAAAGGGTGTACACATAAAGTTAAAGAGGGTTCGTTTTGTACCTGGAAAATATACTTGATATTGTTTTCAATTTTGTCAATAAATAATACACTTGATTGTATTTCTCCTGAGCCATCACATGCTGGGCATTTTTCAACGGTAATAATATTCATTTCAGGGCGCACCCGCTGGCGTGTAAGTTGTATAAGTCCGAATTTGCTTGGTGGAAGAATTTTGTTTTTAGCGCGGTCAAGATGCATTGCATTCTTAAACTTTTCGTAAAGGGCTTTTCTGTTTTCTGCCAAATACATATCTATAAAGTCAATGACAATAATTCCACCCATGTCCCGGAGTTTGAGCTGGAGGGCAATCTCAGTAGCTGCCTCAAGATTTACTGCCAAAGCATTGGCTTCCTGGTTCTCTTTTGAGTTAATGCTGCGTCCGCTGTTAACATCTATAACATGAAGCGCTTCGGTGTGTTCTATGACCAAATAAGCTCCGCTTTTCAAATTTACGTATTTTCCGAACAGAGCTTTTATTTGTTTATCTATACCGAAATGCTCGAATATAGGTGTTTTTCCATTATACGATTTAACTATTTTTTCCTTGTCAGGTGCAATGGTGTGAATGTATTTTTTAACTTCCTCGTAAAGAGTAACATTATTTACATAAATACTATTAAATGTAGAATTGAGTATATCCCTCAGCATGGTAGATGTCCTGTCTAGTTCCCCAAGCACCTTTTGGGGCGGTCTGGAAGTCTTAAGTTTCTCATAACATGAATCCCATTTTGAGATAAGGTCTTTTAAGTCTTTATCCAAAACAGCTACTTTTTTATTCTCTGCCACTGTCCGGATTATAATGCCAAAATTTTTCGGTTTGATACTTTGCATTAATCGCTTTAAACGATTACGTTCCTCAATATTGCTTATCTTCTGCGAAATAGATACTTTATCAGAAAAAGGGATAAGAACCAGGTACCGTCCAGCCAATGAGATTTCAGAACTTATCCGCGCTCCCTTGGTTGAAATAGGTTCTTTTGTAATCTGAACCAATACATGTTGATTTGAGGATAAAGTACTGGAAATCTTACCACCTTTGTCCAACTCTTTTTCTATATGGAAATTATCTAATAAAGAACTGCTTTGTTTATTAGATAAAGCGTGTTTTGTAAATTTGGAAAAGGAATAATAATGAGGGCCTAAATCTAAATAATGTAAAAAAGCATCTTTTTTATAGCCAATGTCAACAAATGCAGCGTTAAGACCTGAGCTGATTTTTTTTACCACACCAAGATACAGATCACCAACGGCAAATTTGTTATTACTTTTATCCCTGTTTAGCTCAACTAACTGATTATCTTCCAATAATGCAATAACAACCTCTTTGGGAGTTGAATCAATAAATAACTGGTTATTCACATTGAAATATTTTTATCCTGACTTTATCTGGCTAATCAGCATAATGGAAGCCAGATAAGCTGAGTCAGGTTTAATGCCAAGTTCTGATACGGAAAATTTGAAGCAGAGAAATTTGCAGAAACGAGTTAAAAGAGATACAACACAAAAAGACTTGCAGTTAAGATTATGAAGGATAAAGCAAAAATAAAAAATAACCCGGAATTAATTGTAGAAACAGTGCCCATAAAGGATTGGGATGTACTACTTGCGAGGACACTACTGTTTTTTCTTATGTCTATTCTTTCTTAAGCGTTTTTTACGCTTGTGGGTAGCCATTTTATGTCTCTTTCTCTTTTTACCGCTTGGCATAATAAATGTTTGATAAATATATTTTAATTAATTATGTTAATTTTAATCTGAGCTTTGAGAACGTATCTTCTCCGTTACTGTATTATTCCTCTATATAGAGAGCTGTGTTATTCCTTAATTTTTCAACGAAATGTTTGGCAGGTTTAAAAGCAGGCACATAATGTGCAGGAATAATAATTGTTGTATTCTTGGATATGTTTCTACCTGTTTTTTCAGCCCTTTTTTTTACTATAAAACTTCCAAATCCTCTCAAATAGGCATTTTCCCCGTTTATCATTGAAGTTTTAATTTCATTCATAAATGCTTCAATAGCTACTTTAACGGTAACCTTTTCAATTCCGGTTTTTTCGGTTATTTCTGAAATAATTTCTGCTTTTGTCATATTGTTCTCTAATTATCCTTATGATATATAGTGGATTACTAATATATTAACAGTCGCAAAGATACTGTTTATATATTGAAACAAAAAATTAAAATATGGTAGTGTTAAACATTAAAGGACAAATTGTAATGATAATTGTTCAACTGTTTCATTGTTGAAAAACCATATAACAATAGAGTAATTGAGCAATTTAACAATGATTTGTGAAAAAGTTTTTTATACTTAAATTTACAACACTACCCAAAATATTAATTCACGTGTTTTCATTTATTAAAATTTCCTTCTCCTTTTTGTTTATTATATTTATTTTTGCTTGATGATTGATTGTCGATCATTGTAATCAATTAAATTATTAACTTGTTCTGGTTGGCTGGAACTAAAATTATTAAATTATGGCTGGAGTAAATAAAGTAATTTTAATCGGGAATTTGGGAAGAGATCCTGAGGTAAAATATCTCGAAAACAGCGTACCTGTTGCTAAGTTTCCTTTGGCAACAACTGAAACATGGAAAGGCAAGGATGGCGAGAAGAAAGAACATACAGAATGGCATAATATAGTTCTCTGGAGGGGATTAGCAGAAGTTACTGAAAAATACCTTCATAAAGGAGATAAAGCATATATTGAAGGGCGACTCAGAACACGTTCGTGGGAAGATAAGGAAGGCAACAAAAGATACACCACTGATGTTATTGCCGATAAGATGACCATGTTGAGCACAAAAAGGGGAGAAGGAGAACCAACTGATACACCGACAGGTGCCGAAGAAGCCGACCTAACTTCCACGGACAACAAAACAGATGATTTACCATTCTAAATTATTATTGTTTGGAGTTTTATAGACGAGGCAATTTGTCCGACAGATGGCTGATGCCTCGTCTCTACTATACTACATTTATTTAACCCTAAACCTGCATTTTGGAAGATAACGATTGTAGTGAACCTTATTCGTGGATGATTTTCACCACATTAAATTTTTTCTTACAGCCATTTTCATTGGGAATACTTATTGCTTTATCAGCTATGATTTTGTTGCTGATTTGTTCAGCGTTGATTTCAGGAGCAGAGGTGGCTTATTTCTCTCTTAATCCTTCTAATTTTGAATGGCTGAGAAATTCTGAAAACAAGTCGAGCAGGATAATCCTTGACCTTTTAGAAAGACCCAAACAGTTATTGGCGACAATATTGATTACCAATAATTTTGTTAATGTGGCAATAATTATTTTGTCAACATACATAGCTTTAAAACAATTCAATTTTTCTCAATACCCGGTACTTGCCTTTGTTCTTCAGGTTATTGCTGTAACTTTTCTAATATTAATGATAGGTGAAGTGATCCCCAAAGTTTATGCTACACAACATGCTGTTAAACTCGCAGGATTTATGGCATACCCTATCTTGTTTTTGGATAAGATACTGAGCCCTGTAAGCAACTTATTGATTTCTTCAACATCAATAATCCATAAAAAAATAGAGCAAAAAATTCATAGCATTTCAATTGATGAACTTTCGGATGTGCTTGAGATAACTTCTGAAGAAGCACTCAGAGAGGAGCATAAGATATTAAAAGGAATTGTTGAGTTTGGGAATACAGATGTTAAACAAATTATGAAGGCAAGAGTTGATATAACAGCTATTGATTATGAAATCCCTTACAAAAAGGTGATAACCACAATTTTAGATTGCGGCTTTTCTCGAATCCCGGTTTACAAGGAAAATTTTGATAACATTGCAGGTATTTTATATATAAAAGATCTGCTTCCCTTTCTCAGCGAAAAGGAAAACTTCAGATGGCAGTCCCTGATTAGTTCCCCGTTTTTTGTTCCTGAAAACAAAAAAATAGATAATTTGTTGAAAGAGTTTCAGGAAAAAAAGATTCATTTAGCTATTGTGGTTGATGAATATGGAGGAACTTCCGGGATTGTGACACTTGAAGATATCATTGAAGAAATTGTAGGTGAAATAAGTGATGAGTTTGATACCGGGGATCTGGTTTATTCAAAATTAGATGAAAGAAACTATGTTTTTGAAGGAAAAACACCCCTCAATGATTTATGCAGAATTATAGGCATTGAAGGGAATTTCTTCGAGCAAGCTAAAGGTGATTCTGATTCATTGGCAGGTTTTATATTAGAACTCGTAGGCAAAATCCCTGAAAAGGATGAAAGAATTACTTTTGAAAATTTTGTGTTCGCAATAGAAGCAGTTGATCAAAGACGTATTAAACGTGTAAAGGTTACGATTGCAGATTGATCATTCCTTTTTTCTTACAACCTCTGATTTCTTGGTTAATAAAATTTTGTTAATAACTTTATTTTATTTTTATATATAAAATTTTCTTTTTTGATAGTTTTAATGTTTCAATGATTTATGTTCCTATGCAGGCATAGGAGCAGGCCTAATGCCATGACAGCAGTCAATTCCGGCCGGGAATTGGTAAAAGAGTCGACTGTTTTTTTTAATATTCTGATAGTATTTTGAATGGATGATATCCACGGCTTTAGAAGTAGTGAAAAAGGGAAGTCATAATATGTTAAACAAAACCCACAGAATCATAACTGATACATCTTCCACAAACCCGCAGGAGGCGGGAGATGATAAGTTGAGCATAAGTATTAAATCAAGTGAATATTGGCTTGGTAATGGTATTCTTACTTTTTTTTTGGTTGCGGTGATCCCTGGCGGAATATTTTTAGTTTATTTGGTATTTACCAGAATGAGTGAGATTCCATCCCTATTCCCTGTATCTATTGCATTAACCGTTGCTGCGTTCTTGATGGTTACCAGAAAATGGTTGTGGCATCTGTTTGGAGAGGAACTATTTGAGGTTAAAGATAATCGCTTTTGTGAAAAAAAATTTTACGGGCTTTACACTTCTAAAGAAAAATATTTAGACCTGAATAGTTCAACAGATCTTTATGTTAATAAGCTGGACAACTGGAGTTGGAAAGAGTTGAGAGAAAAGGGGGTTTTTAGAATGGTCAATGGAAGCAAAACACTTGATTTCGGAATAGATCTTAATGAAAAGGAATATGAAATGCTTTTATCACAGGTAAATAATATTGTGAATAAATATAAAGAAACACCCTCCCGGCTTATTTCAGACACCACCCCCCAATATCCTTCACCCCCACCTCTTGAAGTTCAATTAGATGGTAAACTTGAAGAGGAAGTTAATGCGTTTTATAAGAAATACAGTGGTGGGGAGGATGAAAAAGAGAAGGAAGAAAAAGATAAGAATAAAACACAAGCTTAGGCGCTCAACAAGAGACAGATACCATTTGCTCATAAACTTCCCGCCAACCGACCCATTCTCTGTAACCGGAAAGTGATTGATTGTGCCATAAGCTGATAAAGGTTCCATCAACTTTTTTTACATCATCAATAATTTGTTTTATTTGAGCAACCACCCTGTCAGGAGCTAATTTTATATGATCTTTGAGTGTCCTGTCCATTACTGCAAACGGGTGGATTTTCAGATTGGTTTCTTGCTCTAAGCCCAGATCATAAAAATAAAACTGGGTGCAAATACCTGCCCTGAAACCAATATGTGAACCATAACCCATTGTATAATCGTCTGTAATACCAACGTCTATCAGGTTTCTGTAAGTATCTGGAAAATATAACTGCAAAAAGTGTTGGCGGCTTTTTGTTATGTCTTTATTTAATATCCCTGACAGCCGGTTGACCTCATTTTTAAATTTAGCGGAATTTTTGCCCGAGCCATAAGAAAAATGTATTCCTGCTTCAGCATATTCATTTATCGAGTTTATCAGGGATTGTAATTTTTTACTTTTATACGGGACGTTCTTATCTTTATATCCATAGTCGCCAAGCAGGAAGAAATAAATGGGTTTCAGGTTATATTTCTGCTGGATTTGAAAAAGAAGTTCATAAGTATCAAAAGGGTCTTTTTTCTGTCCTGAAAGAACTCTTATTCTATCTATGGCTTCGTACAGGTCTAAGTAAAGGACAGACCTTGCAAAGCCACCAATTGTACGCATAATGCCTTTTTCAAGAAAAGCGTAGGCGTTGTCAATATCAATTGTTGAGATATATTGATATGATCTTGCAGGAAAAGCAAATTCAGGGTATTTGGATTTGATGATTTCTGCTATCTCTCTAACCCATATATTTATTACCGGCTTGGAGAGAAATCCGTTTTTGTAAGCCAAACTTTCTTCGGGACAGAAACGTTTGTGCCTGTAGCTGCTATGATGCGGGTATTCTTCGTAGCGGCTCACTAAATAAAAGCTTGCCGCGAAAGGATCGAAAGGAAGGGCTGAGTTGTCCTGCACATCACTTGTGTGAGGGATGGGATAAATTGCCTTACCGTCTTTCCAATCAATTACAGTAATGTTTTGTTTGCTGATACCTGTTTCGGATAACAGGTTTGCTGAATAAAAGAATATCTCATCCGTACCAGCAGGGTTTTGCGAATAGTTGATCTTTGGACCGTCATAAGACTTTAATTCACCGGCATCAACGGTAATTCTAATATCAATGCTTAGAATATCCCGGAAGATCAATTTAAAGATGTATCTGTGGCGGGCGGTTATTTTGGGAGTGTAAATTAGAAGCATGTAAATTAAAATGTGTATTTCTATTTATGCCATCAAAATTAAGATTAAATAATAAAAAAGTTGTACATTTGATGTATGAAAACAACTGTTCTAAATCTCCATCAATTACAAAGATTCGCAAGAATCGCTTTTACCATAGTTGCCTTAATGGTTACTACCGGTATTTGTTTTTCACAAACAACCAAATACTCACGTGTCAAAGTATATACTGGCAAAGACGGCTTGGCTAAGCTGTCGCAATTAGGAATAGCAGTAGATCACGGTGAGGTCAAAAAAGGTGTTTTCTTTATATCTGACTTTTCATATAAAGAGATAGAGCTTATCAAATCAAACGGTTTTAAGTATGATGTCCTGATTGATGACGTAGTAGAGCATTACCAAAGACAGAACGACACAAGCACAACCCCTGACCTTACGCCAGATGGCGGAGAGGGAGAGCCAACCAATAAAAAATCTTCAAAAAAAAAACGTTTTTCAGATGGCTGCTCTTCTGGCGTTGATTATCCTGTTCCTGATAACTTTACCCTCGGATCAATGGGGGGATATTTCACTTACCAGGAGATGCTGGACCATTTGGACTCAATGGCATACAAATTTCCAACCATTATAACCGTTAGGCAACAGATCGGAACAAATACCACCATCGAAGGAAGACCCATCTACTGGGTCAAAATATCAGACAATCCCTCCATTAATGAACCGGAACCCGAGGTGCTTTACACGGCACTTCATCACGCAAGGGAGCCCGCATCAATATCTCAGATGATATTTTATATGTATTACCTGCTGGAAAACTACGCCACTGACGATGAAGTAACCAATCTGGTTGATAACACCGAAATGTATTTCATCCCCTGTATCAACCCTGACGGATATATCTACAACTGGACCACCAACCCAAGTGGTGGCGGTATGTGGCGCAAAAACAGGAGAAATAACGGTGACGGCACTTTCGGAGTTGACCTCAACCGTAACTACGGCTATATGTGGGGGTATGATAACGATGGGTCTTCTCCAAACACAAATGACGAGACATACAGAGGCACGGGGCCTTTCTCAGAACCGGAAACCGATATTATAAGAGAATTTTGTGAAAGCCATGAGATCCTGATAACATTAAACTACCATACTTACAGCAATATGTTGATATATCCCTGGGGTTATGAGCAATCCATCTTCACTCCTGATTCTGCTATCTTTTTCAGTTATGCCCGGCTCATGACCCGTGATAATGATTATATCTTTGGAACAGGAGACCAAACAGTAGGATATGTCACCAACGGAGATACTGATGATTGGATGTACGGAGAACAATTCACCAAAAATAAGATCATATCCATGACACCCGAAGCAGGACCGGATAATTATGGCTTTTGGCCTCCTTCTTCTGCTATCATAGATTTATGCAAAGACAATATGTGGCAGAATTTAGCAGCTGCACACCTCGTTGGCAAATACTCAATAGTAGAAGACTTGTCTCCTTCAATCTTCAACCAGCAAAACGATTATTTCAATTTTAAGATACAACGGCTGGGATTAGACAGCCCGGCAACCTTTACCGTTGAAATTCAACCCCTGGGAACTGAAATTACAAGCGTTGGAAGCCCCAAATCATATCCGTTTTTAACCCTTTTGGAGGAAATGTACGACTCTATTTCTTTCTCACTGGATACCAGTATTCAAAACGGACAGCAATTTAGTTTTGTCCTCGCTGTAGATAATGGGCTGTTTACCTATACCGACACAATTACTAACACATACGGGCAGATCAGCACTATCCTTACCGACAATTGCAATACCATGACGAATTGGACATCAACATCCGGGTGGGGAGTTAGTAATTCTATATACTACACCTCTTCCGGTTCAATAACCGATTCCCCTTCAGGTAACTATTCGAATAGCTCAAGTACTTCCATTACCTTATCCACTCCCATTGATCTGACCGATGCTTTAACTGCCCGGCTTTCGTATTGGGCGAGATGGGAAATAGAACTGGGATATGATTACGCCCAGGTTTTAGCATCAGCAGATGGGGGAAGCACATGGACACCCCTTTGCGGCAAATACACTACAACAGGAAACAGCAACCAGGACCAGGGAAAGCCCCTTTATGACGGGTTTCAAACATCATGGGTTTTGGAAGAGATAGATCTTGATGATTATGCAGGGCAAAGCATATTGATTAAATTCCGGATAGTTAGTGATCTGTACCTTAGGGAAGACGGATTTTATTTTGATGATTTTGAAGTTAATATCGTTCAGAACATACCTATGATATTATCCATATTCTCAACAGATGCTACCTGTTCCGGTAATGACGGAAGTGCAACCGTTATCGTAACAGACGGAATACCGCCATATTCCTATCAATGGGATGACCCGTCAAACCAAACATCGGCAACTGCTACAGGGCTAACAGCTGGAATTTATCTTGTTTCAGTTACTGATAACATGGGATACACTCAAACAGACACGGTTTTGATAAACAATATTGACGCTGCTTCTTTAACTGCTGTTACTTCTGATGTAAGCTGTTATGGGGATAATGACGGTGCAATTAACTTAACGGTTTCCGGAGGAACAAGTCCCTTTACATATAACTGGTCTAATGGAGATACAACTCAAAACATTACCGGCTTAGCTCCAGGAACTTATGATATTACCGTAACTGATTCAAGCGGGTGTGTTTCCATAACAGGCGCAACTGTTATCCAGCCCGATTTAATATCACTCTTGACAGATGTTTCAAATGTTAGTTGTTTCGGAGAAAATGATGGTTCCGCTACAGTCACAACAAGCGGAGGGACAATGCCTTATAGTTATTTATGGTCAACCGGTGAAACAACACAAAATGTTACAGAACTCGTAGCAGACACATATACAATAACCGTTACAGATTCAAAGGAATGTATTTCAATTGACAGCGCAACCATCACCCAACCCGGTTCTATTTCACTTTCGGTAAATGTAACTGATGATTCTTCTTCTATAGGTAACGGTGCAATTGACTTAACTGTTACAGGAGGAACACCCCCTTATACTTTTTCATGGTCAAATAGTGCAACATCAGAAGATTTAGACAGCATCACTGGGGGCACTTATATTGTAGTAATTGAAGATTCTTTGGGGTGCACCGTAACAGATAGTTTTGAAGTTGCTGATATTATAGGTATTTATGATCCTGTTTCCTGTTTCCTGTTTATCCAAATCCCAACTCCGGTCTATTCATTATAGAGGTTTCGAATAAAATTAATGACCACTATTCCGTATCGATAAAAAACATACTTGGACAGATAATCTATATTGATCATTTATCAGCCGGAAGTGGTCATAAGATAATTGATATAAGCAATCACGATAAAGGGATTTACTTTTTGACTATACAAAATAGCCGGAGCGTTAATACAGTCAAGGTTGTTGTTTATTGATCTGTATACCAGCTCTATTTTTATTAGTAAATATAATAATTTTTGCTTTTTACTATTTTTTTTTGCTCTTTCGTTTGAGAAGCATTGTAATCATTTATGCTGTTTGCAAGCTGTTCAGGAAATGGAATAAATTTCCTATAATAGGTAATATATAGATATTTACGTAATGACAATTCATCAAATGAATATCCGACATATCCTGTCCCACCATGCCTCCATACACCAGGAGGATAATTGACAACATACCACGATATACGTATGTTTTTCCCCGGTTTTTCATCATAAATTGAAACTGTAACAAAAGCTTTTCTATAACAAGTTTTATGTTTAATTGCTGTATATTTATATGATTTTGCATACCTGTATGTTGAACACATAAATGGAACTTTTGTATAGAAGGTCATATCAGAATCTGATTCTTTGGTTTGAATGAAATCATTTTCCATGAAATATTGTTTTATTACGGATTTTAAACTATCATAATTTGTTTCATACATAGCATAATAAATAGTTTTATTCATATAATTATCTATTTTCTTAATAATATCTTTCTTTTTTTGTGTAAAAGCGTTTGTAGTAAGAATAAGACAAAAAATTACCAGAAAAGTTTTCATAACTATTAATTTGAATGCCTCTAGTGTGAATAATTAACAGTTAGATGTACAATAAAGATGCCAATATTCCTTATTGTTTTTTGTATGATTAATGCTTCACGGGGTGAACCATCTTTTTATTATCTTTGTTGTGGGGTAATGAAAATAATATAAGATTCTATTCACGAATTTACACTAATATATTTTTTTTTAAAATTCGTGGCGAAACATTAAAATTCTCATACTATCAATTTAATGATTAGAAGTATGGAAAAATTTTGCTTTATAATCGTCTTATTCCTTTTTAATCAACTCTTCGCGCAACATACAAATGTGCTTATAAGTAATTTGAATAATCCCAATGAGACAACCATTGTCTTGGATCCCAATAATACCGATAAAATTGTAGCTGCTGCCAATTTAGATAATTACTATGTTTCTTCTGACGGGGGATATACCTGGACTGAGCATGTGCAATCCTCTTCTTACGGTGTGTGGGGCGATCCCGCTGTTTTTGTTGACACTGCTGGTCATTTTTATTATTTCCATCTTTCCAACCCTGATTCAGGAAACTGGATAGACAGGATTGTTTGTCAGAAATCATCAGATAACGGAACAACATGGACAGACGGAACTTACATGGGTTTAAATGGAACCAAAGCGCAGGATAAAGAGTGGGTGGTAGTTGATAGAAATACCAATCACATTTATGTAACATGGACACAATTTGATGATTATGGCAGTACAAACGTCAATGACAGCACCATCATCTTATTTTCCAAATCGGTTGACGGTGGGCAAACATGGTCTTCCTATAACTGTTTGTGATCTTAGCAACGGACCATATAGCGGATCTATTTACATTAATTGGACCGATCAGCGAAACGGTTCCGATGACACTGATGTGTGGCTGACAAAATCAACAGACGGAGGAAATACATGGTGTGCCCCGATCCGTGTCAATAATGACCCTCCCGGGAAACAACAGTTCTTCACCTGGATGACAATTGATCAAACAAACGGATATTTATATTTTGTTTTTTATGACCGCAGAAATTATAACAACAATCAAACGGATGTTTATATGGTTGTTTCAACCGATGGCGGATATACCTTTACAAATTTTAAAATTAGTGAATCCCCTTTCCTGCCAGATCAATCAGTGTTTTTTGGAGATTATACCAATATAACTGCACATGATAGTGTTATTAGACCGATATGGACAAGATTAGATGACTCTGATCTGAGCATTTGGACTGCTATTGTTGACCCGGATTTGATTTCCGGTGTTGAGGAAGAGCTATTTGCAGCTAATGTCTTGCTAAATCAAAATCGCCCGAATCCTTTTACCAACGAGACTTTTATCTCATTCAAATTACACAAAAGTTCAATAATAAGTCTTAAAGTTTATGACTTCATGGGAAGGGAAATAAGAACAATGATAGATGATCAGAGGTATGATTATGGAAAGTATATTGAAAGGTTTGATCCCGAAGAATATAACATAGGAAGTGGAATGTATTATTATGTGTTGAAAAGTGATGGAATGGTTTTAAAGAAAAAAATGCTGCATGTAAAATAAACTTTCAAAGTAAAATTTACCAACTATTCCTGATTTTAAATTCTACATTTAGGCTCTTCTTTAAAATATTATTTGGAATTATTCTAAATAAGTATTTTCTTCGCTTAGTTATTTAGAATTAATCTAAACAACAAGGGCTTTTAGAATTAAAGAATAATGAGAAAAGGAACAATTACAAAGGGTGTTCATAAAACTTCAACCAAAGAAATGGGAATAATAATAAATGTTGCATTAGTAGGAAATCCCAATTCAGGGAAAACATCTCTTTTTAATCACGCCTCAGGAGTAAGGGAGCATACAGGCAACTATGGTGGGGTAACAATAGATTCCAAAACGGCTGAATTTAAACAAAAAGGGTATACATTCAATATAACAGATTTACCCGCAACATATTCCTTATCAGCTCATAGTCCGGAGGAACTTTACGTAAGGAACCATATTCTTGAAAAACATCCTGACATTGTGATCAACATTGTTGATGCCTCAAACCTTGAAAGAAATTTGTTCCTTACCACACAGCTAATTGACATGGATATCAAGGTAGTGATTGCCTTAAACATGTATGATGAATTGTTGAAAAAAGGTGATAGATTTGATTATGAAGCTATGGGTAAAATGATCGGTATCCCGATTATACCCACTGTCAGTTCCAAAGGAAAGGGCATTAATGAGTTATTCCAAAAAGCTAGTGAGGTTTTTGAAGATAAAGAGCCAACAGTCAGGCATATTCATATTAATTATGGCTCACCTATTGAGAAATCAATAAAAGCCATCCAGGAAAAAATCAAGGTTAAGGAGAATATCTCAAATACAGACAGGTTATCATCCAGATTTTTAGCTATAAAGCTTATAGTAAAAGATCAGGAAGTTTATGACATGCTTAAAGTTTGCAAAAACTTCCGGGAGATTGACGATATCTCAAAAGAAGAAATAAATAAACTGGAAACTCAGTACAGGGAAGACGGTGAAACTTTGATTACAGATGCCAAATATGGTTTTATTTCCGGAGCTGTAAAAGAAACATACACTGAAGGAATACCAACCAGAAGGAAAAAAACAGAAATAATTGATACTTTTTTAACTCACAAGCTATGGGGATTCCCAATTTTTATCCTTTTCATGTGGGTGATGTTCCAGTCAACTTTCACATTCGGAAAGATGCCCATGGATTGGATAGACAAGCTTGTTACAATAATAGGTGATTCAGTTGATACATTCATGACAGAAGGGCCTCTAAAAGACCTGTTAATTGATGGCATTATAGGTGGTGTAGGTGGTGTAATAGTCTTTCTTCCAAACATTATTATCCTCTTTTTCTTTATTTCATTGATGGAGAATACTGGTTATATGTCGCGTGCGGCATTCATAATGGATAAAATAATGCATAAGATCGGGCTGCACGGTAAATCATTTATTCCCCTGATAATGGGATTCGGTTGTAATGTTCCTGCTATTATGGCAACGAGGACTTTAGAAAACAGGAATGACCGTTTGCTGACCATGCTCATAAATCCATTTATGTCATGCAGTGCCAGGTTGCCGGTTTACATCTTGCTTATAGGTGCGTTTTTTCCTAATAATCCCGGAACAATGTTGTTTTCCATATATTTTATAGGTATTGCCCTTGCAATAGGAATGGCAGTGGTTTTTAAGAAGACATTGTTTAAGTCACATGAGGTCCCTTTTGTTATGGAGCTCCCTACATATAGGGTTCCGACCTTGAAATTCATCCTGTTACACATGTGGAACTATGCTTCTGAATACCTGAAAAAAATGGGAGGAATTATCCTGATCGCATCCATTATAATATGGGCATTGGGATACTACCCCAGGAATGTAAAGTACTCAAAAAATTATGATGAACTTATTTCACAAACCGGAGCCGGCTATAATAAACAAATAAGCAGTTTAAACGCTTTGGATGAGGAGAAGGTGTCAGCGCTGACTTTTGAAAAAAATGAACACATAAGACAGTTGGAACTTGAGAAGGAAGCTGAAAGACATGAAATATCCTATATAGGAAGAATGGGACACTTTATTGAACCTGCTATCAAACCCCTGGGCTTTGATTGGAAAATGGGAGTTAGCCTTATCGCAGGGCTTGGCGCTAAAGAAATTATTGTTAGCACAATGGGAGTTCTTTACCAGGCTGATCCGGATGTTGATGAGATATCCCAAACCCTAATGCATAAATTGAAGAGCCATACCTATCATTCCGGTGAGATGAAAGGACAAAGGGTATTTACTCCATTGATCGCTTTCGGTTTCATGTTATTTATTCTGATCTATTTCCCCTGTGTTGCAGCAGTTGCAGCCATAAAAAAAGAATCCAACAGCTGGAAATGGGCAATTTTTACATTGACATATACAACTGTACTGGCATGGATCGTATCTTTTTTAGTTTATCAGATCGGTAGTATATTTTTGTAGGCTCTTTAAAAAGCAAACTTACCATCCGCCAGCTGGCGGACGATAATTTTGTTGGTGTTAATAGACAAGTCTACAGTCGGCAGTCCCCAGTCGGCAAAAAAAATTCTTACTGTAGACTTCTGATTGCCGACTGAAGACTGCCGACTTGTATCATATTGGTAAAATGTATTTCCCGCTAAAAGCGGTTTTTATTCAAATTCTTGTATTTGAATAAATTTAGAATCTAAAGATCAATATTTTTAATCAATTTAAAAGTTGTATTCAAAAAAGCATGACTCAGGAAATTATAACATTAGTGATAGTCATTGCAGCGGTAATATATGTTGTTTATAAACTGGTAAAAAATATCAAAAAAGAAAGATCCGGTAATAATAGCAGTTCAGTCTGTATAGGCTGTAGATTCAAAGACGGCTGTTCCCATCAAGAGGTTATTTGAATTGCAAAATGTCGAAATAAATGCCCTTTCATCGCGTTTAGTTTAATGTATTTGTATTAAGTCGTGAAAAATCAAAAGAATAGACAAGATATTTTATTGCTAAGATTTTTCACTCCCTCTGTATCTCTCCGCCAGCTGGCGGAGGAGAGCCTGCACGTTGGCTCTCCCCTCTACTGTTTTTAGGAGAGGGGCAGGGGGTGAGGTAAATAACCGACTTAATAAACAAACTATAATTACCCCTCTATATGAGTAAAACCAAAAAACGCATACTGGTCTGCCCATTGGATTGGGGATTGGGACATGCAACACGCTGCATCCCGGTAATAAAAGAATTGATCAACAGCGAAGTTGAAGTAGTTATAGGTGCAGACAAACGGCCATTGGCACTTTTAAAGAAAGAATTTCCTCAATTAGAGTTCATTAAATTTCCCGGCTACAGCATATCATATCCCAGTAATAGCAGTATGGAACGGAAAATGATGATGTCATTGCCCAAAATTTTTCATGGGATTTACAAAGAACACACCTTATTAAAATCCATAATTAAAAAATACAATATTGATGCTGTCATCTCCGACAACAGATTTGGTTTATGGAACAAAACCGTACACTCTGTTTTCATAACTCACCAGGTAATGGTGAAATGCCCGGAGAATTTGAAATTCCTTGAACCGATCCTCCACCGTATAAGCCGCTTCTTTATCAATAAATACAATGAATGTTGGGTGCCGGATTTCCAGGGAAGTGAAAATCTTTCAGGAGACCTGGCACATGGATATCCTTTACCGGATAATGCATTTTATATTGGTCCGCTTTCAAGATTTGATTTTTTTGATAATAACCTCGACAAAAATCCTCCTTCACTGAAAGGGCAGGATTTGTCTATGGGTAATTATAAATACGATCTGATGGTGATAGTTTCAGGGCCTGAACCACAACGAAGCATATTTGAAATAATTGTGATGAAACAATTGGAAAGTGCATCCTTAAAAGTTCTTATGGTCAGGGGAGTAACCGAAGAAAGCAACAGCCCACCCCCGGCCCCTCCCGAAGGGAGGGGAGTCCCTCCGCTGAAGGCATCCACAGCGTCCGCTGAAAAAAAATCCGAAGGGGAGGAAGTTCCAGAGCGCAAGAATCCCACTTTTACAAGTACTCAGGGGGGCAGCGAGTGGGCTCGTGGGGCTGGAATTGAAATTTATCACCATCTTGAAACCAGCAAAATGCGGGAGGCAATTCTTTCTTCAAAATTGGTATTGAGCAGACCCGGTTACTCAACAATAATGGACCTGGCGGTTCTTGGGAAAAAGGCAATATTTGTTCCAACCCCCGGACAGACTGAACAGGAATACCTCGCTGATCTTCTTCACGAAAAGGGTATTTTTTATATGATATCACAGGAACGTTTTTCAGCCAGGGACGGATTAAAAAACGCTATGGAAAGGTCTGCCGGATTTAATGGGATGGCTGACATGCGGAAATCATTATATGGTCATCCCTCAATTCATGGAAGGCAACAAACAGAATTAAATTTGATTCTGAGGGAAAGGGTAAGACATATTATTAAAGTTTGCATTTAACTTATTCCCTTTTAAATTTCCTTTGCCTTATTGCTTCAAATAGAACTATCCCTGAGGCAACAGAAACATTCAGGGATTCAATTTCACCTCTTAGCGGGATCTTAACATTTAAATCTGACGATTGCAGGCATTCTTCCGATACTCCGTTTTCCTCGGAACCCATTATTATTGCTGTGGGGAGCCTGTAATCAACCTCATCATAAGAGCTTGCGGCTTTTTCCGTACATGCAACTATCTGCAAACCGCTGTTTTTCAGAAATCTTATTGCCTCCTTCAAGCTTTTTGAACGGCAAACGGGTATTTTATGCAGTGCACCGGCAGAGGTCTTGATTGCATCGGCATTTATCTGTGCCATTTCCCTTAAAGGTATTACAATGGCATCAACACAGGCACACTCAGCGGTTCTCGATATAGCACCGAAGTTTCGGACGTCAGTAATCCTGTCAAGAATTAATATTAGTGGTGTCTTTCCCTGTTCATATATATATGGCAAAATATTTTCCAGAGAAGCATAAGCAATCAGGGAGATAAAGCAAATAACACCCTGATGATTTTTTCTGGTCAGCCTGTTCAGCTTTTCGACCGGTACTGATTGAAAATGTATTTTTTGATCTCCAACAAGTGTCATCAACTCTTTCACAAGCTCTCCTGTCAAATCCTTCCGGATCAATAACCGCTCAATTTCTTTGCCGGCTTTTATTGCTTCCATTATCGGTCTTATACCGAATACCAATTTATCTTTATATTCTTTATCCATAATATAAATAATGAGCCTACTCTAAAAAGTATTTTGTAACCAATCAGTTCTACTGATAAAGTTCTTTATTCAATATTCAAATAATAATATAACAGCTGTATTATAACTACTGATTAGTTACAATAATCTAAATGCCAATGTAATTCTAAAATCATCAATATATTATCCCCTGCCTCCATGCGTCAACTGCCATGTACCAACTATTTTTATATATTAACGACCTGTTTAAGCTGTAATCATTATCAGTAAGCGGATTCCTGACCTTAGTAAAAGTAAAATTGAGCGACATCTGGTTGCCCTCCTCTCCATACACCCAATTCTCATAAGATGAGGTTTTGTAAACAACATCAGGCAATCCGTAAATAATGTATATCATCCCCCTGTCGGTTTTCCAGCCTTCTAAATAGGAGGAAAAGTATTTATTTGCATCTTGTATGCGATTATAAAATTCGTGAATGATCTTCTTCCCCCTGTCTGGGTTTCCGGTAATCTTTAGCCAGAAATCGTCAACGGCAAGTTTTTTATTCTTGTGAAGGATCAGTTCCTGGTATTCCTGCTTCGTGGTTATATAGCACAGCGGTTCGATTAGATGTTCGGGAGATGTTACCTTTGGAAAATCATCATAATACTTAAAAAGCGTTAAACCATCTCTAATGATCGAGTCAGTCTGAAAGTGATAGATCCCTCGTTTTTGCAATTTGAGTGCTGTTTTAGTGCTGCCGCGGAGCTGTATCGAAAAGGTACTGTCAGGTTTTAACCTTAGCGAATTTTGGTCTTGTACTGAAAAAGGGGGATGTGCAATGTTGAAATCCTGGCTATAATAACTCATAAATAATTTCGAAATATCATTGTCGTTGCTTCTTATTGTAAAAGTATTATAGCTTTTTAAGTAATTTCTAAAAATGGGTGATCCGTTTTTTTTGGATTCAACAATAAAATTTTGGCGGCTGTAAATACTTCGTTTATCCACGTTTATGAATACTGTCGATGTTTGATTTCTTTTAACATCCAAAACTCTCGCTTCCAGCAAATAGGTCTTTTGCAATGCAGCTTTAAAATCAATATGTTGAATGATCCTTTTTCCCCGGTGTATTGATGCCGCCAGTGACTTGTCTTTTTTGCCTGCTTTGCCGGAAGACCTGTCTTCTCCAGATTGTACCGGGATCCTATGATCGGTTGAATTAAATTTTGCTGAAGCGCTGTCGAGTATTTCTATTGATTCGAAAGAGGGGTATAAATTGTATGAAATAACATAAACTGCAGTAAATTCACTCGTATCGCTTTCTTTGCTGTACAATAACTCCTTAGAATTAATTGCACAATACAATCTGGATATGCTATCTGAAATATGAAAAACAGTGAACTCGGGATGAAGCATGTTTGATTCCTTCCAGTAAAGATACGACAAGTTTTGATTGCTGATCTTGGAAGGGGTGAAGCAGCAGGGAAGTAACAGAATGGTTAATATTGCAGTGAATTGTTTCATTCATTTTGTTCTTTCTGTTTTTTTTCAATGATTAAATTTGTCTTGTCTACTTCTTCAACATCGAAAGCTCTATCTAAAATTGTTTGGGATAAAGATTTGGTGGTTTTTGCCCCTAGTTTCTTAATGTTTTCCACTTTACTTATCAAGTTACCGCTCCCAGTCGACAATTTAGTCATTGCCATATCGTAAGCAGTTTTAGCGGAATTCATCCTTTTGCCTATATCTATTAAATCATCAATGAAGTTTTTAAACTTATCATACAACGCACCGCTTTGTCTTGCAATCTCCAACACATTTTTCTTTTGATCTTCCTGTTTCCAAATGGATGATACAGCACTTAACGTTGGAAGAAGAGTAAAAGAAGTGACCAATGCGATGTTTTTTTTAAGTGCATCATCGTAAAGGTTTTCATCATTTTGTAATGCTAATATGAAAGCGGAATCTATTGGAATATACATCAAAACGTAATCTGGCGAATTAATTTGGTAAAGGTTCTGGTACTTCTTTGAGCTCAGATCTTTTATGTGTTCTCTAATGCTTTCCAAATGTTTTTTCAGATAAATCTTCTTATCTTTTTCATCATCGCAATTATAATATGCTTCATAAGCGTTTAAAGATACTTTTGAATCAATAATTAAATGCTTATTATCAGGCAAGTTGATTATAAAATCAGGTTTTTTTAAAACTCCTTCATCATCTCTGTAAGTTTCCTGCGTGATATAGTGTATGTCTTTTACCAAGCCGGCTTTTTCTAAAATTAACTCCAGCCTTATCTCTCCCCAACTACCAAGGGTCTGGGAATCACCTTTTAATGCTTTTGTAAGATTGCTTGCATCTTCGCTCATCTGTTTATTCAACTCAGCCAAACTTTCTATTTGCTTTGCTAATGCTGATCGTTCCCTTGTTCCTTTTACATAGGTTTCTTCAACTTTCTTTTCAAACGTAGTAATCTTTTCTTTTAAAGGATTAAGTATCTCTGCAAGTCTTTTTTGGTTAGTTTCAGCAAATTCGACTGTATTTTGTTTTAATATTTTAGTGGCGAGGTTTTCAAATTCGGTTTTAAAAGTTTCCTGGATTTTTTCTATTTCTTTCTTTTGGTCTTCAAGCTTTTCTATTAGATTGACATTAATTTGTTCTGTTTTTGCCAATGTGCGATTTAATTCATGTAGTTCTTCCTCTTTTTGTTCTAATTTAGCTTTTGTCTCATTGTAGAATTCTTTTGAAATATATTTCGAGTCGAGTTCTTCTTTTGTTATTCCTTTTTGTCCTTCGTATTTGTATTTAGCTATGAACCAGGCGAAAGTTGTTCCAATCGCTAATCCAATGAGAATTATTAAGGCTGTTTCCATATTGTTAATTTTTCAGACTGAGTTTTTCAAATTTTTTCAGGTAAATTTTACCGCACTTTGAATGTTTTCCGGAGAATAACGGTAATCACTCTCCTCAAAATGGTAATCTGAATTTTCAAAGATAGTTATAAAAATATCAGTAATTGCAGATAGAAATCAGAGATTAAAAGTGGTTAACAATTCCAAAATGAATTTTAGCCGATTTTAGCATTATCGGGTTTTCTAATTGTTTTCCAAGAGCATAATTTATTGAAAATATTCCCGCCTTTGTCTCAAAACTGATGCCTGCACCAAAGCCAAACGGTCTATCAAGCCAATTCCCAAGATTATTGATCCTTCTGTATTCATTTTCATAATACGCTCCGTCAAAAAACAAGTACAGATAAGAGTTCTGCTCTAATAAATATCGATACTCCAAAGTAAATACTGCATAGGCAGAAGCAAGCATGGATTCTTCATCAAAACCCCTCAATGTGCTTATTCCTCCCATGCGGAACAGCTCATTTTCAAAGATGGACTTACTCGATAAATAAGCTGCTTTTATTCCAAAATTCGCTACCCCCCTGTTTTTTATTGGCATGAATAAATCAAAATCAATGTCAAGATCGTATTCGGTTGATTTAAGTACTACACTGTCAGGATTTATATCCTTGGTCTCTTGAATTGTCTTGTTTCCCGCACCGGCATTTATGTTGAGTTGATATCCCTTTGTAGGATTAAGGCGGTAGTCTAACCGTTCATTTTTATATCCGAGTCCGTATATAATAGTATTTACGTTTGCATAAGGCAAAACAGTTGTATTCTTAGCTAATAAACTGGTGGTTTTGTTATTGATGAATACTTGGAGGTAATTGGTGCCGCTCAGCAGGTATTGAATGCCGAGATACTTATGTAAATCCAAATATAGAGTGTCTTTTTTATACAGCTTTAGTTTAAGATCAACACCAAAAGGTGATGATAGTATAAAAGGATATACAAACCTGGCTTTTAGGTCTTGAGTTTTTGGCTGAAGGCTTCTCCAGTCAATATCAATAAGCTCGCCACGCCCTAAAGAGCTTAATAGCTTTAAACGGGCTTCCCCGGTGATCAGCAGCTTTCCAGTGGTTTCGCTGTTGGGCAAAACACCAAGTATTCCGTTAAATATACTCGCTTTCTTGTCGGTGAGAAGGAGGATTATTTTTGTATCTTTTTCAGTAAATACAACTTTAAACGGTTTGGTTTGTTTTACAAAAGGTAACTCTTCTAATTTCGGTCCTATCTTGCTTACCAAGGATTCATCATACAGGTCGCCGGGTTTTATGCCGAGGTGGTTGTAGATATAAACAGGTGTTATTTTCGCATCACCTTTTATGATGATGCTGTCAATATGAACCTCAATATTTTTTGCGAGGTTTAATTGTGCTTCAATTAAGTTCAAGCGTGGCACGGTTTTAAACAGTGTCACGCTTTCTTCTAATAAAGTATCTGAAAACTTAACACTATCAAGCTTAACCCAGGCAAAAGGATAGCCGTTGTTCTCGCAATATGTCAGCAGCTTTTCGTGGAGTTTTCGCACCTCCTTATAATTGATCGGTTTGTTGCTATATAGTTTTTCGCGGAATCCCACCTTGCTCAATATGCCTTCATCAACATTACCGGGCTTGATGGTTGCCCATTTATAAATGCCACCAGGATTGATGTATGCTATAAGCATTGACGATACTTTGAAGGCGGAGTCACGTGACTGCACGCTAAAGTACAGGCTGTCTAATGTTTCGGCACGCAGGCGTGACTCAGCATTCAAAAAAGGATCAATAACAGAATCCTCTGTCAAACTATCGAAGTAGGCGGCTATATAGCCATTATCGTATAGTTTGTACAGGAAATTTCGAAGCTCTTTGTTCCGTGCCTGCTCGTTTGGGAATTTATTATTATAGGGGATGCTTTTGAGGATATCGCAATGTTCGTCAGCAATGGAAGGTGTTATCTTTAATGAAAAAGATTGCTGAGCGCTAATTTGTTCATAAAAAAATACAAATAGCAAAAATAATATTAAACAAGATTTTTTAAAGATTAATTCCATTATTTTATATTAAGGAGCAAATTTATTGTATAATAAAACATAAACTCATAATAGATAAATTTATTAAGAAAAATATGCAAATTGCATTAAAATTCATAAATGAATTTTGTATGCGTGATACGGTTTTAAACCGTGCTACGCTGATCAATAATCAGATTCCACCAAACACCTCCTGTTCTCCCATTTCCCCTGCCATTCTTCAGCAGGGATTATTTTCCCGGATTCATCTAAAAAATTTCCGTTTTTGTCCATTTTGATGATCTTGCATCTACCGTCAAGAACGGCTTGTTTTATCAATTGTGTTAATTCATCTTCAGAAACCGATTTGTTATTTCTCCCTATTACCAACCCTATCTTATTGTTCCATAAATCCATCTCACAACTGACAGCATCCGGTAGTATCCCCTCTTCATACCTGTTTTTATTAAAATCCTTTTTGTTTCCCCTTTCGTGTGCTTTGCCTAACTTGTATGCTTTTCGCCACCGTATTTTGGATGCTAGTGAAGCCATCCAGAATGCGTGCCTGAATGCATCTGCCTTGCCTCCATTTTCATAGTTATCCATCAGGGTGTCTTTTAACATTTCTTTGGCTATTCGCCTTGCATTTTCAGATATTTTCAATGTCTTGCCCGCAACAAAAGGATGTGTCATCACCCACCTTTTTTCGGAACAACTCAATGTTTTGAACTTTTGAAACCTGGTGTCTTGACCAGAAACATGGAATGTATAAGGCAGAAGGAATAGAGAAAAGATTAAGTATTGAAGATTTTTTTTCATTAGACCTTAAAAGGCAAGTCTTAACCAATTTTGGCAAAATATTGCCTTTTTAGAAATTCCGGTACAATATTTTAATAGTAAAGTTTATAAAAATATGATATTTTTGTATAAAACATATTGAAAAAACGATGCATTTACGATTCTTATATACATTTACCATCCTTACACTAATTTTTTCTTTTGTCTTCGCTTTTGCCAGGCAGGAGAATTATTACAGTTGCAGACACAAAGCGTGGCACGGCTCTAAGCCGTGTCACGCTTATGATACCCAAGAAGCTAACAGTCGCAGCGATACCATTGACATACTCAACTACACTATCAATTTAGACATCACCGACTTTACCAATGAAGTGATAAAGGGCAATTGTGAAATTACCTTTGTCCCTAAAATGAATAATATTAATTCTATCAGTTTGGATTTGCTAAAATTAAATATTGATTCTATAAAGGTGGATAATCAATCAGCAAGTTTTTCCTATGATGATACTTTGATTGTTACAATGCTTCCAGGCATTATGAATATTGGAGATACAGCAAGTGTTAAAGTTTATTATGAGGGAACACCTCAAATAGACACATCTACTTACGGAGGAGGATTTTATTTCAGCGGGGGATATGCCTATAATATTGGTGTTGGATTTGAAGTGAATCCTCATAATTTCGGCAGGGCGTGGTTTCCTTGCTTTGACAATTTTGTAGAACGGTCTACCCACGAATTTTTCATTACTACTGAAGATTCCAAAAACGCTTTTTGTAATGGCTTATTACAAGATACAGTCCATAATCCCAATAGCACTATTATATGGCATTGGAAAATGGATCAGACAATTCCATCTTATCTTGCTTCTGTGGCTGTTGCCGGCTATGCCACTGTAAATATATCATATAATGGTATTAACGGACCCATTCCAATAATGTTAAATGCTTTACCTTCTGATACCACAAAACTCAAAAATTCCTTTTTGCATCTGACCGATGCAATAGGTGTATACGAAACATATTATGGTCCGCATCAATTTGACAGAATTGGGTATAACCTTGTTCCTGTTGTTGGCGGGGCTATGGAGCATGCTACTAATATTGCCTATCATCGAAGCTTTGCTGATGGAAGCTTGTGGGCTGAGGATATCATGGCGCACGAGCTTTCTCATCACTGGTGGGGAGATATGGTAACCTGTGAAACAGCCGAAGACATGTGGCTGAACGAAGGATTTGCCGTTTATTCGGAGTTTTTATTCTGGGAAGATGTGTATGATAAGGATACATATCTGCAAGAAGTAAGAAGAAACCACGAAAAGGTTCTGCACCTTGCCCACATCACCGAGAATGGCTACAGGGCTATTTCCGGCATTCCGCATGAATATACTTATGGCGACCATGTATATGATAAAGGGGGTGATGTAGTTCATACCTTAAGAGGGTATTTGGGAGATTCACTGTTCTTTAGTGGGTTAACCACTTTTTTGGCAAATAACCAATTCACTCATATAAACAGCTATGATCTGAGAAACCAGCTTTCCTCTATCACTGGCATTGATCTTACTGATTTTTTTAATAACTGGGTGTTCAACCCCGGCTTTCCTCATTTTTCAATTAACTCAACTCAAATAACGCCAAATGGCATTTATTATGATGTAACAGTTTATGTTAAACAAAAATTAACAGGAGCGCCTTCATATTACAATAATGTACCTCTTGAGATCACTTTTATGGATACTAGCTGGAACGAGCAAACGGAAACAATTATTATGTCTGGTGCAACTTCCTCTTTTACATTTACATTACCATTCAGCCCTGTTTTCACAGCACTTAATATGAATAGTAAAATCAGTGATGCAATATCAAGTGAAGCAAAGGTGATCGATACTACCTGGATTGACAATTTTAGTCATGCACGATTTAAAATTACTGTAAATGCAATTACAGATTCGGCTTTTATCCGGGTTGAACATAACTGGACAGCACCTGACCCAATAGTAACTAATACAATTTACAAACTCTCACCAAACAGGTACTGGAAAATAGATGGCATTCTGCCAAATAATTTTTCTGCAAGTGCAGAAATAGTCTACGATGGCAGGGAAAGTGGAAGCTCATACTTTGATCACCTGTTAATTGCCGATTCCTTAACAGAAGACAGCATGGTATTGCTATACAGGATGAATACCTCTGAAAATTGGCATGAATATGAATATTATACAAAAATTTCAGGAAATTCTTATGATAAATTTGGAGTAATTATTATTGATTCATTAGTTCTTGGAGAATATGTGTTTGCGATGAAAGGGGATACGATCTATTCAGCCATTCCTGAGACCGAAGCGCCCGCCAGCTGGCGGTCTGCCCCGGTCTATGCAGTATACCCCAACCCGGCATCAGACAGCTTTGTTGTTAAAACAACGAGTATTGCCGGATTTGTGAACGGATCAGTTTTAAAGGTAGTTGATGTTAACGGTAGGATTGTTTGCGAAAAGTTTTTGCAAAATAACAAATTACACTCCAGGGAATTCGAGATAAAAACAAAGGGATGGGAGGAAGGGATATATATAGTATCTATCGGGGATAGCCGTGGCGTTCTGTTTCAAAAGAAGATAGTGGTTTTGCGTTGATTATTTATATTTCCATAACTTTCTCAAACTTCAGGTTCTCATCGGCATATAACCGTAAGTAATATTTTCCTTTTAGCCACTTGCTTATGTCTTCTTTGACCCTAAGAGTATACGTGTCGGGACCATGAGGCATATCCATGAAGAATGTTTTATGATAAATCCTCTGTCATCTCTTATATTCATAGTGGCTTTACAGTTATTTGAAATATAGTATTTTATATCAGCATGAAGCATTTTGGCTCTTCCCGAAAACATCTATCCGTTCATTTTTTAATCATTTTATAATTTATTTGTATTATAAATTTAAATAATCCCGTACAAAGACTTCCCTTTTGCCCCTAATGCATCAACCCGCTTCTCAATTTCCGGGTCTTTGACCAATTCCGGTGCATGATGGGATTTTATACGTGCATCAATTATTAAAGAACCTCTGCAGCCCCAGTGCTTGTTATCAATAAAGCTTTCAATGCCATGTATATCGTGAGAGGGATTGCTTTTTGTAAAGGTGGTCCAGAGGAAGTTGTTGAGGGTTTTGGATGTGAAATCACTGTTGTCAGTTAGTAAAATAAGGGGGAAATTTTTTAGCTGGTGATTGGAGAGTTGTCCACCTTCGCTGAAGCTTCGGTGGATAAATGAGTTGTGAGTGGTGAGTATATTAATGTCTTTTTTCGTTGTTTCTACATCCGCGTATTTTGGTCCTGATATTGCCAGTATGCCGGGTAAGACAACTTTAGGATCATTAAAACAATTGGGCAGTGAAAAATCAGATGGAATTTCTTTACTTAATTCCCTTATCTTTTCACCAGCAGCAGCAATTACCACTTTTGAGCCGGTGTTCAAACCGGTGCCACTGTAATCCAATGTATCAATTGTAGTTTGGGTATGAAAGTGCAGATCTCTTGTCCAGTCTACTCTTTCCAATACATGTGTAAAGAAATTTTCAATATTATAAATATCCAGTTGCGGGTTGTCTTCTTTGGCAACGATAATGAGGTATTTTGCCAGAGATAGTTGTCCGTATCCTAAAATGCGGTTGGCAATGGTCAATAATTCCTGCGGTTTTCTTTCTTTGTAATATGGAGTGTAGCGTTCGCTGCCAATAGCGAGCAAAAGCGGGTGAACACCGGCAGCGTCAACATTGTGTATTTCATGTAATCCTGGGATTTCTTTGGGAATAACCTGGCTGACTATTTCATGTATCAATGCACCAAAGCTGGTATCTTCCTGTGGAGGTCTTCCAACAACGGTAAAAGGCCATATTGCATTTTTGCGGTGATACACCTTCTGTACCCTCATTACAGGGAAATCGTGCTTTAGAGAGTAATATCCCAGGTGATCGCCAAAAGGCCCTTCGGGTTTATTTTCACGGTGATATATTTCGCCTGTTATAACAAAATCGGCATCTGATGAAATAAGATATCCATTTTCATATGAATACCTGAACCTCCTTCCTCCTAAAGCCCCGGCAAAAGTAAGCTCGGTTAATCCTTCGGGCAAGGGCATGGCAGCGGCTAAGGTATGAGCAGGTGGTCCTCCAACGAAGATACTTGCTTTTAATGGTTTACCATTTGCATTGGCTTTTGCCTGGTGAATTCCTATACCACGATGTATCTGGTAGTGCAAACCAACCTCTTTGTTGGGCGTGTAATCATTACCGTTCATCTGGGTCCTGTACATTCCCAGGTTTGAGTTCATCACTCCCGGCTTGTCAATATCTTCGGTATAAACCTGGGGTAGCAGGATGTACGCTCCTCCATCATTTGGCCAGCATTTGATCTGGGGTAATTGGTCAATTTGGGTTTCTCCAAAAAGGATGGGATTTCTCCATTTGCTTCTTTTAGGTAATGTTTTAAAAGCAAGGGCATATTTAAATGGATTCTTCAGGATTTTGAGCGGGTCATGTTTCAGGGTAATAAGTTGTTTTACTTTTTCAAGCGTATCACGAAACATGAACCTGCTTCTGTCCGGTGTGCCGAAAAGGTTTGAAGCAGCTGGAAACGTGCTTCCTTTTACCTTTTCAAAAAAGATTGACGGGCCCCCTGCTTCGAATACACGAAGATGGATGGCAGCCATTTCAAGATTGGGATCCACTTCCTCTATGATCCGCACCAAATGACCATGCTTTTCAAGATCATCAAGACAGTCTTTTAAGCTAATATAACGTGAACTTGACATAAGAAATATCGTAACTAATCAGTTTATTGAGATTGTTGCAAAAATTTAACTGATAACGGATTAACAATTGAGCAATTGAACAGTTGAACCATTTAATTATATTACACAAAAATAAATAAAAAAAGGGCACCTAAGTGCCCTTTAAACTTAATTAATTTAAGCTGCTTACACCTTTTGCATGGCTTCTTCAGCAACTTTTTCAATCATTTCAGTAGTAAGAGATTTGGGCCTTTCTATTGGATAACCTAATGCCCTATCCCAAACGATATTTGCTGCAACACCAAGAGCTCGTCCTATTCCAAATAATACAGTATAATAATCATATTCTGTAAGGCCATAGTACCATTGGATAACACCAGATTGTGCATCAACATTTGGCCATGGGTTCTTGGCTTTTCCTTGTTCCACTAAGATATCAGGAACAACTTTATAAAGTATGTTAACATATTTGAAAATAAGATCATCAGGCATATGTTTGACGCAGAATTCTCTTTGAGCTGCGTATCGGGGGTCGGTTTTACGCAATACGGCATGACCGTATCCCGGTATAACCTGTCCGGAATTTAATGTATCCAATACGAATTGTTTCATTTCCTCTTCTGTGGGTGTTTTACCGCCCATTTTGTCCATAACACCTTGTATCCATCGCAGCACTTCCTGATTTGCCAGTCCATGCAAGGGGCCTGCTAATCCATCGATCATTGCGGACATGGAATAATAGATATCCGACAGGGCGCTTGATACCAGATGACCGGTATGAGCGCTTACATTTCCACTTTCATGATCGCTGTGAAGGATGAAATACATTCTTGCGACATCGTCATAGGGCTTATCAATACCCATCATGTGAGCGAAATTTCCACCCATATCCAAATTCGGATCTGATGCGATAATGTCGCCATTCTTATATTTTTTTCGATAAATATAAGCACCTATTTCAGGGAGCTTGGCTAATAAATTAAGTGCATCCTCATAAGTCGGATCCCAGTAATCCATCTTGCTAAGACCTGCATTGTATTTTTTTACAAATTCTGATTCTTTCTGCAATGCCAATATAGCAGCAGAGAACATTGTCATTGGATGACTATCATTACCCATTGCATTAATTACATCAAAAACATATTGCGGAACCTTTTTCCTTTTGTTAAATTCATCGGTAATTTCGGCAATTTCACTTTCAGTTGGAATATCGCCTGTGAGCAATAAATAAAGATGACCTTCCACATAAGGCATTTCAGCGCCGGCAGGTTTTGGCAATTTTTCCATAGTTTCCGGTATAGTATAACCTCTGAATCTTATTCCTTCCATCGGGTCTAAATAAGAAATATCGGTTACAAGGCCCCTTACGCCTCTCATACCACCAATTGCCTGTGCTATGGTAACTTCTCCTAATTTAACATTACCATGTTCTTTCAAGAGCTTAGCGGTTCTTGGCCTCCACCCTTCAATTTTATTTCGCAGTTTTTCCTTTAGTGTTTCCATTTTTCCTGGTTTTTTAAGTTAATAAATAGTTTTTAAATTAGAAAATCCCTCTTTGTTGTACAGCTTACTACATTATAATAAATTTATGATGATAGTAAATTTTTTCGGGTACAGAAAATTTAGTTAAAGAGATTTCTTACAAAGTTAACATTTAATTAACAATATTTACTATGACACTTGTCATATTAGTCTATTATTCTCAGGATATTCGGATAAATTTGGGATTGGGAGATAACAAAGGTCAATATTCATTCTTTTGATCTCAATTTAAGCAGTAGGAATAAGTAAGTTATAAATTATTTGCAGATATTTTGGGATACTTGATTATTCAAACGATAAAATAGTAATCAAACGAATTTAAACTCTTTTCCGGGGAATTTAGCTGTTTTCCCGAGTTGTTCTTCAATTCTAAGCAATTGGTTGTACTTGGCGATCCTGTCTGACCGTGAAACAGAGCCGGTTTTGATCTGTCCTGTATTAAAAGCCACTGCAAGATCAGCGATAGTAGTATCTTCGGTTTCTCCCGAACGGTGGCTGATAACGGTAGTATAATGGTTGTCTTTTGCCAGGTCAACTGCCTGGACAGTTTCGGTTAAAGTACCGATCTGATTTAATTTAATAAGAATAGAGTTGGCGATTCCTTTGTTAATCCCCTTTTGCAAACGGTCAACATTAGTTACAAATATATCATCACCAACTAACTGGATTTTATTGCCCAGCACATCTGTAAGGTGTTTCCAGCCATCCCAGTCATCTTCGGCAAGACCATCTTCAAGAGATATGATAGGGTACTGTTCCACCCATTCTTTCCAAAAGTCAACCATTTCCGAAGAAGTTAATTTATCGCCTGAAGATTTATGCAAGTGATAGCGTTTTTCTTCAGTGATGTAGTATTCGGATGCAGCGGGGTCTAATGCTATGTAAATATCTTTTCCCGGCTTGTAACCGGCTGTTTCTATAGCTTTTAAAACCAGCTTAATTGCCTCTTCATTGGATTTTAGATTGGGTGCGAATCCACCTTCATCCCCAACATTTGTTGACAATCCTTTCTTTTTTAAGACGGTTTTCAGGTGTTGAAAAACGTCAGCTCCCATTCTTAATGCCTCACTAAAGGACTGGGCGCCAACAGGCATAATCATAAATTCCTGAAAGTCAATGCAGTTATCAGCATGAGACCCGCCATTTAAAATGTTCATCATTGGTATCGGGAGAGTAACGGCATTTAATCCGCCTACATATCTAAATAATGATTGACCGACTTCCGCAGCAGCAGCTTTGGCTACAGCTAATGAAACGCCTAATATTGCATTTGCACCCAAATTGGATTTATTATTTGTCCTGTCAAGGGATATCATTGCAGTATCAATCTGCTGCTGGTCGAAAATGTACATTCCATTCAATTCTTCATTTAAAATATTGTTTACATTTTGGACAGCTTTCAGAACACCTTTGCCTGAATACTTACCCTTATCCCCATCCCTCAGTTCTACTGCTTCGTGTTTGCCTGTTGAAGCTCCAGAGGGGATTGCTGCTCTTCCACGTACACCATTATCGGTTACTACATCAACTTCAATTGTTGGATTTCCTCTTGAGTCAAGGATTTGACGTGCTTTAATAATTGCTATATTACTCATTTTTTATTAATGATTATTGTTCACACAGTAAAATGTGAAGAATTTTTAATGGAGTTATAAAAAAACAAAGCTATAATTTAAATTCAATTATTTTTCCTTTGTTTCCAGGTCTGTTTTATTTCCTGCCTTAGGTGATTTCTTTTTATTTTCTTTAGGCGGTGGCAGATCTGTCTTGGGAGAAGAAGCTTTCTGCTTTTCACGACCCGTAGTGCGTGATGTTTCTTTAGTACGTGAGATATCATCAGCAGGTGGTTGAGTGATTTTCTTTCGTCCTGCTCTTCGTGTACGGATTTTGGATTTCTTCGTTTTTGGTTCTTTCAACATATTTTCATTAAAGTCGACCAGTTCAATAAAACACATCTCTGCATTATCGCCCAAGCGGTTACCGGTCTTTAAAATTCTTGTATAACCACCAGGTCTTTCAGCAATTTTGGGTGCCACATCTCTGAAAAGCTCGGAAACAGCATATTTATCTTTTAAATATTTAAATACTATCCTTCGCGAATGTGTTGTATCAGTCTTTGATTTTGTAATAAGGGGTTCAACATATATTCTCAATGCTTTGGCTTTAGCAACTGTTGTATTTATCCTTTTGTGCTTAACTAAAGAAGAAGCCATATTTGCGAGCATGGCATTTCTATGAGCTTTTTTCCTGCTTAAATGATTAAAATTCTTCAGATGTCTCATATTTTATAGTATCACGAATTTCAAAGATTTCAAATATTTAATTTGAAGTTTGGATTTTCTCATCTGCAAGCTGACAGATAGATTTCATCTTGATTTATCAGGAGCTTTTTTTTAAAGTTATCTCATCGAAAAAAATAGTATCTTATGTGAATTATTTCTTATCTAACTTATACTTCAGGATGTCCATCCCAAATGATAGTCCTTTTGATTCTACCAATTGTTCTAATTCTGACAGTGATTTCTTACCAAAGTTTCTGAATTTCAGAAGATCGTTTTTATTGAAAGTTACCAGATCGCCAAGTGTATCAACCACAGCGGATTTTAAGCAGTTTAATGCACGCACTGAAAGGTCCATATCAGATAATTTGGTTGATAACAATTGTCTCATGTGCAGGGATGTTTCATCAAATTCTTTAGTGTCTGATTTTTCTTCAAAATCGAGGGTTATTCTTTCATCAGAGAATAACAGAAAGTGATGGATCAAAATTTTAGCAGCTTCGGTAAGAGCATCCTTAGGATGAATTGAACCATCAGTATAGATATCAAATAAAAGTTTTTCGTAATCAGTTTTTTGTTCAACGCGATAGTTTTCTACAGTAAAGTTAACGTTTTTTATTGGAGTAAATGTGGAATCAATGGGGATAAAGCCCATATTGCTATTTATGGGTTTGTTTTCTTCGGCTGGCACATATCCCCTGCCTTTGTCAATTGTAAGTTCCAAGTTAAATTTTACGGATTTTTCCATATTACAGATCACTAATTCAGGGTTTAATACCTGAAATCCGGAAATGAATTTCCCAAGGTCGCTTGCTGTAAATTTATCTTGACCGCTAATTTTAACTACTACTTTTTCATTATTAGTATCCTCTATTTGCTGTTTAAATCTTACCTGTTTAAGATTAAGAATAATCTCGGTTACATCTTCCACAACACCTTTAATAGTTGAGAATTCGTGCTGAATATTTTCTATTTTAACAGATGTAATTGAATATCCTTCTAATGAAGATATCAAGATTCTCCTCAAAGCATTACCGATAGTGATGCCATAGCCTGGTTCGAGAGGGCGAAACTCAAATTTACCATGAGTTTCATTTGATTCTAACATTATTACTTTGTTAGGTTTTTGAAAAGATAGGATTGCCATTTTTGATTTACGATTTAAGATTTACGATTCTTGTGTTTTTATTGTATCAGAATTTTAAAAACATTAATTAATTTGCAAAGCTATGTACTTACTTTGAATATAATTCCACGATCAGTTTTTCAATAATATTTTCTGGAATTTGTTCTCTTTCGGGAGCAGCAAGAAAAGTTCCAGTAAAAGAATCTGCATCCCAATCCAACCAGGGATACATAGAAGTGTTAATGGATAAAGAATTGGCAATAATCTCGAGCGATTTAGATTTTTCCCTAATGGCTATTTTATCTCCGGGTTTTAAGGAAAAAGAGGAGATATTGACAACTTGATTGTTGACGGTGATGTGACAGTGGGAAACCAATTGCCTTGCACCTCTGCGGGATGGGGCAATACCTAATCTGTAGACTGTATTATCTAAACGAGATTCACACAGTTGTAAAAGTATCTCACCAGTGATTCCTTTTTTATGGGATGCTTTTTTAAATAAATTAGCAAATTGCTTTTCCAAAATGCCATAGGTGTATTTTGCTTTTTGTTTCTCCTGTAGCTGGGTAGCATATTCAGATCGTTTTTTTCTTTTTTTGTTGGGGCCGTGTTGTCCTGGAGGATATTTCTTTTTTTCCAGAGCTTTATCAAAGCCAAATATCGGCTCTCCAAACTTACGTGCAATTTTAGATTTAGGACCTATGTATCTCGCCATAATAAAATTTATTGTATTGGAATTTACTCACTCTATTGTTTGTTTTTAAAGGTGTTCGTGAATACTTTGTATTTCAATATTTAAAAAAACATTTTAGAATTTATCTTTTTTTGTTCATTTGCAAAGTTATGTTATTAAACTCTTCTCCTGTTCGGGGGTCTGCAGCCATTATGGGGTAGTGGTGTAATATCAACAATCTCAGTAACTTCTATTCCTCCATTATTAATGGTTCTTATAGCCGATTCTCTGCCCCCTCCTGGTCCTTTTACGAAAATTTTTGCCTTTCTCATCCCCAGGTCATAAGCGGTTTTCGCACAGTCAGCAGCTGCCATTTGTGCTGCATAGGGTGTGTTTTTCTTAGACCCTCTAAAGCCCTTTCTTCCTGCAGATGACCATGCTATAACCTGCCCGGCAGTGTTGGTCATGGAAATAATAATATTATTAAAAGAAGCATGTATATGTGCTTGTCCAATGGCTTCTATTTTAACTTTTTTCTTTTTTGAGCGGGATTTTGCCATATTTATAATTTTTTTTTTAACCTTTAAGTACTTTCTTCTTCCCGGCAACAGTCTTTCTCTTTCCTTTGCGGGTTCTGGCATTGTTTTTTGTGCTCTGTCCTCTCAATGGCATGCCTAAACGATGTCTGATACCCCTATAACTCCCAATATCTCTTAATCTTTTGATGTTCAACTGGATATCTGATCGTAATTCCCCTTCAACTTTATATTTATCTCCAATAATTTTGCGAATTTTAGTTTGTTGTTCATCGCTCCAATCCTGGACTTTAATATTCCAATCAACGCCTGCTTTAGTAAGTATTTCTTGGGCTGAGTGTCTTCCAATGCCATATATATAAGTAAGGCCTATTTCACCTCTTTTGCTTTTTGGTAAATCTATTCCAGCTATTCTTGCCATTTAATTGTTAATTGTTAATTGTTAATTTTTTATTGATTATTGATTAATGATATTCGTTTTTTTTCAATTCTCAATATTCAATAATCAATAATCAATTATTACCCTTGTCTTTGTTTAAATCGCGGAGTTTTTTTATTAATAATGTAAAGACGTCCTTTTCTTTTAACGATTTTGCAGGATGCACTTCTTTTTTTTATTGATGTTTTAACCTTCATTCTATTTAGTATAGGAATTTCAATGTTTTAAATGAACTTATATTAAAATCTTTTCTTTGTGCTTTCAATAAACAGCTACTGGTTACTGGTTTCTAGCTTCTTGTTTTTTTCGATAATATTATAGGGAAGCAATCCCTACCAGCCACCAGTAACCAGAAACCAGTGACTTTATCATATTTTTTCTTCACTCAAATTTAATGCGATTTCCTTTTTAATAAATCAATTTACTTATCAGTTTTCTCTCCAGGGGGATATCTGTATGTAATTCTTCCTTTTGTCAGATCATAGGGCGGCATTTCAAGTCGCACTTTATCTCCTGGTAAGATTTTAATATAGTGCATCCGCATTTTCCCTGAAATATGAGCTGTAATGATATGTTCATTTTCCAATTCAACGCGAAACATTGCGTTTGATAATGCTTCTAAAATTGTTCCGTCTAGTACTATTGATTCTTGTTTTGCCATATTATCATCAATCAGAGTTTAATAATTTCAGAAATTTTGAAACTATTGTTATTTGCTATACCAGAATGCTTTTATTATGTTTTAATACTTCTTCGATATATTGAAATGTTGATAATATATCAGCTTTGTCTTTTCTAATGGCAACTGAATGTTCATAATGTGCAGATGGCATTCCATCTGTTGCTATTACAGTCCATCCATTATTTTCTTGTTTCACTGTTTTTTTTCCTGCATTGATCATGGGCTCAATTGCTATTACCATGCCCTCTTTAAGCTTAGCTCCTGCTCCTCTTTTACCATAATTGGGGACTTCTGGTTTTTCGTGCAGGCTTTTACCCAGACCATGTCCGACCAATTCCCTTACAACAGAATATCCATTGGATTCAGCATGTTGCTGTATTGCAAAGCTGATATCGCCCACACGTTTACCGACAATACTCATTTCTATTCCCTTATAAAGAGCTTCTTTAGTGATTTTTAATAATTTAAGAACTTCTTCGCTTACATCACCCACTGTATAAGTATATGCTGAATCCCCAAAAAATCCGTTCAATAAAACACCACAATCTACTGACAGGATGTCTCCGTCTTTTAATTCAGTATCTCCCGGAATTCCATGCACTACCTGGTCATTAATCGAGACACAAAGAGTGTTTGGGAAATCCTTATACCCTTTAAATGCTGGTATCCCTCCATTATCCCTGATAAATTCCTCTGCTATACTATCCAGAACAGATGTTCTGATACCTGACTGGATGAGTTTTGCAACTTCAGCATGAGTTTTTGCAACAAGTAAACAACTAGTTCTTATTAATTCAATTTCTTCGTTGGTCTTATAGAAAATCATCCTAATTGATTGTATCGGAATTTACTCATACCTTTGGGCATACCGCACTTAAACCCATCGTGAAATCGTAAGATTCGCGAATACCTATAAAATTAATTATCTTAATGAGCAATGCTTCGCATTTTAAAGTTTTATCCCGCATAGCCCGCAAAGTTCGCTATAATATTACTTTTTATATAAATCATTGCGTTCTATGTCCGCCAGCTGGCGGATGCTTAGCGGGAGATATTTAAAGTTTTTCAATAAAATTACTCTATTATGTTCATTATGTAGCCATACTCAAGGAGGATCTTCCTTTGATCCTTCCTGATTTCATTAATCCATCATAATGACGCATTAATAAATGGCTTTCTATTTGCTGTAAAGTATCTAATACAACACCTACCATTATCAACAAAGATGTTCCTCCATAGAATTGTGCAAATTGGCTATTCACTCCTCCTATCATTGCAAAAGCTGGTAATATTGCTACAATAGCAAGGAATATTGAACCCGGTAGAGTAATTTTAGACATAACGCCATCGAGAAACTCTGCTGTTTGTCTCCCTGGCTTAACACCTGGGATAAAACCTCCGTTTCGCTTCATTTCTTCAGCCATTTGATTAGGGTTAATAGTAATGGCAGTATAGAAATAAGTGAATATAATTATCATCACAGCGAATACAAAGTTATACCAAAATCCGGTAAAATCAGTAAAAGCTGCAAAGAATCCCTGAAGTGTAGACGAGTCTGAGAAGCCTGCAAGTGTTAAAGGGACAAACATTATTGCCTGGGCGAAGATAATAGGCATTACACCGGCAGCGTTAACTTTTAATGGGATAAATTGCCTAACGCCACCATATTGCTTGTTTCCGACAATTCTTTTCGCAAACTGCACAGGCACTCTTCTGCTGCCTTGTACCAGGAGTATTGTTGAAAGGATAACCAGCATTAATAAAACGATTTCGACAAGGAACATCACCAAACCCCCACCTTGTTCTTCTAATCTGGAGAAAAACTCAGCGGCAAAGGCAAAAGGTAGTCTTGCTATAATTCCGATCATAATCAATAAAGAGATTCCATTTCCAATGCCTTTATCGGTAATTTTTTCACCCAGCCACATAATAAACAGTGTGCCGGTTGTAAGGATTATAGTAGTAGAGATATTAAAAAAAGCACTGGGGCCGCCAATTATTGCGCTAGTTGGAATTTGTGAGGAAATATATGCCGGTGCTTGTCCTAAAGTAATTAAGATTGTTAACATACGGGTAATCTGGTTGATCTTTCTCCTTCCGCTCTCTCCTTCTTTCTGTAATTTCTGAAAATATGGTATTGCCATACCTAAAAGTTGTATAACAATAGATGCCGAGATATAAGGCATAATACCCAGTGCGCATATTGAAGCACGAGAGAATGCACCTCCGGCAAACATGTCCAAAAGACCTGTCAGCCCACCTTGAGGCCCACTGGTCGCTGCTTCCAAAGCATCAGGGTCAACACCGGGTAATACAATATAAGTCCCTAATCTATACACCATCAAGAACCCTAATGTAAACATAATCCTAACCCTCAGATCTTCAATCTTGTAAATATTTCGCAATGTCTCAATCAGTCCCCTCATCAGATTTGTGATTTACGTTTTATGGTTTTAACAAACAGGTTGTTTCTTTGCTTTTTCTGCTGTAACCGTATTTTTAGCATTTTTTACTTTTGTTTTATCTTCTTTTCCTGATTTGTATCTGTCTAATATAACAATAATTCCTCCTGATGATTCAATAGCAGCTTTTGCCGTTTTGGAAAAAGCATGTGCTTTTACTTCTAATTTTGCTTTTAACTCACCCCTGCCCAATATTTTGATAAGGTCATTTTTAGAAGCCAAACCGTTATTAATAAATGTTTCAACATCTATTTTTTCAACTTTCTTTTTATCGACTAGATTTTGCAAAATATCCAGGTTAATTCCCCTGTATTCTTTCCTGTTGATGTTTTTAAAGCCGAATTTGGGAACTCTAGTTTGTAATGGTTGTTGCCCCCCCTCAAATCCGAATTTCCGGGAATAACCAGATCTTGACTGCTGACCCTTGTGTCCTTTGGTAGAAGTTCCACCTCTCCCGGATCCTTGCCCTTTGCCCAGTCTTTTGTTTTTTTTAATAGACCCTTTAGCAGGTTTTTGGTTACTTAAGTCCATAATCACTTTTCCTTGAAGTTGTTAAATTGAAAATTTGGGGGTGCAAAGGTACAAACCTGTGTATAAATATGCAATTTGCTTTTATTTTTACAAATAAATACTACTTTTTATGCAACTAAGTACTAGGTCACTTCAACAACAACCAAATGCTTTACTTTATTAACCATCCCCAAAACCTGTGGGGTTGCTTCGACCTCAACAAACTGGTCTATTTTTTTCAGACCAAGGGCGTGTAATGTTCTTTTTTGCCGTTGAGGTCTGTTAATTTTACTTCTGACTTGTTTTATCCTTATTTTGGACATTAGTTGTTGATTTGTTATTATCCATTAAACACTTTATCCATGCTAATTCCTCTTTGTTGAGCAATGGTAAAGGCATCTCTCATTTGCATCAATGCATTCATTGTCGCTTTTACAACATTATGAGGGTTTGATGAGCCCTTTGATTTTGCCAACACATCGGTTACTCCAACATTTTCCAATACAGCACGCATTGCCCCACCGGCAATCACACCTGTACCATGAGCCGCTGGTTTTAAGAAAACCACTGCACCGCTGAATTTTCCGATTTGTTCATGAGGAATGGTTCCTTTAATAATTGGTACCGAAACAAGGTTCTTTTTAGCATCATCAATACCTTTTTCGATAGCAGTAGTAACCTCTTTGGCTTTACCCAGTCCATAACCAACTATTCCGTTTTCATCTCCCACAACCACGATAGCTGAAAAGCTGAAGGTTCTACCTCCTTTGGTAACCTTTGTAACTCTTCTTATACTTACAAGCTTGTCTTTTAGTTCTATCTCACTTGCTTTTATTCTTTTGATTTTAGAATGTGTCATTTTATTAGTATTTAAGTCCTGCTTCTCTGGCTGCTTCAGCTAATGTTTTGACCCTGCCGTGATATAAGTATCCGTTTCTATCAAATACAACATTTGTGATTCCGGATTTAATTGCTTTTTCAGCAATGGATTTACCCGCAATTTTTGCTTGCTCAATTTTTGGGATATTTTGGGCGGATTTGTCATCTCTTGAGGATGTTGCTATAAGGGTATGTCCTACTAAATCGTCAATCAATTGAGCGTAAATTTGTTTATTGCTTTTAAATACTGTTAAACGAGGTCTTTCGGCAGTGCCGGAAATTGTTTTTCTAATCCTGTATTTTATTCTTTCTCTTCTGTGTTTTTTTCTTATTGATGCCATAATTAATAGTATCGGAATTTACTCACTTTTACTTTTTACTTTTTAATTAAATAGCGTAGCTATGTTCTTAATTACATTTCTTTAGCGGCAGCTTTCCCGGCTTTTCTTCTCAATTGTTCTCCGACATATTTGATCCCTTTACCTTTATAAGGTTCTGGCTTTTTGAATGAACGAATTTTTGCGGCAATATGACCTATTAACTGTTTGTCATGAGATTGCAGTGAAATAACCGGGTTTTTGCTTCTTTCGGTTTTTGTCTCTAATTTTATCTCAGGAGGTAATTCAAAGATAATATTATGTGAATAACCTAAACTCAATTCAAGTAATTGTCCATTATTGGAAATTTTATATCCCACGCCCACCAATTCCAGCTCTTTTTTGTATCCTTTAGAAACACCCTCAATCATGTTTGCTAAGAGGGATCTGGACAAGCCATGCAGTGATTTATGTCTTTTCTGTTCAGTGTGTCTTTCAACAACAAGTTTTGCACTCCCTCCGTTTGATTCCTTTGAGATGAGCTTTACCGTTAAACAGGAGTCAATGGTTTGACTTAACTCCCCTAAAGGTCCTTTCACTGTAACATGATTCATCCCTCCACCTGCAGAGCCAGTATCAGAAATAATAACGTCTACTTCATCGGGGACTAAAATTGGCAATTTCCCTATTCTTGACATTTGATTATTTGTTGATTGGTTAATTTGCTGAATGGAAATATTATTATTTGATCGTCACATATTTTTAATTCACCAATTAATAGACATAACACATTACTTCTCCACCTACATTCACTTTTCTGGCTTCTTTGTCAGTTATGACCCCTTTTGAGCTAGACAGGATAGCAATGCCCAGTCCATTCAGCACTCTGGGCAATTTATCTGCTTTTGTATATTTCCTTAAACCTGGTTTGCTTACTCTTTGGATTTTCCTGATAGCCGGTATATTAGTAACATGGTGATATTTGAGTGCAATTTTAATATTACCTTGTCTGCCAGGGGCATTTTCTTTAGTGGCGAGCACAGCATCCTCAAATTTATAATTTAGGATATATCCATAATCAAACAGCGTTTTTGTAATCTCTTTTTTAAGGTTTGATGCGGGGATATTCACAACTTTATGATTTGCCTTAATGGCATTTCTTATTCTTGTCAGGTAATCGGCTATTGGATCAGTCATATTGATTTAAAGATTAATGATTTTCGCAAATCGCAAATCGTTATTCTTGAATTTTTTACCAGCTTGCCTTTGTTATTCCCGGTATCAGCCCTTTTTGTGCCATTTCCCTAAAAACAATTCGGGATACTCCAAATTGGCGAATGTATCCCTTTGGGCGTCCGGTTAAGCTGCATCTGTTGTGCAAACGAACAGGCGAGGCATTGCGGGGTAATTTTTGCAAGCCCACATAATCACCTACAGCTTTTAAAGCTGCTCTTTTAGCAGCATATTTCTTACAAAGCTTTCGTCTTTTAACTTCTCTCGCTTTTATTGATTCTTTAGCCATGCTTTCAAATGATTATTTACTATTGCTTAAAGAATATTGTTGATTGGTTTTGTTTTTTTATAAATTTAGATTAAAATTGGAGGTTTATCTTTTCTTAATTTTTTCTTTTTAACTCATAAGAATTCATAATAATTTATAATCAATTTTTAAATGGCAATCCCAATTCTTTCAGTAGTGCCAATGCCTCCTTATCAGTTTTAGCTGATGTAACGAAAGTTATATCCATTCCGGTAATGTTATTAACTTTATCCAGATCAATCTCGGGGAAAATAATTTGTTCTTTTATGCCCAATGTATAATTTCCTCTTCGGTCAAAGCTTTTTGTGCTGATTCCACTGAAATCCCTGGTTCTGGGGATGGCTATTGATACCAATCTCTCAACAAATTCATACATTTTATTCCCTCTCAATGTAACCCTAACTCCAATTGTCATTCCCTTTCTCAGCTTAAAATTAGATATATCCTTTTTGGAAATTGTAGGCACAGCTTTCTGACCAGTAATTAGAGTGATTTCATCGATTGCAGATTCGATCAATTTTTTATCTGCAACGGCATCTCCAACCCCTTGGTTGAGGCATACTTTTTCAAGCCTGGGAACCTGTGTAGTAGTTTTATAGTTAAACTGCTGCAATAAAGCAGGGATAACATTTTCTTTGTATTTCTTTTTCAGATTAGGTATTTTAGCCATTACTTAATTATTTCATTTGATTTTCTGGAAAAACGCATCATTTTACCATGTTTATCTTTTTTCCTTCCTATTCTTGTTGGTTCTCCGGTTGATGGATCCAACAGCATTAAGTTTGATATATGAATTGGAGCTTCTTTTTTCATGATACCCCCTTGCGGATTAGTAGCATTGGGTTTTGTATGTTTAGATACCATATTAAGTCCCTCAACAAGGGCTTTATGTTTTTGCAAAATAACTGCAAGTATCCTTCCCTGTTTTCCTTTATCTTCACCGGCAATTACCTTTACGTTATCCCCTTTTTTAATGTGTAGTTTTGGCACTTTTAATTGTTTTTATTTGTTCTTATTAGATTACTTCAGGTGCTAAAGAGACTATTTTCATAAATCTTTTTTCCCTTAACTCACGTGCAACAGGCCCGAAAATACGCGTACCTATTAACTCTTCGGTAGCAGTCAATAAAACGCATGCGTTATCATCAAAACGAATATATGAGCCATCTGCCCTGCGAACTTCTTTTTTTGTTCGTACAATAACAGCTTTTGAAACAGTTCCTTTTTTAATATTACCGGAAGGCATAGCATCTTTAACGGTAATAACAATTTTATCACCAATAGAGGCATATCTTCTTTTTGTGCCACCAAGCACTTTAATACAAAGCACTTCCTTGGCGCCACTGTTGTCTGCAACTGCTAATCTTGATTCCTGTTGTATCATTTTTTATTTTGCTTTTTCTATTATTTCAACTACTCTCCAGTGTTTTTTTTTACTCAAAGGTCTGGTTTCCATAATACGGACGAAGTCCCCTTCGCCACAGTCATTTTTTTCATCATGTACGATAAATTTATTAGTTGTTTTAATAAACTTGCCATATTTAGGATGTTTTACTTTTCGTTCAACGGCTACGGTAATAGATTTATCCATCTTATCACTAGTGACAAAACCAATCCTTTCTTTTCTTAAGTTTCTTTGTTCCATACTTAGAATGATTTTAGATCAATTTGCTTTGTTGTTTTTTATCATGTTTGCGAACCTTGGATTTCTCTTATACGAATCTCTGTTAACAATCTCGCAACGGTTTTCCTAGCATATTTAATTTTCATGGGATTTTCCAATTGGGAGATAGCATGATTAAGTTTCAGCTTTGCCAACATATTTTCTTCGCCCTCAACTCTTTCACGGATTTCATCCAAAGACATTTCTTTGATGACTGCTGTTTTCATTTTTTTAAATTAATTTATACGATTTATGCTCTTATTATTCAACAAAATCTCTTCTTATAATAAACTTTGTAATAATAGGAAGTTTTTGAGAAGCAAGGCGTAATGCCTCTTTAGCAATATTAAGAGGGACACCTTCAGCTTCTATTAATATTCTCCCTGGTGTTACTCTGGCAACAAAATGTTCAGGTGCTCCCTTTCCTTTACCCATACGAACCTCTGCTGGTTTTTTAGTAATTGGTTTATCGGGAAAGATTCTTATCCACAATTGTCCTTCTCGTTTCATGTGACGTGTAACAGCAATACGTGCAGCTTCAATTTGCGCACTTGTCAACCAGTATTCTTCAAGAGCTTTTATTCCATAAGATCCAAAAGCGAGTTGGTTGCCACGCTGGGAATTGCCTTTCATTCTCCCTTTCTGAGCTTTTCTGTATTTTGTTCTGGCAGGTTGTAACATTTTTAATTTCTTTTTTCTTTTCTATGTTTAAACTTAGGTGCTGTTTTACCCTCTCTCAATTTCAGTAAACCAATATTAGGAGATAAATCTCTTTTGCCATATACTTCACCTTTGCAAATCCATACTTTAACACCAATTTTGCCGTAAGACATTTGGGCTTCACTCAATGCAAAGTCAATATCAGCTCTAAAGGTGTGCAAAGGAATCCTTCCTTCTTTATATTGCTCTGTCCTTGCCATTTCAGCCCCATTTAAACGGCCGGAAATTGATACTTTAATCCCTTCTGCACCAATACGCATAGATGAAGCAATAGCCATTTTAGTTGCTCTTCTGAAGGATATCCTACCTTCTATTTGCTTGGCAATGCTATCTGCAATTAATCTTGCGTTAAGCTCCGGTCTTTTAATTTCATAAATATTTATCTGTACTTCTTTCTTTGTGATTTTTTTTAGTTCCTCTTTGAGCTTGTCAACCTCCTGACCACCCTTTCCAATTATAATGCCGGGTCGGGCAGTATTAACGGTTACTGTAATAAGTTTTAAGGTTCTTTCAATGATAATTTTTGAAACACTTGCTTTAATAAATCGAACTTTTAAATAACTTCTGATTTTATTGTCTTCAATTAATTTATCTGCATATTTTTTCCCTCCATACCAGTTTGAATCCCAGCCATAAATGATTCCCAAACGGTTACCTATTGGATTTGTTTTTTGTCCCATTCTTTTATTTTATTGTTATTGGGGTTTGATATTATTGCTTACTGATTATTGCCTACTGCCAACTGCTGGTTGTTTATTGGCACTGTCGATTACTAAAGTAACATGATTAGAGCGCTTCCTTATCCTGTGAGCCCTTCCATGGGGTGCCGGGCGAAATCTTTTTAATTGCCTTGCGCTGTCAACATATATCTCTTTAACATATAGTTGACTTTCTTCAATTCTTATTCCTTCGTTTTTGGTTTGCCAGTTAGCAATTGCAGAAAGAAGCAATTTCTCTAATTTTAGAGAAGCTTCTTTAGAATTGAATTTCAATATTTGCAAAGCCCTGTCAACATCAACGCCCCTGATTAAATCAGCAACCAGCCTCATTTTTCGTGGTGAAGTTGGGCAATTATTTAATTTAGCGAAGAATATATTCTTTTTGGGTTTTTTAATTTCGTTAGATATTATTTGTTCTTTTGGATTCAATTTATTATTTGTTTAATATTTTACATGCAGTTTAAACCCGATAATTTGTAAACGAATTTTTCTTGTTAACAAATCGGCAAGTTTTTTAGTTACCGTTTACTTTCTTTTTTATCGCCACCTTCTTTTCTATGACCTGAATGACCTCTGAAAATACGGGTAGGTGCAAATTCACCCAATTTATGGCCAACCATATTTTCTGTAATATAAACTGGGATAAACTTGTTCCCATTATGAACGGCAATGGTTAATCCAACAAAATCGGGGGAGATCATTGATCTCCTTGACCAAGTTTTAATAACTGACTTTTTCCTTGATTTCTGATGTTCCAGAATTTTTTTCTCAAGTTTAAGATCTATAAAAGGACCTTTTTTTAATGAACGGCTCATTATATTTTTAATCAATTTATGAAATTATGTTCTTTATTTTTTTCTTTTTTCCAAAATATATTTATCCGACAATTTTTTCTTGTGTCTTGTCTTAAATCCTTTAGCAGGAATACCTTTTCTTGATCGCGGAATACCTCCTGATGCCTTACCCTCACCTCCCCCCATAGGATGATCAACAGGATTCATGGCTACACCCCTGGTTCGAGGTCTTCTTCCTTTCCATCTGTTGCTTCCTGCCTTGCCAAGACATAGTAAATTGTTTTCAGAATTAGAGACTGCCCCAATTGTTGCCATACAAGAGGATAAGATCATTCTTGTTTCACCTGAAGGGAGTTTTACAACAGCATATTTGCCCTCACGGGTAATCAGTTGAGCATGCCCACCGGCTCCCCTGGCTAGTATACCACCCTGATCGGGTTTTAATTCTATGTTATGAATAATCGTACCAGGAGGTATTTCAGATAAATAAAGTGTATTTCCAATTTCGGGAGAAATACCTTTGCCGGAAATAATTTTCTGCCCTACTTTTAAACCATTGGGTGCGATAATATATCTTTTTTCACCGTCAGCATAATAAATCAATGCAATACGGGCTGTTCTGTTTGGGTCATATTCGATAGACCGAACAACAGCAGGAATATCGTGTTTATCTCTTTTGAAATCAATTATCCTGTACCTTTTTTATGTCCACCGCCCCTGTAGCGTATAGTCATTTTTCCTGTATTGTTTCTACCACCAGATCTATTCTTTGATGATAATAAGGCCTTTTCAGGAACAGATTTTGTAATAGTGTCAAATGCACTGATAATTTTAAAACGCTGTCCCGGGGTAATGGGTTTTAATTTTCTAACTGACATTTTGATTTAAACGTATCGGAATTATTTTTCAATTAAATTACTCAGCTTTGTTCTTGTTATTTTCTATTGATCCTCAAGAATTTTATACACTACTGTAAAAATCAATTACATCACCTTTAACGAGTTGGATGATTGCTTTTTTAAATGCTTTGGTTCTCCCGTGAATTACACCGCTTTTCGTGTTCCTTGATCTGGGTTTGCCTGAGTAATTCAGGGTTCTTACTTTATCAACAGTAACGCCATACATCTCCTCAACCGCTTTTTTAATCTCAATTTTATTTGCATTCTTGTCAACAATAAAACCATAGCGATTATACTTATCACTTTGATCTGTCATTTTTTCTGTAACGATAGGTTTTTTTAGTAAGTTCATTTGTTCATCTGTTTATTTGGTGATTGGTTCCTTTCCAATTAACTTAATAATCCAATATGCCAATTCACCACTATACTATTTTACCAATTCACTAATTTTCTAATTTTCTAATATATTTTCAATTTCTTTTACCGAACTTTCAACAAGCAACAAATTATTTGCCCTTATAATGCAGTAAGTGTTTAAATCGGAGGCAGTTATAACGTCAACTTCTTGTAAGTTACGGGATGAAAGAAGTATATTTTTATTTGGTTTTGAAAGCACCAATAATGTTTTTTTGCCAGATAAGTTCAGGTTATTTAATAATTCAGTGTAATTCTTTGTTTTAGGAGCATCAAAGGTAAAATCTTCCAGGATAACAATACATTCATCTTTTGCTTTATAACTTAAAGCAGATTTTCGTGCTAATCTCTTCAGTTTTTTGTTTAGTTTAAAACCATAGTCTCTTGGTCTTGGGCCGAATGCTCGCCCTCCACCCCGGAAAATAGGACTTTTTATATCTCCAGCACGGGCCATACCGGTTCCTTTTTGTCGCCTGATTTTTCGTGTTGAACCAGTAATTTCTGATCTTTCTTTTGCTTTATGTGTTCCCTGCCGTTTGTTTGCCATATATTGCTTAACATCCAAATAGACAGAATGGTCATTGGGCTTAATAGCAAAAATATCATCGTTTAATTCGATTGTTTTTTTTGTTTTTTTGCCTTTGATATTTATGACAGGTAATTTCATTTACTTAAAAAGATCAACTGCGAATGGTTTATTATTTATTGTAATTAAAGTTTTTTGTTGATTATCATTTTTCGATCATCACATAAGAACCGTTTGCTCCTGGAACAGCTCCTTTCACTACAAGAAGATTCTTTTCCGGTATAATTTTCATGACTTTCAGTTTCATTGCCTTAACTCTCTTTCCACCCATTCTACCAGGCATTTTCATGCCCTTAAAAACCCTTGATGGGAATGATGATGCGCCAATTGAACCCCCAGCTCTATTTCTATTATGCTGCCCGTGTGTTTGACCGCCAACACCGTGAAATCCATGGCGTTTAACCACCCCCTGAAATCCCTTTCCTTTAGAAGTTCCAACAATGTTGATCAATTCCCCTTCATTAAAAAGTTCTACAGTAACCGTCTCACCCAATTTTATATTAACCTTTTCCCCGGAAGTCTGTTCAATAGGTTCATCTATATGAGGTGTGGATTCGTCTTCATGACCCGTTTCGTTCAGTCCTGATTCTGCCGTGGTTAGAGCCGGATATGTGAAAAATTCATGAAATTCCACTAATTTTTTTTTAGGTGTTGTTTTTGCCTTTGCAAAATGTCCGGTTAATGCAGCTGTAGTTTTGGTTTCTTTCTTTTCATCATAAGCTAATTGAATAGCTTCATATCCATCTTTTTCAATGGTTTTGATCTGAGTTACGACACAAGGTCCGGCTTTAATGATAGTACATGCTATGTTTTTACCTCTATCATCAAAAAAGCTGGTCATTCCTGTTTTTTTTCCTATCAGTCCTGGCATAGTCTACAGTTCAAAGATTAAAGTTCAAAGTTTTTTATATTTTATTCCTTTATTATTCGGGCTTATGTAAATAATTCATAAAACAACTGATATGATAATTTTACTGATTTTACTGCTTAAACTTTTATTTCTACTTCAACCCCGCTTGGTAATTCTAATTTCATTAATGCATCAACAGTTTTTGATGTTGAGCTATAAATATCCAGAAGCCGTTGATAAGAGCACACTTGAAATTGGTCTCTCGCTTTTTTGTTGACATGCGGAGATTTCAATACTGTAAAAATTTTCTTGTTTGTAGGTAAAGGTATAGGCCCATTAATAACAGCACCTGTTAATTTAACGGTTTTTACGATTTTTTCAGCTGATTTATCGACCAGGTTATAATCGTAAGATTTTAGTTTTATTCTTATTTTTTGAGTCATATTATTTTAGACGTTATTTTTTCAGATATAACTTTAGGCATTTCAGCGAAATGAGAGAATTCCATGGTTGAGGAAGCTCTGCCGGAAGTTAATGTTCTTAATGTTGTAATATAGCCGAACATTTCAGCTAAAGGAACTTTTGCATTAATCACACAATCCACACCTTTAAAGTCAGTACCTTCCATTTGCCCTCTTCTTTTGTTTAAATCACTCACTACATCACCCATATAATCTTCTGGCATAACGACCTCTAACTTAGAAATAGGTTCAAGAAGCACAGGATTTGCCTTTGGCAATGCATTTCTATAAGCGACCTTAGCGGCAATTTCAAACGAAAGGGAATCAGAGTCAACAATATGATGAGAGCCGTCAATTAATTTAACTTTTAAGCTATACATAGGATAACCAGCTAATACACCATTATTCATTGCTGTCTTAAATCCTTTTTCGATTGACGGGATAAATTCTTTTGGAATTTTATCACCCTTCATCAAATTTACAAACTCTAATCCAGTCTTACCATTTTCGCTTGGTTCAAAAATTACTTGAATATCTGCGAATTTTCCTCTACCACCAGATTGTTTTTTATATATTTCACGATGTCTAACTGTACCATTAATAATTTCTTTATATGATACTTGAGGTTGGCCTTGATTGCATTCTATTCCGAATTCACGTTTTATCCGGTCGGTTAATATTTCCAGATGCAACTCACCCATTCCGCTAATTATTGTTTGCCCGGAATCTTCATCGGTTTTAACCGTAAAAGTAGGGTCTTCTTTTGCTAATTTAGATAATGCGTTTCCAAGCTTTATTATATCTTCCTGAGTTTTGGGTTCAATGGCAATATTGATGACAGGTTCAGGGAATGACATTGATTCCAATGCAATAGGATGTTTCTCATCACAGAGAGTATCGCCTGTGCGAATATTTTTAAAACCAACTATAGCCCCAATGTCACCGGCTTCGATCCTTTTTATGGGATTTTGTTTACTGGAATGCATTTGAAAAATTCTGGAAATTCGCTCTTTTTTACCTGTAAGTGTATTATATACTAGCGTTCCGGCATCGATTGCCCCTGAATACATTCTAATAAAACCCAATTGACCAAAGAAAGGATCGCTGGCAATTTTAAATACCAAAGCTGCCATGTGTTCATCTACATCCGGTTTTCTCTCTTCTTCATGTTTGGTTTTTGGATTAATTCCTTTAGTAGAACTAATTTCAACCGGACTTGGCAAAAAAGAACACACAGCATCCAATAATGTTTGAACACCTTTATTTTTATAAGCAGAGCCGCATAATATAGGAACAATTGACCTGTTAATTGTTGCTTTTCTAATGGCATTTATCAACTCATCTTGAGTAATTGAGTCAGGAGCATCAATAAATTTCTTAAATAGATCCTCATCATATTCTGCAACTGCTTCAATCAACTTTTCTCTCCATTCAGTTGCTGTATTTGTTAAATCGTTAGGTATGGGAATTTCAGTATAAGTCATACCAAGTGTTGAATCATCCCACACGATAGCTTTATTCCTGATCAGATCAATAACTCCTTTAAAGGATTCCTCAGCGCCTATAGGAATTTGTAAGGGAACAGGATTGTCACCCAATTTTTTCTTTATCTGGCTTACTACATTTAGAAAATCGGCTCCGTCACGATCCATTTTATTTACAAAACCTATACGGGGAACATTATATTTATTTGCCTGTTTCCAAACCGTTTCAGATTGCGGTTCTACACCGCCTACTGCACAGAATAATGCTACAGCACCATCCAACACCCGCAGGGAACGCTCAACTTCAACAGTGAAATCAACATGACCCGGGGTATCAATAATATTCACTTTGTATTTTTGATTGCGATAATTCCAGTATGTAGTTATTGCAGCTGAAGTAATAGTAATTCCCCTTTCCTGTTCTTGAGCCATCCAATCCATTGTTGCGGTACCATTATGTACCTCACCCATTTTATAGTTAATGCCAGTATAATATAGTATACGTTCAGTAGTTGTAGTTTTACCTGCATCTATATGAGCCATAATCCCGATATTCCTGGTAAATTCTAAATCTTTTCTCATCACCTATCATTCGTTATTTTAAAATCTAAAATGTGAAAATGCTTTATTTGCTTCAGCCATTTTACGAGTATCTTCTTTTTTCTTATATGCACCACCCTCTCCTTTAGATGCTGCAAGAATTTCTTGTGCCAGCTTTTCTTTCATGCTCTTACCAGTGCGATGACGTGCATGACTTATTATCCATTTCATCCCCAGGGAAATCTTTCGCCTGGGCCTTACTTCTTGTGGTATTTGAAATGTAGCACCTCCAATTCTTCTGCTTTTTACTTCTACATTTGGTGTAACATTGTCCAGCGCTTTTTTCCATACATCCACCCCTTTTTCTTTACTTCTTTTTTCTACTATTTCAAGAGCGTCAAAAAATATGTTAAATGCAATAGTTTTTTTCCCATTTAGCATAAGGTTATTAACAAACCTTGTTATCAAAACATTATTAAATTTTGGGTCTGGTGGCAATATAGGTATTTTAGCTCTTGATTTTCTCATTTGTTATCAGTTGATTGGTTAACCAGATAGTATAGGAATTTCAATGTTTTAAATGAACTCATATTAAAATTTTTCCTTTGTGCTTTCAATAACCAGTGTCTTTATCATATTTTTTCTTCACTCAAATTTAATACGATTTCCTTTTTTATAAATTTACTATGTTATGTTCTTTTGTTATTAATCAATAACTATCAATGATTAACCTCAAGGTCAATTTTTCTTGGGTTTTTTTGCTCCGTATTTTGATCTTCTTTGAGTCCTAACTTCAACCCCTGCTGTATCCAAAGTACCTCTGACAATGTGATACCTGACGCCCGGCAGATCTTTTACCCTACCCCCTCTAACCAAAACTATCGAGTGTTCCTGCAGATTGTGTCCTTCGCCGGGAATGTATGCATTTACTTCTTTGTCATTTGTTAACCGCACCCTTGCTACCTTTCTCAGAGCCGAATTGGGTTTTTTGGGTGTAGTTGTATATACCCTCACACACACACCTCTTCTTTGAGGACATGAACCCAATGCAATGGCTTTGCTTTTCTTTGTGGTTTTCTTGCGCCCTTTACGCACCAATTGATGTATTGTAGGCATAAATAAAACAGAATTATTAAATAATTAATTAATAGCACAAAAAATAACCCCAATATTTTTGGGGACGCAAAATTACAAAATTATTAATAGAAACAAGCAGAATAGCTAAAAATAATTTTATTTTAGATAAAAATAAAACCATTAGATTTTTTTTACGTATAAAAATATAAATATTTAAATCATTATTTAACTTATAAAATACATTTGAAATGAAAAAAAATCAATTATATTTTTAATTGCTTTTGGTGGCTTTATGTTTATAGGTTTACTTATCAATCCCAACAATACATATTCAGACAATGGTGCTTCTACCAAATGGATTGGAGGAGATCCTGGCGGTGTTTCAGACTGGACGATCGGGGCAAATTGGTCTACAGGAGTTCCCACTGCGGCTCATAAAGCGATGATCGATCCCTCAGCCACTGCCTATACCGCCGGCACGAATGATCCGATCCTTGCCACAACTGAAAAAGTGAATGAGCTAATAATTGAAAACGGAGGAATCTTAAATATTCAAGCCGGAGGAGATCTGACTGTCGATAACAAAGATTTTGTAGTTGACGGAGCAGGCTCCCAGGTGAATATGAGCGGAGGAACAGTAACACATACTAGTGATGGAAAGGGTATTAAGGTGAAAGAAAGTGCAGTTTTTAATTTTTCCGGGGGGAATATTAATACCTATGGGTATGTAAAAATAGAAGAAGGGGCTACCTTCAATATGAGCGGTGCAAGCACGTTAACAATTGATTTGGATGACAACGATAGTGATGGACTGATCATAAAGGGAAAAAATGGTTTAGATGCACTGTTTGATATGGATGGAGGAACAGTGACTATTAATTCAGCATCCGATGGGATTGAGTTAGATGGTAATAGTGAGGGAACTACTTTAGCTTCTTTTAATATCTCCGGGGGTACATTCACTAATGATGGTCCCACAAGTTTTAAGAAAGGTGAAGGAGACAACACGTTGATAGACATTTCAGGAGGAACAGTAACCTTATCGGGTTTGACAATACAATATGTTATATCAGTAAGCATGATGGCTCAGGCTGGACAAAGCAACAGGATGATGGAGACGGCTCGTCCGGTTCAAGAAACGCAACCGGCATATCCGGATTTTCCCGTTTTGCCGTGGGAAGTAAAGGTACGCTACCTATTGAACTGATGAGCTTTACCGCAACCCTGGTTGATAATACAAAGGTCGTTTTGAAATGGATCACAGCAAGTGAAACCAAAAATGATTATTTTACCGTTGAGAAGAGTTCCAATGGTTTCACATTTGAAGAAATTGCCGAAGTTCCCGGTGCGGGAAACAGCAACACAACTTTAAATTATGAAGTTTATGATGATGATCCATTACGGGGAATTTCATACTACAGGTTAAAACAAACTGATTACGATGGGAAATTTGAGTATTGTAATGTAGTTGCCGTTTCTTATGAAGTTACTACCAAAGGAACATGTATTTTAAAGGTATATCCTAATCCTTGCATTGGATATTGTACTATTGACCTTTCAGATTGTAAGGACAATGAAAATACCGAAATAAAGGTGGAAATGATTGATGCCTTAGGTAATAAGGTTTATTCTACTATACCATACCGAAGCAGCGAGGGGTCGTTCTCATTTTCAATTGACACTTCCAATAGCTTAAAACCCGGAGTGTACATAGTTCGGGGAACTTCATTTAATGAGGATTACAGGGAAAAGATCATCGTTAAATAATTTGTCAGTAATTGTTATTAGTTAATTCCTAGTTTTTACCTTCAAATTATTAAATTATAAAAATGAAAAAGCACGAAATTGCTACATTATTAATCATCACCCTGTTTTTAACATGTTGGGTTGTTCAGTTGATGAAAGCCAGGATACTGAAGATGATCTTTATGAAACTATTGATATGACAGAATCAATGGGTTTGGATAGCGGGAAAGCTAGGGTATTTATTCTTCCCACACCACTTCAGGTTGCATCCGCACTAAAAGTATATAATATTCCTTACAAACCCGTTTTGATCGATGCTTCAAGAGAGGTTGAATATTACTCCAACTTTTCAAAGTCATTAAATTTAGGGATCAATACAATTGATCTGGGTTATGCCACTATTTATGAAGACCGGCAAACTAGCTTGAATTATCTGAAAAATATTGAGCAGTTAATGAATGACCTGGATATTAAAAGTGCAGGTATTGTTTATAAAGATTCCGGTGACAGGTATTATTTACGAAATTCCATTCAGAGGATACCTACGAGAGAATAATAGCTAAGGTTACTTTTATAAGGAAGGAGATAATGTAGTTTTTGGTTTTTAGTTGGTTAGTTATTGTTGAATAGTTTTCAGTTTTGGTTTTAAAGTCGTTTAGTTTTCTCTCATTTAAGCAATCTCGCCTGAATATTTTACTAAAACAAGGAATTAGGTGAAGAAGCAAAACCAATAACTAAAAAACAAAAACAAGTAACCAAATAACAATAACTCAAAACATAAAACTAAAAATATTAAGTTAGTTTATCAAAGGTCAGGAGGACTGAAATTGGTATTTATAAGTAATTTTTATTAGCGTATAAAATCCAGGGATGGAATAAAATAAAAGCAGTGAGTTGTAAGACTACCTGATTTTTTTATTCCTAAGTTTCTCAATAATCTCCGGAATTTTCCTTATCATAGCCAGTTCTCTCAGCTTCTTCATGTTTTCGCCAGCCGGAGAGCCAAAGTAAACTTTATTTCCCTGTAGTGATTTTGTGATTCCCGACTGGGCTAATACTACTGCTCCTTTACCTATTGTGATATTGCTAGGTACACCTGCCTGCCCCCACAGCGTTACGTCATCTTCAATTACTACAGCGCCTGAGATACCCACCTGGGCGGCAAACAAGCAGTTTTTTCCTATAATGGTATCGTGCCCGATATGTACCTGGTTATCTAATTTTGAACCGGCACCTATCAACGTTTCACCCGTAACACCTCTGTCAATTGTGCAACAGGCGCCTATTTCCACATTATCTTCGATCAGTACCTTGCCACATGAATGTAATTTATCATACTTTCCAGGTCTTTTTTTATAATAAAAAGCGTCTGAACCGATGACGGTATTTGCATGAATAATGACATTATTGCCTATAACGGTGAGATCGTAGATGCTGACATTAGTATGTATAATACAATTTTTTCCTATTTTAACATTGTTTCCTATAAAGACATTGGGTTGTATAATTGTTCCCTTGCCAATAACAGCCGTATCGCTAATTGCGGAATTGGCTTTTTCAAAAGAGTTGAAATGGCGGGTAAGGATGTTAAAGTCCCTGAAAGGATCATCAGAAATTAATAGTGCTTTTCCATCGGGGCATATTACCTTCTTGTCAATTAGAATAACAGTTGCGGAAGAATGGAGTGCTTTGTCATAATATTTCTCATTATCAACAAAAACCAAGTCACCTTTTTCTACCTTGTGAATCTCGTTTATCCCGGAAACCAAATGATCAGTGTCGCCTTCAAATTCTGCGTTGATGAGCTTTGCGATATCCTTTAGTTTTTGAGGGGGGGTGAGTTTCATTGTTAGTAATGCTTGATGGAGAAACAAATTTTTTTAAACTATATAAGATGAATTTGTATTTTCCGTAAAGTTCGCAAAGTTTTTCGCAAAGCAGAAATGTTCTTGCCAACTGCCTACTGTCAACTATTTTATCATTTCACTCTTTCCGAATATTCTCCTGTCCGTGTATCTATTTTTATTTTATCTCCTTCATTAATAAACAAAGGCACCTTAATGGTAGCCCCGGTTTCAACAGTAGCCGGTTTTAAAGTATTGGTTGCCGTATCTCCTCTTACGCCCTGTTCAGTATAGGTAACAGCCAGTTCAACGAAAGGTGGCAATTCACAGGAGAGTGGGGTTTCGGTGTCGGCATGAAAAATGATCTCCGCATCCTGACCTTCTTTTAATAATTCAGGCGCATTTATTAACTTTTCTTGGATAAAAATTTGCTCGAAAGATTGGGAGTGCATAAAGTTGTAGCCACTGTCATCTTTGTATAAATACTGGTAAGCTCTTCTTTCAATTCTTGCGGTTGTTATTTTAACTCCGGCATTATAAGTGTGATCAATTACTTTCCCTGTATTTATGCTTTTTAATTTTGTCCTGACAAATGCAGGTCCTTTACCTGGTTTTACGTGTTGAAACGAAACGATTGTATAAAGCTCGTTGTTGTATTCTATACACAATCCATTCCTGAAATCAGCGGTAGTTGCCATTATAAATTTTAGTTGCTACTTATTAAAAGTGATTTGGTAATCATATCCTAACAATAAATTATATTCAGTTACTGGCTGCTTGTTTGTGTCCATAATGCTTGTTTTATAAGACTTATACCAGCAACCAGCACCAGTAACCAGCACCAGTTTTTCATTAGCAATTATATATCTCACTAAAAAAAAAGTAATAAGTGGCAATTTGCGTTAATTATTATATAGATTAAGCCAAGGAAGGTCCTCTCATAATCCCCTTAGTGGATTCCCTTATGAATTTTATAACATTTTGTTTTTCCTCTGAGGCAGGGATTTCGAGTTCGACAACGCTAAGTGCTTGTGAAATGTTATTGGTTTTGACGTAAATTATGCGGTATATGTCTTCTATACACTGAATGATTTCGTTACTAAACCCTCTTCGCCTTAAGCCAATAGAATTAATTCCAGCGTAAGAAAGTGGTTCTCGGGCTGCTTTAATATAAGGTGGCACATTTTTCCGGATCAGGGATGCTCCTGCGATAAAGGAATGAGCCCCGACTTTAACAAATTGCTGAACAGCCACCAAACCTTCTAAAACTGCGTAGTCTTGAATTTCAACATGACCTGCAAGAGTGACGCTGTTAGCCAAGATACAATTATTTCCGATGATACAATCATGGGCAATATGAACATAAGCCATTAAAAGGCAATTGTTGCCTATAGTAGTTTTATATTTCTCTACCGTGCCTCTGTGAATAGTTACGAATTCTCTGATGGTGACATTATTTCCAATCTCAACTGAGGTTTTTTCTCCTTTGAATTTCAGGTCTTGTGGAACAGCGGATATTACGGCTCCTGGAAAGATCCTGCAATTTTTTCCTATTCGTGCACCATCCATAATCGTTACATTGGGACCGATCCAAGTGCCTTCACCAATTGTAACGTTTTTATCAATGGTTGCAAATGGTTCGATTACAACATTTTTGCCGATTTTAGCTTCAGGATGGATATTTGCGATTGGCTTTGTCATTTTTTAGTTATCGTTATCCTTTTTTACGATCTGTGCCATTAGCTCACCTTCCATTACCACTTTGTTTCCTACATAGGCAAGGCCTTTCATGTGGCATATTCCTCTTCTGATAGGGGAAATTAATTCTAATTTGAATATGATCGTATCTCCTGGGACAACTTTATTTTTAAATTTCACTTTCTCAGCTTTCAGAAAATAAGTGATGTAATTTTCGGGGTCGGGCACTGAACTAAGAGCCAGCACTCCTCCGGCTTGAGCCATTGCCTCTATTTGTAATACACCGGGCATAATAGGGTTACCTGGAAAATGACCTTTAAAAAAGGGTTCATCCATAGTGACATTCTTGAGCCCTATTACATGGGTATCACTCATTTCAAGTATTTTGTCAATAAACAGGAAAGGATGGCGATGAGGGAGTATCTTTTTTATCTGATTGATATCAAATAAGGGTAAGGTATCAGGCCGGTATACCGGAGGTTTGTTTGATAATCTTTCTTGCTTGATAAGTTTTTTTATTTTTTTTGCGAATTCAATATTTGCAGTATGTCCCGGTTTTGATGCAATAATTTGTGCATTTATCGGCATGCCGATTAATGCCATGTCCCCAATAATATCTAATAATTTATGACGAGCAGGTTCATTTTGATGTTTTAGAACAACATTATTTAAGATTCCCTGTTTTCTAACTTTTACTTTTGGTTTGTTCAATAAGATTGCCAGACGTTCTACAGTGGCATCATCAACAACCTTGTCGGTTACAACAATAGCATTATCTAAATCTCCTCCTTTTATCAGGTTCTGTTTTGCAAGATTTTCGAGCTCATGTAAAAAAACAAATGTTCTGCTTGAAGAGATTTTATCTTTAAAATCGTTTATGTTTTCGAGTGATGCGTGCTGACATCCTAAAATGGGAGAGCTGTAATCAACCATAACTGTCAGACGAAATTCAGGGCAAGGTACAGCTAAAATTTCTGTCTGGCTTTCGTTGTTAAGATAGTGAACTATTGTTTTCAGATCGAAATACTTTTTCCCGGCATTTTGTTCCAGGATGCCGGCTTTGGAAAGCGCTTCAATGAATGCAGATGAACTTCCGTCCATAATAGGCGTTTCAGGCCCGTTAAGCTCAATTAATATATTATCTATCCCGAGTCCTGCAACAGCCGCAAGTACATGTTCAACAGTATTAACATAAGTTCCGTTTTGCTTAAGATTGGTGCCTCTTAAAGTATCAATTACATTATCAATGTCAGCATTTATAATGGGCTTGTCCTGTAAATCTATTCTCTGGAATTTGTATCCGTGATTTTCAGGGGCTGGCTTGTAAGTAAGAATCACTTTTTTCCCTGTGTGTAAGCCGATACCGGAAATTGTAACAGGTGATTTTATTGTTTTTTGCTTTTCTGTCATATGCTTACAAGGCAGGTTGTTTGAGTTTGCGGAGTTCTTTTTCCAATTCTTTAATTCTGTTTTGCAGTTCGGGAAGTCTTCGGAATAATACGTAAGCTCTCTTATAGTCACCAATGTAAAAAGATGGAGAGCCCTGAACAATTTCCCCTTCTTTTAAATTTGAAGAAATACCAGATTGAGCAGCGATTTTCACCTTATCTGCGATAGTTATGTGTCCTACAATGCCTACCTGACCGCCAATCATGCAATCTCTACCGATCTTGGTGGAGCCTGCAATGCCTGTTTGAGCCGCGATTACAGTGTTTTCACCAATTTCTACATTATGGGCAATTTGTATTAAATTGTCTAATTTTACTCCTTTTTTGATAATTGTAGAGCCCAAAGTAGCCCTGTCAATTGCAGTATTTGCTCCTATTTCTACATTATCTTCAATAACTACATTTCCAATTTGTGCCACTTTTTGATAATCATTATCACATTGCAATGTAAACCCAAATCCATCACCGCCAATAATAACTCCCATGTGGATTGTGCAATTAGCGCCTATCTTACAACCAGGACAGACTTTAGCTCCGGCATATAATACAGTGCCGGATTTTATTTCAACATTGTCCCCTACATAAACATGTGGATAAAGCTTTACATTATCTCCTATTATAACATTATCAGCCACATAGGCAAATGCGCCAATATATACGTTTTTTCCTAATTGAGCTTTTTTTGATATATAGGATGAACGTTCAATACCTGTTTTGTTTTGTTTTTCCTTATCATAAGTATTCAACAGCTTTGCAAAACATTGATATGGATCGTCAACCCTGATCAAGGTTGCATTAATAGGTTGTTCAGGAACAAAGTTCTTGTTTACTATTACGATTGAAGCGTTGGTGGAGTATATGTATGGTGTATATTTTGGATTTGCCAGGAATGAAATAGAATTGGGACTACCGTTTTCGATTTTAGAAACCTTGTTGATAACTATTTCAGGGTTACCTTCAATTTGTCCGCCTAATAGTTCTGATATTTGTTCAGCTGAAAATTCCATTTTAGCAATTTTAGACAAAAATATAAATTAATTTCAGTTTATTAAAACTTATTTACATTATAATTATTGCAAAAGTAAAGTTTTTAGCGTTTATAAAGTCAAGATTACTATTATATTAAGCATATTTGGATTGAAATTAGTATAAATTTATCTAAATTTGTCATGTAGCAAATAATAAAAAATGGAAAAAATAAATATTCTCTGGGTAGATGATGAGATTGACCTGTTGAAACCGCATGTGCTTTTTCTAGAGGAGAAAGGATATAGAGTAGTCACTGCAAATAACGGTGATGATGCTTTGAACCTGATAGATGATTGCCATTTTGATATTGTGTTTCTTGATGAGCAAATGCCCGGTTTATCAGGGCTTGAAACTCTCAGTGAAATAAAAAATTCTTATCCCGATCTGCCTGTAGTGATGATCACTAAAAGCGAAGAAGAAAACCTGATGGATGATGCCATTGGTTCAAAAATATCTGATTACTTAATAAAACCAGTTAATCCCAAGCAGATATTATTGTCAATTAAAAAAAATATTGAGACAAAAAGATTGGTTAGCGAAAAGACCACCTCGGCTTATCAGCAGGAATTCAGAAATATTGGAATGGCATTAAATGATGATTTAAGTCATGAGAGATGGATAGATATTTACAAAAAGATAGTTTATTGGGAATTGGAGTTGGAGAGTTCAAATGATAGCGGGATGAATGAAATACTACAAATGCAAAAAGTAGAAGCCAATAATTTATTCTGCAGGTTTATTCAGTCAAATTATTTAAGCTGGCTCAATGCTTCGGGTTCTGACGAGAATTTCACAGGCAAGAGGGAAGGAGGGTCTGGGGGCGGGCTCTCCCATTTCCGCCAGCTGGCGGAGAAGGGGTCGGGGGGTGGGGCTGCTCCTCCTGTGTTATCACACACACTTTTTAAAAACAAGGTCATCCCTCTTTTTGAGAATAGAACGACAGTGTTCTTGATACTTATTGACAATCTCAGATATGACCAATGGAAATCGTTTCTACCAATAATAAACGAACATTTCAGAATAGAAACAGAAGAACTTTATTACAGTATTTTACCTACAGCTACTCAATATTCGAGAAATGCAATTTTTGCTGGTCTTTTACCATCGGAAATCGAAAAAAGATTCCCGCAATTATGGGTTTGCGATACTGATGAAAGAGGAAAGAACATGCACGAAGAGGAATTTATAGATGCACAGCTCAAACGACTTGGGAAAGATGTCAAGTATTCCTATACGAAAATCACAAATCTGAAAGACGGGAAAAAATTGATTGACAATATTAACAACTTGATGAATAACCAATTAAATGTTATAATTTACAAGTTTGTTGATATGCTTTCACATGCCCGGACTGAAATAGAGATAATCAAAGAACTGGCTGATGATGAAGCTGCATACCGTTCATTGACCTTATCATGGTTTGAGCATTCACCATTATTGGAGACATTAAGGCAAATTGCCAGGTTGTCCCAGGCTGGACATGGGAAAGAGGCAAAACTGGTTATAACAACTGACCATGGAGCTATCCGTGTTAAGGAACCATCTAAAGTGGTTGGCGACAAAAACATAACAACTAATTTGCGTTACAAGCAGGGAAAATTATTAAACTATGATAATAAAGATGTGTTTGCAGTGGGGAATCCCGCGGATGCTTTCCTGCCAAAACCCAATGTCAGCACTTCATATATTTTTGCCAAAGAGGATAAGTATTTTGTATATCCCAATAATTATAATTACTACGCTAATTTTTTCAAGAACACCTTTCAGCACGGGGGCATATCAATGGAGGAAATGTTGATACCGGTGGTTGTTATAAGTACGAAATGAATTGTTAAATTCCGATACAATAAATTAATAAAACTTGGTTCAAAAAAAGATCATCTGTAATAACCTCACTGACCTAAGAATCGCAGCAAAAGAGCTTTTGGATTTTTGTGAGAATGACAGGATTTTTGCATTTTACGGTATAATGGGGGCGGGAAAAACAACCTTTATTAAAGCGATATGTGAACAATTGGGGGTTGAAGACATTGCTGTCAGCCCATCCTTCTCTATAGTTAATGTTTATAAAATCCGCACTAAGCCTTCAGAGCCCAGCCCCCAGCACCCTGTAACAATTTATCATATTGATTTTTTTAGGATAAAAAATATTTATGAGGTATATGATATGGGATATGAAGATTATTTTTATAGTAATTCATACTGTTTTATCGAATGGCCGGAAAAAATTGAAACTCTTTTACCCCCTAATTACGTAAAAGTGATAATTGAAGAAAAGGAAGCTGATAAAAACGAAAAAAGACATATCACTATTCAACGATGTTAGTTAATAATTAATAATTCTTAGCGTCCTTTGTCCGCCAGTTGGCGGAAGAAATAATATTGAAATTCTGATACTTAAACATAAATCCCAAATCGCAAATCACTTATGACAGGTACAAAACAAGACTTTCCGTCTTTTGCAAAGTTTGAGACATTAATGCCTCAGGAGGAAAAGCTTGAGGTTGGCAGGAAAAAGTCTCGGCTTTTTATTGGCATTCCCAAAGAGACTTTCCTTCAGGAGAACCGAGTTACATTGGTTCCGGATTCGGTTTCTTTACTGGTTAATAACGGGCATACGGTCGTTATTGAAAAAGATGCGGGAAAGGCAGCCAATTTCCAGGATAATGATTACAGTGAAGCTGGCGGTAAAATAGTGAAGACTGCTGAGGAAGTTTACAAAGCGGATATTATTATGAAAGTTGCTCCCCTCACTTTAAAAGAGATTGATTTGTTGCAAAGAAGGCAAACTATTTTCTCTACCCTGCTACTTCCTGTTCAACCCAAAGATTATATTAAAAAACTTATTTTCAAAAAAGTGACTGCAATAGCTTTTGATACAATTAAGGGAGATGATGGTATTTATCCTGTTATTAGGTCGATGGGTGAGATAGCTGGAAACACGGCAGTGTTAATAGCTGCTGAGCTGTTAAGCAATGTAAATCAAGGAAAAGGGTTGATGTTGGGCGGTGTATCTGGAGTAACTCCCACTGAAGTAGTGATACTTGGTGCAGGGACAGTTGGGGAATTTGCTGCACGGGCTGCATTAGGGTTGGGAGCGATCGTAAAAGTATTTGATAATTCATTATCTAAATTACGGAGGTTGCAAAATGTTCTGGGAACAAGGGTTTTTACCTGTATATTTCAACCGGAAGTATTAAAGAAAGAGCTAAAGAGGGCGGATGTGGCTATTGGCGCTGTACGTGCACCAGACAAAAGAACGCCATGCATGGTCAGTGAAGAGATGGTAAAAGAGATGAAATTCGGGTCGGTTATAGTTGATGTGTGTATTGATCAGGGTGGATGTTTTGAAACTTCAAGAGTAACCAATCATAATGAGCCGGTTTACAGACAATTTGGCGTTGTTCATTACTGTGTCCCAAACATCGCTTCGAGGGTTGCCCGTACAGCTTCTTATGCCCTGAGCAATATTTTCGCACCTATTCTTATAAACATGGGAGAAGAAGGAGGTATAGATAATATGCTAAGAGTAAACAGGGGAGTCCGCCATGGTGTATATTTGTACAGCGGGATTCTTACCAGTAAAATGCTCGGTGAGGCCTTTAATATTCCGTATAAGGATATTGACCTGCTGATGGTTGCATTTTGATTTGTGTCCACCAATAATGACTTTTTTTTAAAATCTCGGTATTTTGGGAAGTAGAGACGAGGCATGACTCGTCTCTAAATATCTCATATTTTTGCACAAAAATCTGATTTTATTAACAATCACTAGTTAACGTTTTCAGATTCCCGGGTTTTCAGCCTTTTGGTATTGATGTTGTATATTTCCATACTGCCTATTGCCTACTGTCTACTGCTTTCCTGAGCCGTTCAATATAATCCCTACCCATATTTTGACTTAATTTCTGTGCAGACAGGGCATCCTGTAATGCCTTTGGATAATCATTTTTAGCATCATAAGACAAAGAGCGGTTAAGATAAGCTGCACCATTGCCGGGATTAATTTTGAGTGTCATACTGTAATTTCTTATAGCAGAGTTGTAATCTTTTTTTTTCTGATAAGCCAGCCCCCTGTAAAAGTAAGAATTTGCATCCTTAGGATCAAATTTTATCAATATGTTGTAGTCAGTTATTGATTTGTCGTAGCTGCCTTGGTCTAAATAAGCATAAGCTCTCATAGCGTAAGTGCTTATAGAGGTCGGATGTATCTCCAATGCTTTGTTGAAATCCTCAAAAGCTTTATCAAACTCTTTTATTTTAGAGTATGAAATTGCCCTGTTCACATGAGCATCTAAGTAATTGCGCTCCAGGGATATTGCTTTGGTGAAATCAGCGATGGCAGAGTCGTGCTTTTCCTGCAGACCATATACATTACCGCGGTTAAGATATATTTTAGACGTGGTTGGGCTCAATGAAATAGCTTTGCTGTAATCATTAAGTGCTTTGTCGTATTCTCCACTCCTGCCATAAACATTGCCCCTGTTAATATAAGCTAAGGTAGCATTGGGCTTAAGAGCAATTGTGATGTTATAATCAGGCAATGCTTTATCAAGTTCACCGATATCGGTGTAATATTGTCCCCTGTTCAGATAACCTTCGGGATTGTTGGGGTATTTATTTATCACATCCGTCCACAAAGTCAGACTATTTTTCCATACCTTACACCGTGCGTGACTTAGATAGGATAAAACACCAATAAAGCATATTAAAACTATTAGTGAAACTTGCTTTAGAAACGAAAATCTCTTTGTCTTTTGATCTTGCAGATAACTGTATCCCTGCCCGATGATGAAAAATATTCCGATATAAGGTATATATGTGTATCTGTCGGTTACAATATTAGGGCCAACGGGAAAAAATTGCAACACCAATGCAATTGTAAAAAAGAAAAATAAAACTCCGAAAACAATGGTTTTAGTATATTTTATGGATTTGTAAGCCAGGAATGCCAATATCATAACAATAAAGGGAGCAATGTAAAAGATGATTGGTAATCTTCCATCAATCAGGTTGGGATAGGGATAAAAGCAAGAAAGGTTGACAGGTACAATCAACTTGTATAAATAGTTCACAATGCCGTAAAATGCAAAAAGCGTTCTTTCCAAGAGAGTGAATGCCTCGCTTGAGGCAATGCTCCCTTTATTTTTTATCGTAGTAATAATGCCCCATATAAGTGATAAAACAAAAAGGGGAACTTTATCAACGATGGTTTTAAAGTGGAATTTTTTATACGAAAAATAGTCAATCACCACTAATATTACAGGAAGGGTCACAGCAGAAGATTTCGCCAAACAGGATAGTATAAAAAACAATAATAGCAAAGCGTAAAACAAGGGTTTGTATTTGTCTTTTGAACGATATATCATATAACTAATAATTGCTGCCAGGTAGAAAAAAGAGGAAAGAACGTCTTTGCGTTCAGTAAGCCAGGCAACAGATTCTACATGTAGCGGGTGTATCCCGAATAATAGGGCAGTGATAACTGAAACCCCTAATTTTTGACATAATAACAATATCAACCAAAAAACCAGGGCAGTGTTCAATAAATGAAGCAGAAGATTATTGAAATGATAAATCTTAGGATATAAGCGAAAGTAATTGTATTCTAATGCAAAGCTTACCTGAGATAAGGGTACGTATGATTTACCTTTAAGTTCTTTGCCTAAAAAAATATTTTTCAGGTTTGTTAAAGAGAGATATTTTATCTGATTATTTTCCGTAAGGTATTTTGGGTCATCCCAATTAGTGAAATCATTATCCAGGGATGGGGAAAATGAGACGTAGGTGATTAACATAATGATCAATAAAACTATGCCGGTTTTAAGCCGGTTTGTTTTTTCTCTCTTTATTATATCCCCTTCCCGGCTTTTTCCGGTCATGTTTGACGATTTTTTCGCCTGTTGTATTCTATCTTGTTTTTTTCTTTTATTATGTTTCATCATTAGTGTCCGATAAAATTAATAAATAGTTCTTTGAAATTATTGATATATTTGATTTATATAGAATTTTAAGTCGGTGACGATTTAAATTGGTTTTATAGCTTCGGAAAAAAACCGAAAGCTATGAATCAAGGAAGATATGTCTTTTCACAATTAACCGACCTTCTACCCTCACGGGTATTTGACAGGTGTGTTTCTCGGAAAACCAAAGCTGCTATTAAGCTACATACGCTATACGATGTAAAAACATCTATTCCAAATTTCGTTCATATTACAAACGCAGCAACTCATGACGTACACGGATTAGATTATCTTGTATATGAGATAGAAGGCTTTTACATACTTGACCGGGCCTATGTTGACTTTGAACGGCTTTATACCATTCATCAAAGCAGAGCATATTTTGTTACCCGGGCAAAAGATAATTTTCGTTTTACCAGGATGTATTCAAATAAGCATGATAAATCTACCGGTGTAAGGTGTGACCAAATTGCAAAATTGGTCGGTTACAAATCAGCAAAGTCATACCCGGAGAAACTCCGCAGGGTGAAATATTATGTTAGCAAAGAACAGCGAGTGTTTGTATATTTGACAAACAATTTTGAATTGTTCCCGCAGGAGATTACTCTACTCTACAAATACAGATGGAAAGTAGAGTTGTTTTTCAAGTGGATAAAACAACACTTGAAAATACAATCTTTTTGGGGAACAACACCAAATGCAGTAAAAACACAAGTTTACATCGCTATCATTACATACACACTGGTAGCTATTGTCAAAAGCAAATTGAAACTTAAGCGGTCAACATACGAAATTCTACAGATTTTGAGTGTTTCGCTTTTGGACAAAACGCCTCTAAATGAGCTACTTACAAATCAAATATATCAAGATGTCAAAGAACAAAATCCTAATCAATTGAAACTCAGCTTATTTTAATCGGACACCAATGATAAAAGATCTTAAATAGCCGGTGGATATAATATCGAGAGCGCGAAAAGATCGTTGCAAGATTCCCCAATGGAGCAAACATTAACGTGTCAGCCAAGACCTGTGATACAAATGTTGAACCCGTGCGTTGAATCCCTACTACAAAGACAACCGGATATTTATTTTCAATATTGGCTCTCAGAAATAACCTTTCTATAACTGAGGGAAAATAATCCAGGGGTAAAAAGAATAATTGTAAAAATTTTATCCATAAAACATGGTAAGCAGCCAAATTCAAACTTTGTAAAATGCTCAAAAAGATGAAAATATTTTTACGTAATTTGAGCTGGAATTTATCTTTATTTGGGATATTGTTCATTTACATTTAATGACATAATTGAGCAAATATAAATGTAAAGAACATAATTTCGTTTATTTTTGCTAATTAATGTCTGTCTCCAAAGTCATGTTTTTTTATTTTTGAAACAGCATAGGGTTTTTAATGTTACATAGGGACGAGGCATACTTCCCTTAATTATCAATTTTTGTCACTTTATAGACAAACACTAATTAGTGTCCGTCTATAAAGTCCGAATGTTTGGATGAATTTTAAAATTACAAATTACAAGTACCAAATAACAAATAAATCACAATGCTCAAAAACTCAATGACCAAAACT